>NZ_JBHZCS010000073.1:49336-50491 GCF_042755705.1 Nocardia sp. NPDC059154
ACCAGCAGATGCCGGACCACGGCGGCGAACCGGTCGGCCGGCCAGCGCCGGGCGGTCGCGCCGGCCCCGATGTGCACGACCACGGCGTTGCGGTGGCTGGTGCTGGCCACCGGCGGCACCAGGCCGAGGTTGCGGCGGTCGGCGGCGATGCCGTCGAATTCGAGCAGATGGCACCAGCGGTCCACGTCGTGCATCTCGGGCTGCCATTCCGGGCCGGGCAGGTCGGGGAAGGCCGGATTGCGGTAGGTGAGAATGCGTTCGGGCTTGGTGCGGGAGAGTTCGGCGATGCCCTCGGCGCCGTCGAGGTTGACGGCCAGGGCCGGTGACTCGCCGTCCCAGCGCAGTCCGACGGTGTCGTAGACCGGGACCATTTCGTCGACGGAGGCGATGAGGTCGACGATGGGTTTCAGGCGATGGGGTGCTGCCAGTGCGATGTGGTCGCCGGGCCGGGCCCGGCGCAGGGCGCGCAGCGCGGGAACGGCGGTGAGCAGATCACCCAATCCGCGTGCTCGCAGCACTAGTACAACCGCCACCTGAATTCTCCTAGCCGGCCACGCTGCCCACGAAGCTGTGGTCCGCCACCGGACGTGCGGGGACCATTGCGTGAGGACTACCCGGCCCGCGCGGGGGTGAAACCCTGGGGACCGGTCCGCACGATGGCGGAAAACCGCTGTTACTACCGGCTGTCGTTGTCGCGGGTGGATGGATTACCGTGTGCAGTCATGACGGTCGTCTACAACCTCATGGTCACGGCTCATCTGCTCGGTATGGCGGCGGTGGTCGGCGGGTATGTCGCCTCCCAGCCGCGGGTGTCGGAGCTGATGGTGTGGGGCGCGCGTGTGCAGATCCTCACCGGGGTGATCCTGCTCGGCATGGCCGAGTCGATCCATTCGCTGGGCAAGGACCCCGATATGGCGAAGATGATCACCAAACTCGTGGTGGCGGTGCTGGTTGCGGCCTTCGCCGAGATGGGTCGCGCGGACGCCAAGCGCGGCAAGGAGGTGGCGTGGATGACCCATGCGGCGGGCGGGCTGGCGATCCTGAACGTCTTCATCGCGGCGCTGTGGAAGTGAGCGGGCGCGAAACCGTGAGCGCGACAACCGCATAGCGTTTTCCTGCGTGAAAGGTGATGCCGCACAGGGTGCACGAGTGCAC
>NZ_JBHZCS010000074.1:0-35532 GCF_042755705.1 Nocardia sp. NPDC059154
TGCGGGGGGGGGGAGGAAAGGCCACCTGCGGACGAAGAAAAAACCAAAAGGAAAAACAGAGGATTTTGGAAAAGACCGGGGGGGGGTGACGGGGTCCCCCGTCCCCCCCCCGCGGCGTAGAACTGTCTCGGAGATCAGGCGACGTGGAAGCCCGCGCCCGCCCCGCCGTGGCGGTCGATATCCGCCAGCACGGTGCTGATATTGGTGGCCAGCTCCGGCTCGTGGATCAGGTTGCCGCCGCCGGTGCACAGCGGCAGCTCGATGCTGACCGGCCCGGCGTCGAAGTCGGTGCCCGCCACCACCATGCCGATCAGCTGGTCGCCGCGCAGCACCGGTGCGCCGGAGTCACCGTGGTTGGCGCACACCTGGCTGCGGAAGTAGGTGGACTTGGTCTCCCAGACCGGGCCGCAGGTGAAGCCGGTGGTGCGGCCGTTCTTGCAGACGTTCTCGCCGATCTGCGGCGGCGCACCGACCGAATTGATGACCGACTGCGCGACCTGACGGGTCGGGTTCACCCGGTCCGGGTTGAACACGATGATGCCCCAGTCCATCTCCTCGCTCTTCTCGGCGACGACGCCGATGCCCCCGGAGCGGGTGTACTCGGCCGCGACGCGTGCGCCTACCTCGCCGCAGTGGCCGGCGGTCAGGCCCACGAGCTGGTTCTTGTTGTCGTAGCCGATGGCGGTGATGGTGCAGTCGTTGACCGAGCTGGAGTCGGTGAGGTCCTCGACGTAGACGCCGGAACCACCGCCGAGCACCACCGGTGCGGCCGCGTCCGCGGGCCCGGCGAACAGGAGCGTGGAGCTCACGGCGGTGGCGGCCACGGCCGCCCAGGACAGAACTCGGGCGCGGCCCGCAGACAACATTGGGTTTTCCTCATCCCCCGAATATCGAAATTCGTGCGCGCGCGGAAATCGGGAGTCCGGTAGCGCGCGCGTGGAGCATGTCACGCCCGTCTACCCGGCGCAAGTCACGTCCGGGCCGGCCGATTCGATGCCCTATTCGGAACGCTTTGCGCGGCAGCCGGTTCCGGCGCGAAACCGACTTGGCCGTGTCGGTGGCCCGTGATAGAACTCCGGCAGTGGTGATCGCACCACGGGAGTGCAACCGGAGCGGCCATTTTCGCCGCTGCCGAATGGGGAGAATTTCGAATGGCTTTTTCGGGCAAACTCGCCCTGACCATGTTCGTTTCCGCTGCCGCTGTGCTGGTTTCGACGGTGGGGGCCGGCACCGCGAGCGCCGAGCGCGGACCTGACGGCTCGCTGTACGGCTCGCTCGCGATGAGCACCGACGGCGGCACCTTCTACGGCGCGGCCTGGAACTACCCGAGCTGGGGCCGCTCCGACGCCGACGCGCTGGGCCAGTGCGGGCACCGCGGCTGCAAGATCATGGTGCAGTTCCGGGACGGCTGCGGCGCCATCGCCGAGAGCGACGACCACACCTACTACTACGGCGGTTCGGGCAGCAACCGCGCCGACGCCGAGCAGGACGCCATGACCCGGCTGACCAACTGGCTGCCGTCGCCGCCCGCCATGTTCGGCAGCTCGGCCCCGGCGAAGCAGGGCGTGCACATCCGCTACTCCCAGTGCACCGACGGCGCCTAGGCTTGACCTTGACGCAACGTCAACTTGCATCCTGAATTCGTCGAGGAGAACGAGGGGGAAACGAAAGGCCCGAACGTGGCAGCCGAATGGTCCATCCAGGAATTGGCCAAAGTGGCCCGAACCACCAGCCGCACCCTGCGGCATTACGGTGACCTCGGGCTGCTGCCGCCCAGCCGGATCGGATCCAACGGCTATCGCTATTACGACCAGGAATCCCTCGTACGGTTGCAGCGCATCCTTTTGCTCCGGGAACTCGGCCTGGGCCTGCCGGCCATCGCCGAAGTCCTCGCCGGTCAAAAGGACACCGCTGCCGCCCTGCGCACCCATCTGGAATTGCTGAAACACGAGCAGGACCGGATCGCGCGGCAAATCACCTCGGTGCAAACCACATTGCGCAAAACGGAAGCAGGTGAACAACTGATGGCGAACGAGGTATTCGACGGATTCGACCACGCTCGGTACCGGGACGAGGTCATCGAACGCTGGGGCAAGGATGCCTGGGAGAGTGGCGACCGCTGGTGGAACTCCATGAGCGAGGCCGAGAAGAAGGCCCACCTCCAGACCCACGTGGATATCGCCGCCGACTACGGCCGCGCCCACGCGGACGGAGTCCCGGTCGACAGCGACGAGGTACAGGCGATCGTGCAGCGCCACTACGACTGGCTCGGTACGACTCCGACGGGCGGACCCGTCAATGCCCAGTACTTCAACGGTCTCGGTGACATGTACGTGGCCGACCCGCGATTCGCGAAGAACTACGACAAGCACGGCGAGGGAACCGCCGAGTACGTCCGCGACGCGATGCGCGTGTACGCCGCGCGGCTGTGATCGGGCGACGCCGAGCCGGAAAACCAACAGCCGCCCGGTCTTTCGGCCGGGCGGCTGTTCCGTGTCGCTGCCGGGTCAGGCCGCGCACATGGACTGCATGACACCGCGCAGGATCGGCGCACCGTAGGTGGCGGGCGCGAAGGCGATGGTCTGGGCGATGCCCAGCGGAGTCGTGATGGTCGAGGCCACGCCGGTGAATCCGGCGATCGTATTGCCGACGGTGAGCAGCAGGCTGGTGGTGTCGAGCGCGAAGGTGATGAGCGCGAAGACGTTCTCCACCTTCACATCCGCCAAGGGCACGGTGTTGAGGGCGCGGCCCTCGTAGATGTCGAAGCCCAGGTTGGCCAGGAAGGTGAGTGGGCCGTAGTCCAGCGCGTCCACGATCGGCCCGAGCTGCTCGGTGCGGCGCAGCATCATCACGTCGGCGACCCGGTTGCTCTGCAGGAAGCCTTGCAGCGCATCGGCATTGGCGTTCACGGCGGCCGGGTCGACGGGCAGCCCGGCGGCGGTGGTGAGGAAGTTGCGGGTGCGCTCGACCAGTTCGGAGGTCTTCAGCTCGGCCAGCGGGGTGCAGCTGCCGTCGGCCTTGACCAGCTGGTTGGCCAGGTCGATGAGCGGCTGCGGCACGTCCACGTGCTCATCGGGCAGATCGAGTTGCAGCTTCTGGTAGACGCCGTTGGCTCCGCAGCCCACCGACAGCTGCGACTGCACCGCGCGTGCCAGCGACTTCACGCCGTTGAACATGGCGCCCACGATGGGCTTGAGCACGAAGCCCACGGTCGGCACCAGGCTGGCGGCGAACTGCGCCGGAATCTTCACGATCCGGGTGGCCAGGATGAACACCTCGACCACGTCGCGCACCTTCAGCTGCGAGACCGCGATGGTCTGGTGCAGCTGCCCGGTCCGGATGGCGTCGAGGTTGTTGACGATGTAGGTGACGATCGGGTCGTCGAGGAACTGGGTGCGATCGTTCACCTCGTCGGGGCTCAGCGGCAGGAATCCGTGGCGGTGCACGTGGATCGCGGCGACGTTCTGCCGGAAGTCGTCGACGGACCGGTCGTAGGCGGTCTGCTGCTCGGCCGGGACCACCGTGCGGATGGCGGTGGCCGCCGCGGTGATGACGTCGTCGAAGGTGGCCGCGCCGGGCTTGCCGCAGACATCGCCGGCGTCGGCGATCTCGGCGGCGGCGAGGGTGGTGTCGCCGTCGTCGGCGCGGGCGGGGGCGGCGGCGGGGATCAGGGCGGCGGTGCCCAGCAGGGCGGTGATGGTCAGCGCGCCCACGAGCGGGGCGAGGCGTGCGAGGTGCATGTACGTGGTCTTCCGGGTCGAGCGAACGGCACGCGCGCGAAGCACACGGCACGGAACTGGTCAGACGTTCAATTTCGAGTCGATATGCAACACAGCTCCAATGACGCCGCTGTCTGCGATTACGTGAACTCTGCGCAAAAACCTTGCGACCTTTCGCGCTCGCCGGGATGGCGCACGCCACTGAACCGAGCCCGCTGCACAACAGCCCACAGAGGGGCAAAAGCCCAAAGAGGGCAAAACTGATGGTTCGCGGCCCGGCTCGGTCTGGACTGACGGAGCGGGGGAGCGAAGCGGAGGAGCGGAGGAGGGAAGACCGAGCTTGCAGGGCCGCGAACCGCCCGGAGCGAAGCGGAGGGCAATTGGACACAGTAGTCTGGGCACCCGTGACCGTCGCATCCCCGTTCGATCTCATCGTCGTCGGCTCCGGCTTCTTCGGGCTGACCATCGCAGAACGCACCGCCAACCTGCTCGGCAAGCGAGTTCTGGTGGTGGAACGCCGCTATCACCTGGGTGGCAATGCGTACTCCGAGGCGGACCCGGAAACCGGCATCGAAATCCACAAGTACGGCGCCCACCTGTTCCACACCTCGAACAAGCGCGTGTGGGATTACGTCAACCAGTTCACCGAGTTCACCGGCTATCAGCATCGCGTCTTCGCCATGCACAAGGGCCAGGCGTACCAGTTCCCCATGGGACTGGGCATGCTGTCGCAGTTCTTCGGCCGCTACTTCACCCCGGACGAGGCCCGCGCGCTGATCTCGGAGCAGTCCGCCGAGATCGAGACCCAGGACGCCACCAATGTCGAGGAGAAGGCCGTCTCGCTGATCGGCCGCCCGCTCTACGAGGCGTTCATCCGCGACTACACCGCCAAGCAGTGGCAGACCGACCCGAAGGAGCTGCCCGCCGGGATCATCACCCGCCTGCCGGTCCGCTACACCTTCGACAACCGCTACTTCAACGACACCTACGAGGGTCTGCCCAAGGACGGCTACACCGCGTGGCTGTCGAAGATGGCCGAGAACGACCTCATCGAGGTCCGCGTGAACACCGACTGGTTCGAGGTGCGTGACGAGATCCGCGCCCAGAACCCGGACGCCCCGGTCGTCTACACCGGCCCGCTGGACCGCTACTTCGACTACGCCGAGGGCGAGCTCGGCTGGCGCACAATCGATTTCGAGTCCGAGGTGCTGGAAACCGGTGATTTCCAGGGCACCTCGGTCATGAACTACAACGATGCGGACGTCCCGTTCACCCGCATCATCGAGCCGCGCCACTTCCACCCCGAGCGCGACTACCCGACCGACAAGACGGTCATCATGCGCGAGTTCTCGCGCTTCGCCCAGACCGGCGACGAACCGTACTACCCGATCAACACCCCCGACGACCGCGCCAAGCTGCTGGCCTACCGGGAGCGCGCCAAGACCGAGACCACCGAGGCCAAGGTGCTGTTCGGTGGCCGCCTGGGCACCTACCAGTACCTGGACATGCACATGGCCATCGGCGCCGCGCTCAGCATGTTCGACAATGTGCTGCGCCCGCACCTGGAATCCGGTGCGCCACTGGTGGACGTCGCCGAATGACCGCCCAACTCACGCGGGAAGACATGACCACCGAGACTCGTGCCGTATCCCTGCTCCAGCGCATCATCCTGCCCCGGCCGGGTGAACCCCTGGACGTGCGCAAGCTGTACCTCGAGGAATCCGAGACCAATTCCCGTCGCGCGCATGCGATTACGCGCACCGCGCTGGCCATCGGCGCGGAGTCGGAGGTTTCCTTCTGCACCTACTTCAACGCGGTCCCGGCCAGCTACTGGCGTCGCTGGAGCGTGCTGAAGTCGGTGGTGCTGAAGCTGGAGCTGTCCGGCCACGGTCGCGTGGACGTGTACCGCTCCAAGGCCGACGGTTCGCGAATCCACGTGCAGGGCAACGAGTTCAGCACGCCAGGTGAGGGCGCGGCGGCCGCCGCCTTCGTGGAGTTCGAGGTGGATCTGGGCCCGTTCGAGGACGGCGGCTGGATCTGGTTCGACATCACCACCGACAGCCATGTCGAAATGCGCAGCGGCGGTTGGTACGCGCCGATCGAGGCGCCGGGTGAGGGCAGCATCGCCGTCGGCATGCCGACCTTCAACCGCCCCACCGACGCGGTGAAAACCCTGACCGCCCTCGGCTCCGACCCGCTGGTGCTGGAGAAGATCAAGGCCGTCATCATTCCCGACCAGGGCACCCGCAAGGTGGTCGACGAGCCCGGCTTCACCGAGGCCGCGGCCCGCCTGGCCGGCCGGCTGGCCATCCACGACCAGCCCAACCTGGGCGGTTCCGGCGGATACAGCCGGGTCATGTACGAGGCGCTCAAGACCACCGACGCCGAATACATCGTCTACATGGACGACGACATCGAGATCGAGCCGGACTGCATCCTGCGCGCGCTGGCCTTCTCGCGATTCGCCAAGTCGCCCATCCTGACCGGTGGCCAGATGCTCAACCTGCAGGAGCGTTCGCACCTGCACGTCATGGGCGAGGTGGTGGACCGCTCCATCTTCATGTGGACCGCGGCCCCGAACGTGGAGTACGACCACGACTTCGCCAAGAACCCGCTGCGCGACCGCGACAACTCCAAGCTGCTGCACCGGCGCATCGACGTCGACTTCAACGGCTGGTGGACCTGCGTCATCCCGCGCCAGGTGGCCGAGGAGATCGGGCAGCCGCTGCCGCTGTTCCTCAAGTGGGACGACGCCGAATACGGTTTGCGCGCACGCGAACACGGCTACCCGACCGTCACCCTGCCGGGTGCGGCGGTGTGGCACATGGCCTGGTCCGACAAGGACGACGCCATCGACTGGCAGGCCTACTTCCACCTGCGCAACCGCCTGGTGGTGGCGTCGCTGCACCTGCCCAACGACGGCCGGCCGATGGTGGTCAACACCATCAAGGCCACGCTGAAACACCTGCTGTGCCTGGAGTATTCGACGGTCGCCATCCAGAACGAGGCGATCCGCGACTACCTGGCCGGACCGGACAAGCTGTTCGAGCTGCTGCCGACCGCGCTGGGCAAGGTGCACGCCATGCGCAAGGAGTACCCGGACGCGGTGATCGTGCCGTCCTCCACCGAACTGCCGCTGGCCTCGTACGCCGAGGTGGGCGCGGTCGGCGAGCCGGGCAATCCGATCGCCAAGGTGGCCCGGCTCGGCAAGGGTGTGCTGCACAACTTCCGCAAGGCCAACCCGAAGCACCATGAGACCCCGCAGCTGAATGTGCCCACGCTGGACGCGCGCTGGTTCCTGCTCTCGCAGGTGGACGGTGTCACCGTTACCACTGCCGACGGCCGCGGCGTCGTCTACCGTAAGCGGGATCCGCGAAAGGCCATGGAGCTGTTCAAGGAAGCGATGCGCCTGCGCAAGGAGCTGGCCGAGCGCTTCCCGGAGGTGCGCGAGCAGTACCGTCGCGCGCACGCGCAGCTCACGAGCAAGGCCGCGTGGGAGAACGTCTTCGGTATCGATACTGAATCAGGAAACGAACCCAAATGACCGCTGCTCATACTGCTTCCGGCCCGGACCGCGGCCTGCACGTGGTCCCGGACGCGCCGGCGGCCCCGGTCGCGTCGCCGGCCGAGGTCAAGATCATCAACCTGGTGCAGGGCACCATCGGGCAGCACCCGGCGGTCGTCAAGGCCGCGCGCGGTATGTCGCATTTCGGTGAGCACTCGCTGGGCTGGCTGGGCATCGCCGCGGCCGGAGCGCTGCTCGACAAGCCGCGCCGCCGCCAGTGGGCGGGCGTGGCCGTCGGCGCGTTCGGCGCGCACGCGGCCTCGGTGGTCATCAAGCGCATCGTCCGCCGCCCCCGCCCGCACGATCCGTCCGTGCAGGTCAACGTGTCGACGCCGTCGAAGCTCAGCTTCCCGTCCTCGCACGCCACCTCCACCACGGCGGCGGCTGTGTTGCTGGGCAGGCTCACCGGGCTACCCTTGCCTGCGGTGCTCGTCCCGCCGATGCTGCTCTCCCGGGTCGTCCTCGGCGTGCATTACCCCTCCGACGTGCTCGCGGGTTCCGCGCTGGGCGCAGCATCAGCCGCAGCCGTGCTCGCCGCCGAAAAGAGACTCGCCAAGTGACAGCCCAGGAAAGAGCCACCGTTGACATGAGCGAAGAGCCGACCACCACCGACCTGGCCGAGGCGGTCATCAAGGGACCGCCGAAGACGTTGGGCGGCGGCTTGATCAAGGCCATGCGCCCCCGGCAGTGGATCAAGAACGTGCTGGTGCTCGCCGCGCCGCTGGCCGCCGGGAAGACCGCCGGCGGCACGCTCGTGATCACCGACCTGTCGGTGCTCGGGCACGTCGCCATCGCCTTCGTGGTGTTCTGCATGGCCGCCTCGGGCATCTACCTGGTCAACGACGCGCTCGACGTGGAGGCCGACCGGGCGCACCCGACCAAGCGTTTCCGGCCCATCGCGGCCGGCGTGGTGCCGGTGAACCTGGCCTACGGGCTGTCGGCGGTGCTGCTGCTCGGCTCGATCCTGTTGTCCTTCACCGCGAACTGGCATCTGGCCGTGGTGATGGCGGTGTACATCGGCATCCAGCTGGCCTACTGCTTCGGTCTCAAGCACCAGGCGGTACTGGACATCTGCATCGTGTCCTCGGGCTTCCTGCTGCGCGCGGTCGCCGGTGGCGTCTCCTCGGATATCCGTCTGTCCCAGTGGTTCCTGCTGATCATGGCGTTCGGCTCGCTGTTCATGGCGGCCGGAAAGCGCTACGCCGAGCTGAAGATCGCGCTCGACACCGGCGCCAAGATCCGGAAGTCGCTGGAGTACTACACGCCGACCTACCTGCGTTTCGTCTGGACCCTGTCGGCCACCGCGGTTGTCGTGTTCTACGGTCTGTGGGCGTTCGAGCAGGATCGCGCCAAGGACACCATCTGGTTCGCCATCTCCATGATTCCGTTCGTCATCGCCATCATGCGGTACGCGGTGGACGTCGACGGCGGCGAAGCGGGTGAGCCGGAAGAGATCGCCCTGGGGGACCGTGTCCTCCAGTTCCTCGCAGTCGCCTTGATCGGAGCCCTGGGTGTCGCTGTCTATCTCACCTGACGTGGTAGAGGGAGAAGAGCGAGAGACGGGCGCACCGACGGCACAATTGCCGGTCGGTCGCGCCCGTCGGCGTGCGGATGCCTCCGCACGCTTCTCGCGACTATCCCGCATCACGTTCATCGGTGGGATCGTGCTGACCACGACACTGTTCGCGGCCGGCGCGTGGCAGCGGCGCTGGATCGCCGACGACGGCCTGATCGTCCTGCGCACGGTGCGAAACCTGATGGCGGGCAACGGTCCGGTCTTCAATGCGGGCGAACGCGTCGAGACCAATACCAGCGCGGCCTGGACCTACGTCGTCTGGTTCTTCAGCTGGCTCACGCACATGCGGCTGGAGTACGTGGTGCTCGGCATCACGCTCACGCTCTCGGTGCTGGCCATGGTGTTCGCCATGCTGGGCGCGGCCCGGCTGTGGGGCGGCACCCGGTCCGCGCTGCTGGTGCCCGCGGGCGCGCTGGTCTACATCGCGCTGCCCCCGGCCCGCGACTACGCCACCTCCGGACTGGAGAACTGCCTGGTCATCTTCTGGCTGGCGGTGCTGTGGTGGGGGCTGATTCGCTGGAGTCAGGCCGAACGGGTGCGTCCCGCAGGCTTTTTCGGCCTGGTGTTCTTCGCCGGGCTGGCGCCGCTGGTGCGGCCGGAGATGACGGTGGTCGGCGCCCCGGCGCTGCTGATCCTGTTCTGCGCGCCGGTGCCGCAAACCCGGCTGCGGCCCTGGGTTTTCCGCTCCCTGGTGGTGGCGGTGGCCGGCCTGGTGCCGCTGGGATACCAGATCTGGCGGATGGGCTACTACGGCCTGCCCTATCCGAACACCGCCGTGGCCAAGGACGCCGGTGGCGCGAAGTGGCACCAGGGCGTCATCTACATGTGGGACCTGGTGGGTCCCTACTGGTTGTGGCTGCCGCTGCTGGTGCTGGCGATCGCCGCGATCGTGCTGGTCCGGCAGCGCCGGGCCGAGCAGCCGGCCGCCGCAGACGCGACCGCCGGCGCCGGAGACAAGAACTGGCGCGCCCGGATTCACCGTTTCAGCGTGTGGCTGCGCACCCCCGCCGCGATCGTGACGCTCATGGTCGGCAGCGGTGTGCTGCTCACCGTCTACGAGATTCGCGTCGGCGGCGACTTCATGCACGGCCGCATGCTGCTGCCGCAGCTGTTCCTGCTGCTCCTGCCGGTGTCGGTGCTGCCACTGCGGCCCGCGCGGGGCTTCGGCCGGGGTGAGTCCGGAATGCGCGGCCTGGACTGGGCTTTCGTACTGGTGGCGGCCGCCTTCGTGGGCACGGCGGGCTGGGCGCTGTTCGCGGCGAACACCACCGCCATCACCACCGGGACCAAGATCCGCGCCAACGGCATTGTCGACGAGCGCATCTACTACGTGCTCAATACCGGGCACGACCACCCGATCCGCGCCGAGGACTACCTGGACTATCCGCGCATGCGCGCCATGGTCCGGGACATCGCCAACTCGCCGGACGGTGCGCTGCTGATCAACTCGCCCTCGTTCATGAACTGGTATCTGGTGCCCGCGCCGGTGCCGGAGGGCAATGGCGAGCACGTGGTCTTCTTCCTGAATCTGGGCATGACCAGCATGAACGTCCCACTGGACGTGCGTGTCATCGACCAGATGGGTCTGGCGTATCCGCTTGCCTCGCATACCGATCGGCTCACCGACGGCCGCATCGGACACGACAAGAACCTCTACCCCGACTGGGTGGTCGAGGACACCGGCATGGTGGACCGGCACCCGTGGATGCCGTGGTTCCTGGACGAGAAGTGGAGCGACCAGGCCCGAACGGCGCTGTCCTGCCCGGATACTCAGGCGATGCTGGCCTCCTCACGGGCGCCGCTGACCTTCGACCGCTGGCGGCACAACCTGATGCAGGCGTTCGACTTCGCCAAGTACCGCATCGACCGGGTGCCGAAATACGAGATCCAGCGCTGCCATCTGGAGGATCCGACCCAGCCGGCGCCGCCCGCGCCGCCGAAGTGATCCGCGCGCTGCAGGTGTGAAAAGACCCCGCATCCTGTCCGGATGCGGGGTCTTCGCTTGTCCGTGCGGAGGTTTGACCGAAACGTCACGTTCAGGGGTGCGAGTTGTGGTTAGCTATCTCGATTTGGTAACACCCCGGCGTGGGTTTCGCGATAAGCTCCGCGAGTACTCCCGGCGCCGACCAGAAACCCGCTGTGCGGCAACGGTTGTCGCAATACGAACCCGGGCGGGTGGACAGTGAGGCCCGGGGCGCACGGACGGAAGGCCGAATATGCGGGGCGTGACGGTTCAGGGTGGGGCGCGGAGCTGGTTGCGAAAGTCGGTGCTGGCCTTGGCATTGGCGACCATGGTGCCGATGGGGGTGGCGGTCCTGGGCGCGCCCGCCGCGCAGGCCGCGTTCGGTCCGGACGGAATGGACTTCTACGTCGACTCCAGCATGGGCCCGATCAAGTCGCGCGTATTCCGTGCGGCAGACGGCAATACCAACCGAGTGGTCTACGCGCTGGACGGTGAACGCGCGCGCGAGGACGACAACGGCTGGGAGATCAATACCGATGTCGCCCACGCGCTGACGGCCGCCAATATCAATGTCGTCATGCCGGTCGGCGGCCAATCCAGCTGGTACGCCGACTGGAACTCGCCGAGCACCTTCCTCGGCGTGCCTGCGGGCACCGCCTCCGTGCAGTCCGGATCCGGTGCCACCCAGGTACTTTCCGGCGGTCCCGGCAAGTCCTACACCTACAGGTGGGAAACCTTCCTCACCACCGATCTGCCCAACGCACTGCGGGATCGCCTGGGCTTCAGCACGACTCGCAACGGCATCTTCGGCCTGTCCATGAGTGGCGGTTCCGCGCTGATGATGGCGGCCTTCCACCCGAACCAATTCGCCTACGCCGGTTCGCTGTCCGGTGCGCTGGACCTGTCGCTGCCCGAAATGCGCACCGCCGTCCGGCTGGCCATGGTGGACGCCGGCGGCTACAACATCGATGCGCTGGCCGGGCCGAAGGACCTGAAGTGGCAGCACCTGGATCCGTTCCAGTTCGCGCCCAAGCTGAAGGCCGACGGCACCAAGATGTTCATCTCGGCGGGCAGCGGACTGCCCGCGTCCACCGACGCCATCAATGCCTCGACCATCGAGGCCATGGGCATAGAGGCGGTGGCGCTGGTCGGTACCAAGGCCTTCCAGGCCCGCTGGGCGGCGCTGGGTGGCGGCAATGTCGTCTACGACTTCCCGGCCGTCGGCGTGCACAACTGGCGCAATTGGGAAGCCGAGCTGAATCGGATGCTCCCGGACCTGTCCGCGAACATCGGGTGAACCGGGCGGGCCGGCGGTGAGTTCTCTGAGAGTTTCGAGAATCGCAGCGCGCCTTCGGTATTCGCGTTGTGTTATCGGGGATGCTGAAGTCGCGCAGAGTGGTTCGCGCAATTTGGAGTGATAGTTGATGTGCATGAGTCTGTGGGGGCGGAATTCGACTCTCGAGTCGCAAGCTGGCGCTGATGTGCGCCACATTCCTCGCCGACAGTGGCGCTCGTCACTTTTGTCACGATCCGATAACGTCTCGTTGGCCCAGACACGATAGGGTCGCCGAGACCTCAAACGTGGTTACGAGCACACGGTGAGACCGAACGACCGGAAAGGCCGGACAAATAAATGCGAGGCGATAGACGTCACAGATCCCGCGGTTGGCTCAAGAATTCCGTGGTCGGATTGGCGCTGGCGATTGCACTGCCGTTCGGGGTGTCGGCGGTCGGCGTCGGCACAGCGAACGCGGCACTGGACCCCGACGGGTTCGACTTCTACGTCGACTCGGCATCCATGGGCCCGGTCAAGTCGCGCGTCTTCCGCGCGGCCGACGGCAATACCTCCCGCGTCGTCTATGCCCTCGACGGCATGCGCGCCCAGCAGGACCTGAGCGGCTGGGAGATCAACACCGACATCGCGCACGCGCTGACCGCGGCGAACATCAATGTGGTGATGCCGATCGGCGGCCAGTCCAGCTTCTACGCCGACTGGAACGCGCCCAGCAGCGTGCTCGGCGTGGGTGACGGCGCCGGCTCGTCCTCCGGCTCCTCCAAGCTGGCCTCCGGCTCGGCCTCGGGCTCGTCCTCGGGCTCGGGCGCCTTCCAGATCCTGGGTGGCGGCCCCGGCAAGAGCTACCGCTACACCTGGGAGACCTTCCTGTCCCAGGACCTGCCCAACGCGCTGCAGAGCCGGCTCGGCTTCAGCCGCACCCGCAACGGCGTCTTCGGTCTCTCCATGGGTGGTTCCGGCGCGCTGACCCTGGCCGCCTACCACCCGGATCAGTTCAGCTTCGCGGGCTCGTACTCCGGCTACCTGAACATCTCCGCGCCCGGCATGCGTGAGGCCATTCGCGTCGCCATGATCGATGCCGGCGGCTACAACGTGGACTCCATGGCTCCGCCGTGGGGGCCGCAGTGGCTGCACATGGACCCGTTCGTCTTCGCGCCGCGCCTGAAGGACAACAACACCCGGCTGTGGATCTCGGCCGCGAGCGCGCTGCCCGGTCCGGGTGACGTCTCGGGTGTGATGTCGGTGCTCCAGGGCATGCCGCTGGAGGCCCTCGCGCTGGTGAACACCCGGGCGTTCCAGGCGCGGATGGCGTCCCTGGGCGCCGGCAACGTCACCTACGACTTCCCGGCGACCGGTGTCCACAACTGGAACAACTGGAACGCCGAGGTCTACCGGATGCTGCCGGATCTCTCGGCCAATATCGGCTGACACCGCCGGCTCTCCACGCTGCAGAAAGCCCCCGCCGTCTCGGGCGGGGGCTTTTCGCATGTCTTGACACCCTCTCATTGAGACTATAGTTTGATGCCAGAGAAACGGTATCAATGAGATCATGGAGCGATCGTGAACAGTCTGGCCGTCCATCCCGAACTCGCGGACGTCCTCGCCGCGATGCCCGAGCGCCCGAACTTCTTCGATGACCTCGCGGCCACCCGCCGCAACTTCGAGGCGACGATGGATCGGTTGCCGCTGGACAGCTCGCGGGTCGAGATCGAGAACCTCGAAATCGACGGGCCCGACGGCAATCTCGTGCCGATCAGCGTGTACCGGCCGAAGGGTCTGGCGGACGTGCTGCCCGCGGTGCTGCACATCCACGGCGGCAGCTTCGCTTTCGGCCGATCCCGGCCCGGCGAGGATCGGACCGCCATCGCCATCGCGGAACAGGTTGGCGCGGTGGCCGTTTCGGTGGACTACCGGCTCGCTCCGGAGCATCGGTACCCGGCGGGTATGGAGGACTGCTACGCGGCGCTGGAGTGGATTGCCGAGAACGCCGATGACCTTCGCGTGGATCCGGACCGGATCGCGGTCACTGGGAAGTCGGCGGGCGGCGGTCTGACCGCGGCGCTGGCGCTGCTGTCCCGGGATCGCGGCGGCCCGGCCATCGCCCACCAGTCGATGTACATCCCGACTGTCGACCACCGGCACGACACCGAGTCGGCCCGGGCGATCACCGACCGCCGGTTCCTCAACAACACCGATATGACCCAGACCTACGCGCACTACCTGCCGCAGCCGGCCGCCGACGCGGTCCCGGTCTACGCCAGCCCGGCGCAAGCGACCGATCTGTCCGGTCTTCCGTCCACCTTCGTCCTGGTCTGCGACCTGGATCCGCTCCGCGACGAGGCGCTGGAATATGCCCGCCGGCTCATGGATTCCGGCACTTCGGTTACGGTGTGCAATGTGCCGGGCGCCTGGCACATGTTCGAACTTTCGGCCCCCGATTCCGCGCTCGCCAGGGATGCGCAGCGGAAATGGCTGGGAGACCTGCGCGTGGCTCTGGATCGCTGAGGGCGCGGTACCGAATCGTTGAGGATCGATTCGCGACTCGCCGCAGCGACCGCACCGGACACGCCCAGTTGGGCATCCGATACTCAGGTTGTACCGAAGATCTGTTCTGCGTGATCAATGTTCTGCTCAAACCGAGAAGGGCTGGGTCGATGCGGGTTCGAGGCTTCACACGGAAGGTATTGGGCGTCGCCGCTGCCGCCCTGCTGGTTCCCCTGATGGCGGTGATCGAATCGCCACCGGCCACCGCGGCGTTCGACCCGGCCATCTTCGATTTCTGGGTCGATTCCCCGACCATGGGCCCGATCAAGACCCGCGTCCTGCGCGCTCGCGACGGCAATACCCAGCGCGTCGCCTACGTCCTGGACGGGATGCGCGCCCAGCAGGATCTGAGCGGCTGGGAGATCAACACCAATATCGCCGAGGTGATGGCGGACCAGAACATCAATGTGGTGATGCCGGTCGGCGGCGAGTCCAGCTTCTACGCCGACTGGGATGCGCCCAGTTCGTTCTTCGGAGCCGCGCCGGGCACCGGATCCGCGGCCTACGGCACCGGGTCGGGCGTCACCGAGTCCATGGGCGGCGGCCCGGGCAAGAGCTACCGCTACGCCTGGGAGGACTTCCTCACCAACCACCTGCGCTGGGAGCTGCAGAACCGCCTGGGCTTCAACCCGTATCGCAACGGCGTGTTCGGGTTGTCCATGGGCGGCAGCGCCGCGCTCACCCTGGCCGCGTACCACCCCGACTTCTTCAGCTACGCCGGTTCGTACTCCGGCTACCTGAACATCTCGGCACCCGGTATGCGCGAGGCGATCCGGAGCGCCATGCTCGACGCGGGCGGCTACAACGTGGACTCCATGGCTCCGCCGTGGGGGCCGCAGTGGCTGCGCATGGACCCGTTCGTCTTCGCACCCACCCTGATCGCCAACAACACCCGGCTGTGGATCTCCGCCGGCAGTGGCGCGCCCAGGCCCGACGATCTGAACATCCCGCTCGGCGTGGCGGCCGACCGGCTGATCCGCGGCGCGCCGCTGGAAACGTTGGCGCTGGCCAATACTCGCGCCTTCCAGGTCCGCATGCTCTCCCTGGGCGCGCAGAACATTGTCTGGGACTTTCCGGCCACCGGGCTGCACGCCTGGACGAACTGGCAGGACGACGCCTATCGAATGATCCCGGATATGTCCGCGCACATCGGATAGACCCGACTCCCGGATGCGGCCGCCGTCCGCGCGGACGGCGGCCGTCGGGTGTTTCGCACCAGGGCGGTGATCCATCACGGTTTGGTCGCGGGGGGTGTTTCGCCGCCTGTCGACTCCGAATATGCGCCTAAGAAAGATCCTGCGACAACAGCTTCTGCATTTCGGATGTGGTCATCGGAGACCACGCTCGTGAAAGGCGAGTCGATGCGGTCTGTTCGGGTACGCGAGTGGGTGCAGCGGTCAATGGCCGGTTCGGTCCGGGCGGTTTTGGCGGTTTTGGCTGTGGCGGTGACGGTTCCGCTGGCTGGGACAATCGGGGGGATGGCGCCTGCACATGCGTCATTCGATCCGGGCGGTTACGACTTCTGGGTCGATTCCGACATGGGCCCGATCAAGTCGCGCATCTTCCGCGCCCATGACGGCAATACCCGCCGCGTGGTGTACGCGCTGGACGGATTGCGCGCCCGCAACGACCTTTCCGGCTGGGAGCTCAACACCGATATCGAGCGGGCGCTCACCGCGTGGAACATCAATGTGGTGATGCCGGTGGGCGGCCAGTCCAGCTTCTATTCGGATTGGGTGGCCCCGTCCGATACCAATGGCCAGACCGTGCCGTACGCCTGGGAGACCTTCCTGACCCGGGACCTGCGCCGAGCGCTCGCCGCCCGGCTGGGCTTCAATCCGCGCGGGAACGGGGTGTTCGGGCTGTCCATGGGCGGCAGTGCGGCTCTGGTGCTGGCGGCCTATCATCCGGATCAGTTCCGTTATGCCGGATCGTATTCCGGCTATTTGAACATTTCAGGTCCGGGTATGCGGGAGGCCCTGCGGGCGGCGCTGCTGGACGCGGGCGGCTTCAACATCGACGACATGTGGGGGCCGCCCTGGAGCGAATTGTGGCTGCGCAACGATCCTTTCGTAATCGCGCCGATGCTGAGGGACAACGGCACCAGGATGTGGATCTCCAGCGGCAGCGGTGTTCCGGGTCCGCGGGATGTCGTGGAAACCCCGCTGGACGCGTACAACGTGACGGTTGGGATGGGTCTGGAATCCATAGCGCTTACGAATACTCGCGCGTTCCAGGCGCGCATGGACTCCCTGGGCCCCAGCAATGCGGTGTTCGACTACACCGCCGAGGGTGTGCACGCCTGGCCCTACTGGTCGGATCAGGTCTACAAGATGCTGCCCGACCTGAGCGCCAACCTCGGCTGAGCGAAACCGCCAAGGTTGCTTGCGGCGTAAGGGATTTGCATGTTGCCGCGACATCACGAGGGATTCGCGATATGGTCACCGCACCATTACGGTCGTATGCGATAGTGACTGAGTTGATTCACTGAACCAGCCACTCATTAGCGTGGCCTTGCCAACCGCTCGGAGCGTCGAATACCCTCCAGCGAGCAAGTGTGACCAACCCGTGGTAGCGCTTCACTCACAGGGAAGTGTCGGGATTCGCTGTGAGCGGTGATTGCGTATGTCCGCGCATGGCTTTGTCATGCCGGGGGTACGCGATTGACAACTTAAGACACCGCAGCAGCGCAGTGCTGCGGTAGAGAAGGAGCAATATCCATGCGTTTCGGCAGGTCTGCCGTGCCGGGAGGAGTTTCGTCGCGACGCCGTGCGCAGAGTGCTTGGCGCACACGGCTTGTAGCGGCCACCGTCACCGCGGCGGCGCTCGCGGTCCCGACCGCCTCCCTGGCCGTCCCGTCCATCGCCTCGGCCGCCCCGGCGTTCGGCCCGATGCACCGCGGTATTCCGGGCAGCTTCGAAGAGCTGATGGTGCCGTCCAGCATGGGCCCGATCAAGGTCCAGGTGCAGTGGGCCAAGAACGGTGGCAGCTCCGCGGTCTACATGCTCGACGGCATGCGCGCCCGCGATGATCGCAATGCGTGGGCCAATGCCGATGAGGGCGACGCCCCCGGCATCTTCGCGAACGACGACGTGAACGTCATCATGCCGGTCGGCGGTCAGTCCAGCTTCTACGCCGACTGGGTGTCGCCGTCCAACACCAACGGTCAGAAGTACACCTACAAGTGGGAGACCTTCCTGACCAGGGAACTCCCCGATTTCCTTTCCGGCTACGGTGTTTCGCGCAACAACACCGCCATCGCGGGGCTGTCCATGGGTGGTTCGGCCGCCCTCATGATGGCCGCCTACCACCGCGACATGTTCAAGCAGGCCACCTCGATGTCGGGCTACCTGAACCTGTCCGCGCCGGGCATGCGTGAGGCCATCCGTCTGGCCATGCTGGACGCCGGCCGCTTCAATGTCGACTCGATGGCCGCGCCGTGGAGCCCGGCCTGGCTGCGCATGGACCCGTTCGTGTTCGCGCCGCAGCTCAAGGGTCTGCCGATGTACATCTCGTCCGGTAACGGCATCCCCGGCCCGTACGACGGCGTCGGTTCCGCCGCAGACGTTTTCAACACCGGTAACGCCATCGCGCTGGAGGCGCTGGCGAGCGTGAACACCCGTGCCTTCCAGGCGCGGCTGGGGCAGATCAGCATTCCGGCCCAGTTCGACTTCACCGCGACCGGTACCCACAAGTGGCGCTACTGGCACGACGAGCTGGTGAAGGCCCGCCCGCAGATGCTGAGCGCGCTGGGTCTCGCCTAGTAGGAACCACCGCTGCTCGCCCCGGGCGATAGCGTGAACGAATGAACCGGCCATCCGACAGGGTGGCCGGTTCTTTTATGCCTCCCCATCATTCGCCGCGACGCGGTAGAAACCTACTGTGACAGCTGTGGCAATTGGTAGATGGGGGAGGGGCGGCCGCAGAGGGCTGGTCGCGCTCGCGGTAGCCACGACAGCCTTGCTGACGGGTGGGGTTGCCGGTTGGGGCGCAACGGCATTCGCGGAACCGGGGGCCGCTCCACCAGCGGGTGAACCGGTGAAGCCGACCAAACCCGATATTCGAAATGTGGTGTGGCTGAGCGACAGACGCGTGGCCCTGTGGGTGGATTCCCCCGCCATGGGCACCCGGATCCAGGTGCAACTGCTGCTGGCCAGAGACTGGAAAGCCAAGCCGGACAGCAAATTTCCCGTGCTCTACCTGCTCGACGGTCTGCGTGCGGGCGACGATCAGAGCGGGTGGACCAAAGACGCTGGGGCGGAAGGCTTCTACGCCGACAAGAACATCACCGTGGTGCTGGCCGTCGGCGGCGCGGCCAGCTTCTATTCCGATTGGAAGCAGCCCGACAACGGCAAGACCTACAAGTGGGAAACCTTCCTCACCAGGGAATTGCCGCCGCTGCTGGACCGCGACTGGCGCACCACGAATGTGCGCGGCCTGACCGGGCTCTCCATGGGCGGCACCGCGGCCATGATGCTGGCATCCCGCAACCCCGGATTCGTGCGCTACGCCGCCTCCTTCTCCGGCTTCCTCACGCTGACGACTCTCGGTATGCCGCAGGCGATCGCGTACGCCATGCGGGACGCGGGCGGCTACAACGCCGATGCCATGTACGGCCCGCCCACCGACGCGGAATGGGAATCGCACGATCCGTACGCGCTCGCGGAAAAACTGAAGGGCCTCAGTCTGTATGTGTCCAGCGGCAGCGGCCTGGCAGGCGTCCACGACATTCCGGCCGGGGTTCCGGGCGTGAGCACCAACTGGGTCGGCATGGCGCTGGAAGTGTTGTCGCGCTTCTCTTCTCAGCAGTTCGTGGCCAAGCTGGACAAGCTCAGCATTCCGGTGCAGGTGAACTACCGGCCCTCCGGCACGCATTCCTGGCCGTACTGGGATTTCGAGATGCGGCAGTCCTGGCCGCAGGCGGCGGCCGCGCTGGGCGTGGAGGCGAGCAAGCCGGACTGCGCCGCAGCGGGCGCGATTCAGCCTGTGGCGCTGGCGAAGTCGTGGCTGGGTGACTGCCTGACCGCGGAGTATCCGCTGGCCGGTGGTGCGGCGCAGGACTTCCGGGGCGGGCGGGTGGTGTGGTCGGCGGCCACCGGTGCGCATCCGGTGGGCGGCATGATCGGCGGCGTGTACCAGGGCGCGGCGGGACCCGCTGGCGCACTCGGCTTTCCCACCTCCGATGAAACGCCCATACCGGGCGGAGCGCAGCAGGCTTTCCAGCACGGCACCATCGTTTTCCACGACGGCAGGGCCGAGATACACGCCAGCTGAACCGGATACCCGCCGATTACCTCCGGGTCGACGGTAGAGTGCACCGTTGTCCGTGACTCCCGTCACGTCGGTGTGGTTCCCCCTGCGGTTCAGGAGATCGATCTCTATGGCAGTACAGGGCGCTTCGTCATGCCCGCAGCACGGTTCGATTCGGATGCCCGGACGCGGACGCGTCAGACGCGGCTGGCGGCGCGCCCTCGCGGTCGTCGCGGCCGTGCTGGCGCTCCCGGCGCTGGCGGCGCCCGCCCTCGCCATGCCCGCGCATCCTCAGCACCGCGCCCGTGACGGCGGCTTCGAGGAGCTGATGGTGCCCTCCAGCATGGGCCCGATCAAGGTGCAGGTGCAGTGGGCCGCGCACGGCGGCGACGCGGCGCTGTACCTGCTCGACGGCCTGCGCGCCCGAGACGACTTCAATGCCTGGAGCTTCGAGACCAATGCCCTGCAGCAATTCGCCAATGACAATGTCACCCTGGTGATGCCGGTCGGCGGGCAGTCCAGCTTCTATACCGACTGGCGCTCGCCCTCGAACACCAACGGGCAGAAGTTCACCTACCGGTGGGAGACCTTCCTGACCGACGAGCTGCCCGCCTTCCTCGAGGGCTACGGCGTCTCCCGGACCAACAATGCGGTGGCCGGACTGTCCATGGGCGGGTCGGCGGCACTGGCGCTGGCCGCTTATCACCGTGACCAGTTCAAGCACGCCTCCTCGTTCTCGGGCTACCTGAACATCTCCGCGCCCGGCATGCGCGAGGCCATCCGCATCGCCATGCTCGACGCCGGCCGTTTCAATGTCGACTCCATGGCCTGGCCCTGGAGCCCGCAGTGGCTGCGCATGGACCCGTTCGTCTTCGCACCGCAGCTCCGCAACCTGCCCATGTTCATCTCCGCGTCCTGGGGCGTGCTCGGCCCGCACGACCACCCGGACTCACCCGTCGGCATCTTCAACACCACGAATGCCGTTGCGCTGGAGGCCCTATCGATGGTGAACACCCTCTCGTTCGTGGGCCGGATGACCCAGCTCGGCATCGGCGCCCACTACAACCTCCAGGTCGCGGGCACCCACTCCTGGCCGTACTGGCAGGACCAACTGGCCACCGCCCGCCCCGACATCCTCGCCGCACTGGGGGTTTGACTCTGGACGTATGCCAACGCAGCAGCTGATTTCGTGGCGGTCGGGGTAACTCCTGGGGCACGCCCGAAATCGGTTTGCCACCTGACCGCCGGCACGCGTGTGGGACGCCGACGGATCTCAGCTGTGCGCTGAAGGCGCGGGGAGGCGGGAAAGAAACTGGACGTTTGCTGTGGAACGGTCCGTTTCCGTGTGTCCTGCCGGGACTGGCGGGCTTGCGGAGGTACAACACTTGTGTGGCTAGAGTTGTCCGTGGGATCAAAAGAAGGCGCATGCGCTGGATGGCATGTGCTGTAGCGGCGCTGTTTCCGCTGGCCGCGGGCACTTTCGCGCAGTGCGGACCGGCAAGCGCGGCACCGGATGCGCCCGCCGCTCCCGCGGCGTCCATCCAGAAGATGTCGTGGCTCAACGACCACCGGGTCGCCCTGTGGGTGAATTCGCCGGCCACCGGCGCACCCGTCGAAGTCCAGTTGCTGCTGCCGCGGGACTGGAACGCCAAGCCGGACGCCAGGTTCCCCGTCGTCTACATGCTCGACGGTCTGCGGGCCACCGACGACGAGAACGGCTGGACCAAGGACGCGGGCGCGGCCGGCTTCTACGCCGACAAGAATTCCCTGGTGGTGCTGCCGATCGGCGGCCAGTCCAGCTTCTACGCCGACTGGCTGGCTCCCGACAACGGCCACAACTACCAGTGGGAGACCTTCCTGGTGAAGGAGCTCCCGCCGTTGCTGGAGAGCCAGTTCCGCGCCACCGATGCGCGTGCGGTGGAGGGACTCTCGATGGGCGGCACCGCGGCCATGATGCTGGCCGCCCGCAATCCCGGCTGGGTGCGCTCGGCCGCCTCCTACTCCGGCTTTCTCACCCTGACCTCGCTCGGTATGCCGCAGGCGGTCGATTTCGCCATGCACGACGCGGGCGGCTTCGACTCGGCGAAGATGTTCGGCCCGCCGGGCAGCCCGGCCTGGAAGGAACACGACCCCTACGAGCTGGCCGACAAGCTCAAGGGCGTGGCCCTCTACGTCTCCAGCGGCAACGGCGTCGCGGGCACGACCGACCCGCTCTCCGACATCCCGGGCATCACAAGCAATTACGCGGGCCTGGGCCTCGAGGTGCTGTCCCGGCTGAGCACCCAGAACTTCGTGGCCAAGCTCAACAAGCTGAACATCCCCGTCTCGGTGAACTACCGCCAGTCCGGCACCCACACCTGGCCGTACTGGGATTTCGAGATGCGCCAGGCCTGGCCGCAGACGGCCACCGCGCTGGGCGTGGACGCGACACCCGTCGACTGCAGGACCGGTGGCGCGATCGCGCCGGTGGCGCAGGGCAACTCCTGGCTCGGTGACTGCCTCACCGCGGAGTACCCGCTGCCCGGCGGCGTGGCCCAGGACTTCCGCGGCGGCAAGGTGTTCTTCTCGCCGGCCACCGGCGCCCAGCCGGTCGCGGGTGCGATCGGCGGCAGCTACGGCGGACTGGGCACGGCGGCAAGCGCTCTGGGCTTCCCGATCGCGGGCGAGGGCGGCCTGCCCGACGGCCGCGGCCGACTGCAGCCGTTCCAGCACGGGTCGATCTACTGGACCCCGCAGACCGGTGCGCAGGCGGTGCGCGGGGCCATTCTCGACGAATGGGCCAGACAGGGCTACGAGCGCGGCCCCGCCGGGTACCCCACCGGCCAGGAGGCCCGGACGCCCCAGAAGGACGGCGCGGTACAGGGTTTCGAGAACGGGCCCATGTACTTCAGCGCCAGGACCGGCGCGCACCTGGTGCAGGGCCTGATCCTGGGCAAGTACGCGCAGCTCGGATTCGAGAACAGCCCTTACGGATTCCCGACCTCGGGTGAGCAGCCGGTGCGCGACTTCGGCCGCTGGTCCGGCTTCGAGGGCGGCAATATCTACTGGAGCCCGCTCTCGGGCGCCTGGGGTGTGCGGACCGGTCCGATCATGGACGCCTGGGGCGCAACCGGATTCGAGAACGGACCGCTCGGCTACCCGATCTCCGACGAGAGCCCGACCCCGGGCGGCACCCAGCAGACCTTCCAGGGCGGCACCATCACCATCCGCGACGGCCGGGCCGCCGCGGCCACCCACGACGGCCGCCCGATCGCCATCCCCGGCGCCGAGCAGCCCAAGCCGGACCCGGCCAAGCCGGCCGCCCAGCTGCCCGCACTCCCGCTGCCGGGCCTGCCCGCCCTGCCGCAGCCGGTGCCGCCGGCCCCCGCCCCCGAGGCTCCGGTCCCCGTGCCGGCGACCCCGGCCGCCGCCCCTGCCGCGCCGGCCCCGGCCGCGACCCTCGCACCTGCTCCGGCACCCGTCACGGCACCTGCACCCGGCATGGCTCCGGCCCCGGCACCCGCCGCGGCCCCGGCCCCGGCACCCGCCCCGGCCCCGGCTCCGGCCCCGGCATCCGTGCTCCCACCTGCCGATCCGGCGCAGCCCGCGCCCATTCCGGCGCTGGGTCCGGAGGTCCGTCCCAACTGAGACTTTCCGGCCAAACAGCCCTAATCGGCCCTAAGAAGTAGATGTGGTTCCGTCGTGGCCCGGGACTCCGTCCCGGGTTGCGGCTAGCCTGGGGGCGACCTCTTGCCCCTGGACAGATATAGGAAGCGAATTGATGCACGGTACCCGTGGAAAGGTATTCGGCGTGGTGGCCGCCATCGCCGCCGCTGGACTGCTCGCCGCTTGCGGTAGCAATGACTCGACCGCCAAGAGCACGCCCACGCTGACAACAACCAAGACCACGGCCGCCGCGCCCGCCACCCCGGGCGACGCGACGCCGTCCACGGATCAGCAGGCTCCGCAGGCCACGCCGGATGCCGGGACCCCCAGCTCCACGGCCGAGCGCCCGGCTCCGGTGCCGAGCCAGTTCATCACCACCCCGAACGGCTCCCCGGCGCTGTCGGACAAGGAGAAGAGCTTCCTCGACGACCTGAAGAAGGCCGGTATCACCCCGGGTTCCCCGGATATCGCCGTCACCGCGGCCAATCTGGTGTGCCAGGGTAAGTCGGAGAACGCCCCGCAGGATCAGATCATCACCTATGTGACCGCGATCGCCGGTTCCGATCCGTCCTTCGATCCGTCCAAGATGACGGTCGAGCAGGCGGGCAAGATCTACTACGACGTCGCCTCGAAGAGCTACTGCAACAAGTGACGACGCGACGCCGAATCGGACAGACCCGGTCGCGGCCAGTGGGTTGCCTGCTGCTCGCCATCGCCGCGATCGTGATCGTGGTCGTGGTGGCGCTGCTGCTGTGGTACCTGCTGGCCGGGCGGTTGCGGCTGCCCGGCCCCAAGCCGCCGGCCCCGCCCCGTCCGAGTTCGCAGCCGGCCACCTGCCCGGACGTGTTCATGCTGTCCGTGCCGGGCACCTGGGAGTCGAACAGCCACGACGACCCCTACAGCCCGGCCGCGAACCCGGCGTCGCTGATGCTGAACATCTCCAACCCGATTCGGGCCAAGTTCCCCGATGAGCGGGTCGAGGTCTACACCGTCCCGTACGTCGCGCAGTTCTCCAATCCGGTCGCCATTCCGCCGGACGGGCAGTCCTCCTACAACAACAGCCGTTCCGAGGGCGCCAAGCGGGCCACCGACAAGCTCGCGCAGACCGCCGCCCAATGTCCGCTCACCACTTACGTTCTGGCGGGTTTCTCGCAGGGCGCGGTGATCGTCGGTGACATCGCCGCGCAGATCGGCGCGGGCAAGGGCCCGGTGGCCGAGGACCTGGTGCTGGGCGTGACCACCATCGCCGACGGGCGCCGCGATGTCGGCGATCCGGGCGAGGCCGTCGAGATCGGCCCGACCCCGCCCGGCGTGGGCGCGGAGGTGGCGCTCAAGGGCCTGAACGTCCCCGGTATCACCATGACCGGACCGCGTGGCGGCTACGGCAAGCTCACCGGCCGCACCTTCACCATCTGTGCCGCAGGCGATCTGATCTGTGATTCCCCTCGCCAGGCACTGAGCCCGAACAATATCCTCGGCAGCCTGAACATCCTGGTCCGCGCCGCGGGCAATCCGGTGCACAGCCTCTACAACGGCTACCAGGTGGACGACAACGGCACCACCGCCACCGAGTGGACGGTGAACTGGGCGTCGGGTCTCATCGAAAACGCTCCGCACCCTGCACATACGTAAGCCGTTACTCAGCGAACCTTATGCGTTCGGGCGCACCCTGGTCGATGGGTACTTCACCGGCGGTGTGACCCCCACCGACCGACCCCCCAGTTTCGGGGTCACCCGGTAAAGTGCTCCGGGTTGCGTCACTGCCGAGACCCGGTGCGTGCGGCAACTCACATCCAGTCCTAGTTGTGTCCTATGTGGGGCGCTCCCCACCCATTTGGAGGCATTCGCGCCGGTGAAGCACTAGTCCAGAGGTGTGAGCTGGGAGATGTTCGGCCGCTCCGAAGCATGGCCGGGCGGCTCCTCTGTAACATGTCCCTGGTTTGAGAACATCTAGCCATTAGACGGTCACCGCGCAGACCGCAACACAATTCTGCAGGTTGGCTCTCGCATGGAGCTCCCGCGGGCGAAGAGAGTCGGGGCCTCACAGGTAACAGCGGCAATGCATGCCGTCTCATGCCGCGTGTGCCTCGGAGGAGAAGAAGGAATGGACGAGACTTTCGACGATTACCTCGACGAAACGGGGAACATCACGATTCCCGAGGGACGCACCCTCGTCGACTACGTCGAGAAGCACACTCACGGTAACGACGCCAATGACTTGGCCTACCGCTACATCGACTACTCACGCGAGCGCGACGGTGAGTACCAGGACCTCACTTGGAGTCAGTTCGGTACGCGGCTGCGCGCGGTGGCCGCCCGACTGCAGCAGGTGACCAAGCGGGGCGATCGGGTCGCGATCCTGGCTCCGCAGGGCCTGGATTACGTCATCTCCTTCTTCGCCGCCATCTACGCGGGCACCATCTCCGTGCCGCTGTTCGATCCGGACGAACCGGGCCACACCGATCGCCTGCACGCGGTCCTCGGTGACTGCACGCCCGCCGCGATCCTGACGGCGAGCTCCTCCGCCGCCGGTGTCCGCCAGTTCTTCCGGTCGCTGCCCGCGGCCCAGCGCCCGCGCATCATCGCCGTCGACGCGATTCCCGACAGCGTCGGGGAGTCCTGGATCCGCCCCGACATCGTGGTCGACGACATCGCCTACCTGCAGTACACCTCCGGCTCCACCCGGGTGCCCGCCGGTGTCGAGATCACCCACCGCGGTGTCGGCACCAATGTGCTGCAGATGGTGAACGCGCTTGATCTGAACGAGAATTCGCGCGGCGTGACCTGGCTGCCGCTGTACCACGACATGGGTCTGCTGACGGTGATCCTGCCCGCCGTGGGCGGCAAGTACATCACCATCATGTCCCCGGCCTCGTTCGTGCGCCGGCCCTCGCGCTGGATCAACGAGCTGGCCGCGGTGTCCGACGGCGCCGGAACCTTCGCCGCCGCACCGAACTTCGCCTTCGAGCACGCCGCCGTGCGCGGTCTGCCCAAGCCGGGCGAGTCGCTGGACCTGTCGAACGTGCTGGGCCTGATCAACGGCTCCGAGCCGGTGACCACCACCTCGATGAAGAAGTTCAACGAGGCGTTCGCCCCGTACGGCCTGCCCAAGACCGCCATCAAGCCGTGCTACGGCATGGCCGAGGCCACCCTGTTCGTGTCGGCCACCCGGCACGAGGACGAGGCCAAGGTCATCTACGTGGACCGGCTGGAGCTCAATGCCGGTCGCGTGAAGAAGGTCGAGCAGGGCACGGAGAACTCCATCGCCCAGGTGTCCTGCGGTTACATCGCGCTGTCGCAGTGGGCGACCATCGTGGACGGCGACTCCATCGACTCGCCCGAGGGCGCGCGTGAGCTGCCCGACGGGCAGGTCGGCGAGATCTGGCTGCACGGCAACAACATCGGCATCGGCTACTGGGGCCGCTCCGAGGAGACCCAGAAGACCTTCCGTAACCAGCTCGCGCATCGACTGTCCGAGGACAGCCACGCGGAGGGCGTGCCGGCCGACGGCATCTGGCTGCGCACCGGTGACTACGGCGTCTACGTGGACGGCGAGCTCTACATCACCGGCCGCGTCAAGGACCTGGTCATCGTGGACGGCCGCAACCACTACCCGCAGGATCTCGAGTACTCCGCCCAGGAGGCCTCGACCATGCTGCGCCCCGGTTTCATCGCCGCCTTCGCGGTGCCCGCCAACCAGCTGCCCGCTGAAGTCTTTGCGCAGGACAGCCATTCGGGCCTGCAGTACGACGCCGACGACGCCAGCGAGCAGCTGGTCATCGTGGCCGAGCGCGGCCCGGGCGCGGGCAAGGCCGATCCGGGGCCCATCGCGGATGCGGTCCGCGCGGCCATCTCGTCCCGGCACGGTGTCACCGCGCGTGACATCCTCCTCGTTCCGGCCGGTTCGATTCCGCGTACCTCCAGCGGCAAGATCGCCCGTCGCGCCTGCAAGGCGGAGTACATCGGCGGCACGCTGCGTGGTGGTTACACGCAGCAGGCCTTCCCCGATGCACCGGACGAGGAGTGAGACGACCGTCTCGAAGTTGGATGGCGCGAGCCCGTTCGGTTCGCGCCATTCATGCATGAAAGGCAGTGCCGTTCCGGCACGCGAAGACAGAGCCGTTCGGGCAGGGAACGGCGAGAGTCTCGATAAGAACGCCGCGCACCGTGAGCAGACAGGTAGCTTGAGGAACTGATGGCTGAGAACGAGGGCACGGACCCCACCCAGACGACCGAGAACGCACCGGCGGCCGAAGGTGCGGCCACGCAGAAACCTGCCGCGGCCGACATGTCGGTGGCCGACCTGCGGGAATGGCTGCGCCGCTGGGTCGCCGATGCGACCGGGCAGCCGATCGAGAACATCACCGTGGACCGGCCGATGGAGGAGTTCGGCCTGGCCTCGCGCGATGCCCTCGCACTCGGTGGCGATATCGAGGAGCTGACGGGGGTCCTGCTGAACGCGACCATCGTCTACCAGCACCCGACCATCGCCTCGCTGGCCGAGCGAATCATCAATGGGGAGCCCGACCTTCCGGCCGACGTGGCCGACGACTCGTTCTACACCCAGGGTTTCCAGCCGGGCGAGGCGCACGATGTCGCCATCGTCGGTCTGTCCACCCGCCTGCCGGGTGCGGGCGATACGCCCGAATCCACCTGGGACTTCCTGATCAACCGCGGTGACGCGATTCGCGACCTACCCGAGGGCCGCTGGGCGGAGTTCCTCGACGATCCGCGCCTCGTGGAGCAGATCGCCAAGTCCAACACCAAGGGCGGCTACCTCGACCAGGACGTCCTCAAGAACTTCGACGCCGAGTTCTTCGCCATCTCCCCGGTCGAGGTGGAGCGCATGGACCCGCAGCAGCGGATGGCGCTCGAGCTGACCTGGGAAGCGCTGGAGCACGCCAGGATTCCCGCCAACACCCTCAAGGGTGAGCAGGTCGGCGTCTTCATCGGTTCGACCAGTACCGAGTTCATGATCATCGCGGGCATGGCGGTCGGGAACACCGATCCCGGCACGCCGCTCTCGGCCGAGGGCTACGGCATCATGGGCAGCGTCTCGGCCATCATCCCCAACCGGGTCTCGTACTTCTACGACTTCCGTGGCCCGTCGGTGGCCGTCGACACCGCGTGCTCGTCCTCGCTGGTAGCGGTGCACCAGGCCGTTCGGGCGCTGCGCAACGGCGAGGCCGATCTGGCGCTGGCCGGTGGCACGAACGTGCTGCTGTCCCCGGCCGCGACGCTGGCCTTCGACGCCAATGGCGGTGTGTCGAAGGACGGTCACATCAAGGCGTTCTCGTCGGACGCCGACGGCATGGTCCGCTCCGAGGGCGGCGGTCTGGTCGTGCTCAAGCGGCTGGCCGATGCCGAGCGCGACGGCGACACCATCTACGCGGTCGTCAAGGGCTCCGCGGTCAACAGCGACGGCCGGTCCAACGGCCTGCTGGCCCCGAACCCGGACGCGCAGGCCGATGTGCTGCGCAGCGCCTACCGGGATGCCGGCATCCCGCCGTCCCAGGTCGACTACATCGAGGCGCACGGCACCGGCACCCCCATCGGCGACCCGATCGAGGCGGATGCGCTCGGTCGCGTCATCGGCCGGGGCCGCGAGGCCGACAAGCCCGCCCTGCTGGGTTCGGCCAAGACCAATTTCGGTCACCTGGAGGCCGCGGCCGGCGCGGCGGCCCTCGCGAAGGTCATCATGGCGTTGCAGCACAACGTCATTCCGGCGCACCTCAACTTCGCGGGTCCCAGCCCCTTCATTCCGTTCGACCAGGCGCATCTGAAGGTCACCGACCAGCCCACCGAATTCCCGCGTTACAGCGGCAAGGCCACCATCGGCGTCTCCGGCTTCGGCTTCGGTGGCACCAATGCGCACGTGGTCATCCAGGAGTACGTGCCGGCCCTCGCCGCAGCGGAGGTTTCCGAGACCACCGGCCTCGACAACGAGACCACCGACGTGGTCGCCGAGGCCGAGGCCATCACCGAAACCGTTGCGCCGGAACCGGAATGGGGCAATCGCGAAGAGCCGATGCCGCTGATCCTCCCGGTGTCGGGTTACCTGCCGTCGCGGCGCAAGCGCGCCGCCAAGGATCTGGCCGACTGGCTGGAATCCGAAGCGGGACAGGCGACTCCGCTGGCGGATGTGGCCCGGACGCTGGCCAAGCGCAACCACGGCCGTTCGCGCGGCGTGGTCGTGGCCAAGAGCCATGACGAGGCCATCGCGGGCCTGCGGGCCATCGCCGAGGGCAAGCCGGGCAATGGCGTCTGGACCGCCGATTCCCCCGCCGCCAAGGGCGCGCTGTGGGTGATGGCCGGTTTCGGTGCGCAGCACCGCAAGATGGGCAAGCAGCTCTACACCGAGAACTCGATCTTCCGTAAGGCCGTCGATCAGGTCGACGAGCTGGTCATGGACGAGGCCGGGTACTCGGTCAAGGAGATGATCCTCGACGACTCCATGGACTGGGACATCGGCACCGGCCAGGTCGGTACCTTCACCATCCAGGTGGGTCTGGCCTCGATCCTGCGCGCGCACGGCGCCGAGCCCGAGGGCGTGGTCGGCCACTCCCAGGGTGAGGTTGCGGGAGCGTACATTTCGGGTGGTCTGCCGCTCGAGGACGCGGTCCGGGTGATCTGCGCGCGCTCGCGGCTGATGGCCGAGGGCGAGGCCATGCTCACCGACGACCAGGTCCGCAATATGGCGCTGCTGGAGTACTCCGCCGAGGAGATCGCCAAGCTGGTCGAGACCGAGTTCCCCGAGATCGAGGTCGCGGTGTACGCCGCGCCCAACAACACGGTGATCGGCGGCATGCCGGACCAGGTGCACGCGATCGTGGCGCGCGCCGAGGCCGAGGGCAAGTTCGCCCGCGTGCTGCAGACCCGCGGCGCGGGCCACACCTCGCAGATGGACATGCTGCTGGGCGAACTCGCCGCCGAACTGGCCGGCATCGAGCCCACCAAGCTCAAGCGCGACCTCTACTCGACCGTCCACAAGGACACCGTCTACCGCGCCGGGCACCCCCCCGTGCAGGACGTGGACTACTGGGTCATGAACATGCGCGGCTCGGTGTACTTCACCAACGCCATCCGGCAGGCCGTCGACACCGGTATCACCACCTTCCTGGAGCTCGCGCCGAATTCCGTTGCGCTCATGCAGGTCCTGGGCACCACCTTCGCGGCGGGCGTGCACAATGCGGCACTCATCCCGACCCTCAAGCGCAAGGAGGACGAGGCCGCGGGCGTCATCTCCGCGCTGGCGCAGCTGTACGTGCACGGCCACAAGGTGGACCTGCCCTCGCTGCTGCCCGCCGGTGACTACGCCGCCGCGCCGCGCACCGCGTTCCTGCGCAAGCCGTACTGGCCCAAGGTGACCGGCGGCTTCGGCGGCGGCGCGGGCAATGCTCGTGTCCCGGGCGCGCATGTCGCGCTGCCGGACGGCCGCCACGTCTGGGAGGTGCAGGCCCCGGCCGTCACCGACCTGGCCGCGCTGGTGAATGCCGCTGCCGCGCAGGTGCTCTCGGATGTCACCGTCGGCGCCACCATCGCGCACGGCGCGGTCCCTGCCACCGGCACGCTGACCACCACGCTCACCCCCCACCCGGGCGGCGCGTCGGTGTCGGTGCACGCCAAGGAGGGCAATGCCTTCCGCCCGCTCTTCGACGCCGTCGTCACTGCGTCTCTCCCCACCCACGCACCCCTGGCCGCGCCGCTGCCGGAATCGGCTGTGGCACAGCCGGTCGCGGTCGTCCAGGCGGCTCCCGCTGCCGAGGTGGTCGAGGCGGCCCCCGGCGAGCGCTGGGATCCCAAGGGCACGCAGACCATCGAGCAGCGCCTGGCCATCATCGTGGCCGAGTCCATGGGCTACGCGGTCGAGGACCTCCCGATGGAGATCCCGCTGATGGAGCTGGGTCTGGATTCGCTGATGGCCATGCGCATCAAGAACCGCGTGGAATACGAGTTCGACATTCCGCAGCTGCAGATCCAGGCCGTGCGCGATGCCAGCCTGCTCGAGGTCGGCAAGGTGCTGCGCTACGCGATCGAGCACCGCGATCAGCTCGCCGACATCGCCGCGCGGCAGGCCGCCGGTGAGGACATCACCGTCGACGCCGACTTCATCTCCGCCGCGCGGGCCGCCATGGCCGCCGGCGAGGATCCGGCCGCGCTGCTGCCCGAGGCCGAGACCACCGATGTGGTGGCCGAGGCCGAGGAGATCGTCGCGGAGCACGAGTCCGCCGCGCCGATCGCCGAGACCGATGCCGACAATGTGCCCCCACGCAATGGCGAGGAGCGACTCGCCTTCGCCACCTGGGCGCTGGTGACCGGCAAGACGGCGGGCGGCATCTTCAACCGGCTGCCCGAGATCGACGACACCACGTTGGAGAAGCTGGTGGCCCGGCTGTCGGAGCGGGTCAAGGCCGAGGTCGATCCGGCCGAGGTGCGGGCCTGTAAGACCATCGAGCAGCTGTCCGAGGTCGTTGTCCGCTATCAGGGCAAGAGCTCCGATCTGGAGGGCTTCGTGCGCACGCTGCGCGCGAAGGAGGCCGGTTCGAATGCGGTGCCGGTCTTCGTGTTCCACGCTTCGGGCGGCAACACCCTGGTGTACGAGCCGCTGCTGAACCGGCTCCCGGCCGGGACTCCGATGTACGGCCTGGAGCGGGTCGAGGGCACCATCGAAGAGCGTGCGCACCAGTACATTTCGGAGATCCGCAAGCGGCAGCCGGAGGGCCCGTACATTTTCTACGGCTGGTCGCTGGGCGCGGTGTTCGCGTTGAAGGTCGGCGAGATCATGCGCGCCGAGGGTGCGGACGTCCGGCACGTCGGCCTGATCGACCTGGCCATTCCGGTCGAGCCCTTCAGTGACGCCCCCGAGGAGCGGGTGGAGCGGATCCGCCGCTACCAGGCGTTCGCGCAGAAGACCTACGGCTTCAATGGCGAACTCGATCAGGAGCAGCTCGAGGAGCTGGCCGCGGCGTCCGACGCGGAGCAGATCGACATCATCATGGAGCTGCTGAAGTTCGCCGGGGTCGACATCCCGGGCGGCGTGATCGAGCATCAGCGCACCTCGTGGATCGACAGCAAGGAGCTGCAGAAGATCGAGCCGTCGAAGTACGACGGCGCCGTCGCCCTCTACCTCGCCGATCGCTACCACGACGGAATGATCGAGCTGGAACCGCGTTTCGCGGACCGGCGGCCGAACGGCGGCTGGCAGGAACACATTCCGAATCTGGAGATCATCCACATTCCGGGCGATCACATCCAGATCATCGATGAGCCGCGGATCGCCACCATCGGCGCCGATCTCGCCAAGAAATTGTCGGAGATCGACACCACAACGAAATAGCACCACGGCGACACGAGTTCTGCGAAAGTAGGTTTTGCCGAGAGGAGTGTCCAAGTGAGCACCACCGCCGACAAACTCGCCGACCTTCTACACAAGCTCGACATCGCGAGGGAACCGGCGGGAGATGCGGGAATCGCCAAGCGGGCCAGGAAGGGAATTCCCTCGGCCCGCGACCGCATCGAGATGCTGCTGGATCCAGGCACTTTCGTGGAAGTCGGTGCGCTGGTGCGCAATCCGGGCGACAAGGCCGCCCTCTTCGGGGATGGCGTGGTCACCGGCCACGGCCTGGTGGAGGGCCGCCCGGTGGCCGTCTTCTCGCACGACCAGACCGTCTACGGCGGTTCGGTCGGCGAGATGTTCGGCCGCAAGGTAGCCGGCATCCTGGAATTCGCGGCCAAGATGGGCTGCCCGGTGGTCGGCATCAACGACTCCGGCGGCGCCCGCGTGCAGGAGGCGGTGACCTCCCTGGCCTGGTACGCCGAGCTGGGCCGGCGTCAGGAACCGTTGTCCGGCTTGGTGCCTCAGATCTCCATGATCCTGGGCAGCTGCGCGGGCGGCGCGGTCTACGCGCCCATCAATACCGACGTGGTGGTGGCCACCGAAGCGGCCTACATGTTCGTCACCGGGCCCAAGGTGATTCGCGAGGTCACCGGTGAGGACGTCAGCCTCGAGGAGCTCGGCAGCGCGAAATCCCAAGCCCAGTACGGCAATATCCACCATGTGGCCCCGGACGAGGCCGCTGCCTTCGAGTGGGTGCGCGAGTACCTCGGCTATCTGCCGTCGAGCTGCACGGAGCTGCCGCCGGTGGTGAATCCGGGGCTGGAACCGGAGATCACCGACACCGACCTGGAACTCAACGGCATCGTGCCCGATTCCGACAATGCCGGCTACGACATGCACGAGATCCTGCTCCGGATCTTCGACGACGGCGCGTTCCACGAATTCGGTGAGGCCGCGGGCAAGAACGTCATCTGCGGCTTCAGCCGCGTGGACGGCCGCACGGTCGGCGTGGTGGCCAATCAGCCGCTGGTCTACGCCGGTGCGCTCGATGCCCGCGCCTCGGACAAGGCCGCCCATTTCGTGCGGCTCTGCGACGCCTTCGAAATCCCGCTGGTCTTCGTCGTCGACACCCCGGGCTTCCTACCCGGGGTGGAGCAGGAGAAGATCGGCGTCATCAAGCGCGGCGGCCGGTTCATCTTCTCCTTCGTGGAGGCCACCGTCCCGAAGGTCACCGTGGTCATCCGCAAGTCCTACGGCGGCGGCTATGCCGTCATGGGGTCCAAACAGCTGGGCGCGGATGTGAATCTGGCCTGGCCCACCGCCCGGATCGCGGTCATGGGCGCGGAGAGCGCGGTGTCGCTCATCGGCGCCAAGACCCTGGCGGCGGCCCCAGAGCCGGAGCGCGCGGCCATGCGCAAGCAGATGATCGAGTTCTACAACGCCACCGTCGCGACGCCCTGGGTGGCGGCCGAACGCGGCTATATCGACGCGGTCATCGAGCCCGCCACCACCCGCCTGGAAATTCGGCGCGCCCTGCACCTGCTGCGCGACAAGAAGGCTCCGGGCAATCCCCGCAAACACCATCTGCTGCCGTTGTAGCGGCGCCTGTTTCGGCGGGTTCGGCGCGCGCCATTGCGGGATTCGACGCCGGCCATTGCGACCCGACCTCGTGTGTGAAAACATCTCATTTCAATTTCGCAAATGAGAGCTTGGGAGCGAAGCAGTAATGGCTACCCTTCGAATTCGGCACACGATCATCGGCGGCGCGGCCACCGCCGCGACCGCCCTGGCGGTCCTGTCCGCCGCACCGGCCGCCTCCGCACAGGTCACCGGGCTGTCGGCCGGGACCGGGCTGGCGCACACCAATACGACCTACACCCTGACGGCTTCGGTCGGCGGCTCGAACGCGGGCAGCCAGGTGGGCTTCTGGATCGGAAGCCCGTCCGGCGGCGCAGCCGTGTACATGGGCGCTTCTCCGGTGGATTCCACCGGTCACGCGACCTACCAGTGGACCCCGACGACGGCGGGTACGTACACGCTCATCGCGAGTGACGACGGCAGCAGCACCAGCAGCAACGCCCAGACCATCGGCATCAGCGTCACCGCGGTTCCGGTGGGCGGCATGGGCACCGGCAGCGCCTCGAAGATTCCGATCATCGGCGGCCTGCTGAGCAGCCTGCTGAGCCAGTTCGGCCTCGTCTGACACCGATTCGCACCGTCTGGAGCCGGCCTCGCCCCGCTCACGGGCGGCTTGTTCAGGCGGCTCGCCGATTGCGCTGAATCTATCGGGTGACCCGTACAGATGTGAGAGCCTTCAGCTATGAGTACCTCACCCTTGGCGCTACTCGAAGGCGGGCCGGATGGCCTCGAAACGCGGATCGTCCCGATCACGCCACCGGGCGTCGAGTTGCGAGTGGCGTTCGGGGACGGGTACGAGCGCTACAAAGTGACGTCACGCTGGCAGGACACTCCGGAAGGGAGTCTGCCCGTCTACGAGTGGGTGGCACACGTGGACGTCAAGAAATAGCAACTGGAATTCGATGGGACCCGAAAGAGCAGTGGGGGGGGAGAGGGGAGGGAAGGGGGGGGGGGAAGATAGGGGAGTGGGGGGTAAGGAGGAGGGGGCTTCCCTCGGCCGT
>NZ_JBHZCS010000074.1:35542-50428 GCF_042755705.1 Nocardia sp. NPDC059154
ACTTCACGTTGACAGGACACTCGGGAGGGGATTTTTCCCTTCGAGGGGGGGTGAGAGCACGGGGACGGAAAAAGAGAGAAGCGGGGGTTCGGGGGGACAGGAAGGGGCGGTTCCCCCCCGGGGGGTCGTGGGCGGCCACCGATCATCACGTGTCCCGGGTCAGAAGACGCGCATCTTCCCCGGTGACCAGAACCCGGAGCGGGTCACCACGTGGGTGTCGACCTGCGCGGGCTTGGGGAACTTGGCCTTGGCCGGGTCGGACGGATCCGGATAGAACGGCTCGTACTGCTCCAGGGAGCCCCAGTCGCGGGCGTAGTTGTCCTTCAGATAGGTCGGCACCGTCTTGGAGGCCGACAGCATCTCCGCCCAGCCCAGCGGACCGCCGAATTCCTCGGCCTGCCAGGTATTGGTGGAGCTGATGGCCAGCGGCCGGTCGGGCAGGATGCGGTACTTGGGCGCCGCGTCCACCACACCGTTGCGGTGATCGAACTGGTGCTGGCACGGGAACTGCAGGCCCACGGCCCAGTCCAGCAGGATGGGCTGGGTGGAGCCCAGATAGCTGTTGAGCGACACCAGCTTCGGCACCCGAGGCGGGGTGAAGGCCAGCCACTGGTCGCCGATCAGGATCGGGTCGCGGGCGTAGATGCGGACCGCGTCGGCATTGTCGGGCAGCGCCGAGCGCGGGATGCGCAGGTTGCGCCAGGACGGGGCCGGTCCGACGTCGAGCGGGCGGTACTTGTCGAGGAAGGTGACGGTGCCGTCCGGGTTGTGGTGGCCGTACTCCAGGAAGATGTCCTGGCCGTAGGTCATATTGCCGGTGTCGTCGAACGACATCACGCGTCCGGCCGCCGAGATCACGATCAGCGGTGAGTCGTCCGAGCGCGGCGGCAGCTGGTACCAGCTGGAGGTGAGCTCGGCCGGCTGCTGCACGCCGTCCTGGTAGCTGCCCATGACCGGGGTGGTGGCCGGGTCCAGGCCGAAGGGCAGCGCCACGGTGGACCCGTTCACGCCCTGCGCGCCCTTGCCGCCGCCGGTGCCCGCGTTCTGGCCCTTCTCGAAGGCCGGGCCGACGGTCTGGGTGGAGGTGTTGCCGGTGCCCGGCTTCACCTCGACGCTGTCGGCGTCCAGCTTGTCGGCGACGCCGTTGGGGGAGAAGCCGACCGGGCTCTCACCGGCCAGCGGGTCGCCGTTCTGCGGCGGGTGGGCCGGATCGATGATGGGGGTCAGGTTGCCGCTGTTGACATTTCCCTCGACCAGCACGTCATTGGCGAGCCCGCAGGTGTTGCCGGTGACCGCGTCGATGTTCGAGCGCGCCAGCGAGTACGCCGGGTACTGCTGCACCGCGCCCTTGAGCAGCGACACCACCTCGAACAGCACCATGAGCGCGGCGACCACGGTGAGCGGGATGGCGGCGAACTTGCGGATCCGCCGGCCGCGCTTGGTCTTCCCGCTCGCCATCGGCTTGGCGTAGCCCTCGCGCAGCGACTGCCAGGCCACCACGGCCAGCGCCAGCCCGAACAGCACCAGCATCAGGGTGTTGGACTGGAAGCCGTGCAGGGAGACGGTCTTGTCGAACCACGGCACGCCGTAGCTGGAGACGTACCAGTAGCCGTTGATGCCGGAGAAGGCGACGGCGAGGGTGAAGAGCAGCCCGGCCAGGAACACCGACCGGTTCTTCCGGGAGCGAAGTGCGGTGGCGGACACGGCGACCGCCGTCACCGCCGCCAGCGAACCCGCGATGCCCGCGTAAGAACCGAAGTGGTGGGTCCACTTGGTCGGGTTGAACATCATGAAGAAGATGGTTCCGAAGACCACGCCCATGAGCCGCCAGGTCGGCGCGCTCGCGATGCCCGGCACCTGCCGCCGGCGCAGCAGCACCAGCATGGTGGTGATCAGGCACAGGATCATGAGCAGGAACGCGAAGCGCCGCGCCAGCGAGCCGTCCACGGTCTCGACGAACAGGTAGTAGTAGCGCAGGTAGTCCTCGTACCAGGCCAGATTCGGCCCGGTCACCTGCCGCACCCGGTTCGCCTCCATGATTCCGGCGAAGGTCTGATCGGCGAAAACTGCCACCAGCACCAGAAATCCGGCCGCCGCGATGGGGGCGAGCAGGGCCAGATCGCCGAACTGCTTGCGCCGCCGCACCACGATCCGCATCAGCGGCCGGATGCCGGCGAGCAGCGCCGCCACACACATCAGACCGGTCGGCGCCGCCGCCAGCGTGAACGCCGCCACCAGCACCGCGACCGCGGCGGGCAGCAGGCGTGAGGTGGCGATGGCCCGCTCGATGGAGACCCAGGTCAGCAGCGCGCCCAGGGCCACGATCGGCTCGGAGCGCAGGCCGTTGTCGTAGGGCAGCCAGAAGGCCAGGAACACCAGACCGCCGGTCCACAGCGCGACCTGGGACTTCGCCACCGCATTGCCCAGTCGCGGCACAACCTCGCGGCTGATGACCAGCCAGCACAGGATTCCGCAGAGCAGCGCGGGAATCCGCACCCACGGGCTGGCGGTGGAGACCTCGGCGAAGGCCTGGATGACGTAGTAGTACCAGCCGAACGGCGCCTCGGGCACGCCGAACCAGCGGAAGTAGTTGGCCAGGTAGCCCGCGTGCGGGGCCGCCCGCACCATGGTCAGGATGTAGCCGTCGTCGGAGGTGTTGGCGCCCACGAAGTGCCACAGCAGCAGGGTGCCGATGATGCCGCCGTCCGCCCAGGTCGGCTTCAGCCAGTGCGCCGGCAGGATGCGCCGGTGCCCGCGGCCGTCACTGGTGTCCAGCACCGCCAGCGCGCCCATGGCCAGCAGGGTGAGCAGGACCGCGGCGATGATGGCCACCAGCTTGATGACCGTCGGCGAGGAGGAGAACCGGGAGTCCACGGTCATGTGGAACGAAAGGCCCGCCGGCACGCCGCCTTTCATATCGGTGAACACGCCCACCACCTGGGGGCGCAGATCGCCGAGCAGGCGGCCGTCCACGGGCACGGTGACCAGTTCCCGTCCGCCGTCCGCGGTGGGCTTCTCGACGGTGCGGGTGACGCCCTCGAAACTGGCGTAGGTCTGGGTGCTGTCGGAGGTGATGACCAGCTGCGAGCACTGGCTCATCTCGGCGCGGGTGGCGCTGGCCACCACGGCATTCCGGTCCAGCACGTCCACGCTCTCGCCGGAGACGCGGACGAACAGGGCCTCCAGGTCCGCGCTCTTGCCCTGCGGCGGCGCCGTTGCCAGCAGGATGCCGCCGCGCGGATCCAGTTGCTGGACCGCGGAACACGGGATGGTGGCGTTCGCGTCTATGGGCACCTGCGACATCAGTGCCGCCTGCACCGGATCGAGCGAGCCGCCCTGTGGCCAGCTCACCTCGGCCTGGGTCTGCTGTACCGGCAGGAACGGCGTCGCCAGCGCGAACAGCGCCCCGAGCACGCCCGCGACGATCGCTATGAGCTTCGCGAAGCGATAGTCGCGCGGCGTCGCGGGGGCGGTCGCCGGGGGATTCGGCTTTGTCAGTACAGCGGAGGCGTCTGGCACGGTTGCTGATGGTATCTGTCCCCGCTGAGAGTGGCGCTGTTCACTGCGGCAGTGCCGCACGCATACTCGAGATCATCGGAAATGCCCGCCCGACGCAGCGCTTCGAGCGGGCATTTCCGGTGGTCGCTACTTGACCTTGATGGGTGAATCCTTGGCCAGGCCGGAGCGGGACCGGACGGTGACGTCCAGGGTCGGCTCGAAGTTCGCATCCGGGACATAGGGGGTGAACTTCTCGAGCGAGCCCCAGTCCCGGCTCCAGTCGTGATTCAGGTACGACGGCCGGGTCTCGGACTTGAGCAGCAATCCCGTCCAGCCCAGCGGGCCGCCGCCGATGTCGTCCTGCCAGGCATTGGAGGCGTCCTGGCCGACGCGGTCCGGCAGAATGCGCCATTCGGGCACCTCGGCCACGCCGTCGTGGTGATCGAAGGGGCGCTGGCACGGGAAGGCGAGGCCGACGTGCCAGTCCTCCAGCACCGGAGCGCTGTCGCCGACAAGGGAATTCAGGGTCTGCAGCCGGGGCAGCCGGGGCGGGGTGACGGCCAGCCACTGGCGCGGGGTGATGTCGGCGTCATTGAGCACCAGGCGAATCGCATTGGCGCCCGCGGGAATCTGATCCAGCGGGACGCGCAGGTTGCGCCAGGACGGGCTCGGGCCGATATCGATCGGCCGGATCCGCCCGGTGTTCGTGACAGTGCCCTGGGCGTCGCGGGTGCCGTACTCGACGAACAGGTCCTGCCCGTAGGTCTCCACACCGTCCTTGTTGAAGGACCGGATGCGCCCCGCGGCCGTCACGACCAGCACATTGTAGGCGGGATCATTGCGGAGAGTGCTCAGCTTCTCCGCGTTGTACCACTGGGTGGTGAGCTTCGAAACCTGCTGCTCGCCATCGGAGTAACTGCCCTCGACCGGGGTCTTGGCCGGGTCCAGGCCGAAGGGCAGGGCGACGGAGCTGCCGTTGATGCCGGTCTCTTCGCTCTTGCCGCCGCCGGTGCCCGCGCCGGTGGTCTTGGACGTCTTGTTGCCGGACTTCTCGTTCACCGAGTTGGCCCCGCCGGTGACCGTCTCCTCCGCGTCCGCGGTGAGGTCGGAGGCGACGCCGTTGGGCGTGAATCCGGTGCTCTCGGCGGACAGGCCGTCGGCGTCGGATCCGGTCCACGGGTGCAGCAGCGAATCGGCGGTATCGGTCTCCACCAGCACCTCGTTGGCCAGCGCGCACGAATCACCCTGCAGCGAACGCAGATTCGACTCCGCGATGGAGTAGGCCGGGTACTGGCCGACGGCCGCCTTGGCCAGCGACAGCACCTCGAACAGCACCAGCACGGCCGCCGCGATGGTGAGCGGCATGCTGGCGAACTTGTCGAAGCCGCGCGCCGGTTTCGGCTGCGTGTACGGCTCGCGGAAGTGCTTGTATGCGGCGATGAGCAGGCACAGCACCGCCAGGCCCAGGAACAGCGTGGAGAAGCCCTTGCCGGCGATGAGCGGCGCCTTGTCGAACCATGGCACGCCGTAGCTGGACACGTACCACCAGCCGTTGGGCCCGGTGAAGGTCATGGCCAGCAGGAAGAACACCGCGGCGGTGAACAGCGTCCGGTTGCGCGGCGAGCGAATACCGTTGAGCCCCACCGCGACCGCGGCCAGCGCCGCCACCGATCCGGCCAGTCCGGCATACACGCCGAAGTGGTGGGTCCACTTGGTGGGCGTGAACATCATCAGGAACAGCGACATGAAGATGATGCCCAGGATCCGCGCCGACGGCCCGCGCGAGGTCCCGGGGATGCGGCCGTTCTTGCGCAGCATCACCATCACGCATACGCCCAGGCACAGCAGCATGGCCAGGATGCCGAAGCGGCGGGCCAGCGAGCCGTCGGGGGAGAGCATGAGCAGCGCGTCCCAGCGGGTGCGCTCGTCGAACCAGGCCACATTGGGTCCGATGAGTTTGCGTACCCGGGTCGCCTCCATGACCGAGGCGAGGGTCTGATCGCCGAAAACCACCACCAGCACCAGGGTTCCGGCGGCCACGCCGGGCGCCAGCAGCGCGCCGTAACGGAGCAGCCACGATCCCTGGCCCTTGGCGCGCTTGATGACGACCATGAGCACCGGCCGCGCGCCCGCGATGAGCGCCGCGATGCAGATGAGCCCGGTCGGCCCGGCGGCCAGCGAGAAGGCCGCGATCAGCACGCCCACGGCGGCGGGCAGCAAACGCCCGGTGGCAACGGCCCTTTCGATGGAGCACCAGGTCAGCAGCGCGCCCGCGGCGATGAGCGGCTCCGGGCGCAGGCCGTTGTCGTAGGGCATCCAGGCGGCCAGGAACACCAGTCCCGCGGTCCAGATGGCGATGGTGTCGCGTCGCACCCGTGAACCCAGGCGCGGCAGCACTTCCCGGCTGATGACCAGCCAGCACACGATGCCGGCCAGCAGTGCGGGCAGGCGCATCCACGGGCTGGAATCGCTGATCCGGGTCATCCAGGCCAGCACCTCGTACGGCCAGCCGAAGGGCGCCTCGGCCACCCCGAACCAGCGGTAGTAGTTGGCCATGTAGCCCGAAACCTTCGAGGCCCGAGCCATATTCAGGATGTAGCCGTCATCGGAGGTGTTGGCGCCGATGATGTGCCACACCACCAGCGTGCCCAGCACCGCGACGTCGGCGAGCCGCACCCGCCACCAGTGCGCGGGCAGGAATCGGCGCGGCTTACGGCCGTCGGAGGTGTCCAGCAGGTGCAGCGCGTAGAGGGCGAGCAGGGTGAACAGCACCGCCCCGAGCGTCGCGATGCGCTTGAGCCAGGTCGGGCTGGAGGTGAAGCGCGCGTCGATATCCACGGTGGCGGAGGCGCTCCCGAGCTGATCCCGCTTCAGATCGGTGAACAGGCCCACCACCTGCGGCCGGGTGTCCCCGCCGACCCGGCCGGCGAAGGGCGTGCCGTCCTGGCGGTGCACCCCGGCGAATTCGACCCGGGTCTCGGCGGCGTCCGAGTGCACGGTGATCGCCGAGCAGTCCTGGATCTCCGCCGCCGGCGCACCGAGCAGCGGAATCAGCCGCACCAGCACCGATACCGTGCGTCCCTTGCCGGGATCGTCGGTGACCTTCACGACCAGGCCCTTCGACTCGGCCTGCCCCGAGGCCGCGGGCACGGTCGAGAACAGCGTGCCGGTCGGCAGTTCCCGCAGCACCTGGCACGGCAGGCTCACGTCCAGGCTCAGCGGCACGTACGACACCAGCGGCGCCGCGACGTCGGCCGTATCCCCTTGCGGCCAATGCAGTGTCGGCCGGTCCTGGTTCACCGGCAGGATCGGCGTGATCACCGCCAGCAGGAATCCGAGTAACCCGGACACCAGGGCGACGATGCGGGTGCGGTGGAACGCTCGGGAGTCTGCGTGCACGAGCACCGACTCTATCCATCGCGCGCGCGGCGGCTGCACATCTCCCGGCGTTCCGGCCGCCTCGAACCGGCTGACCTGTAGCCGAATCGGCGGATGTCCGTCAGGATGGTTGTTATCCGAACTGGGCGTGGGGCCGGGCCGGAAGACGAAGAGGAAGCATGACCGAGCTGCGACCTGGCGAAATCATCGCCGGGTATGTGATCGCGCGGCGAATCGGGGCCGGGGGTTCGGGCGTCGTCTACGCGGCGCGGCATCCGCGGTTACCCCGGCTGACGGCCCTCAAGATCTTGAAGCGGGACGATGTCGCCGAGGACGACGATGTCTGGCGGCGTTTCGAGCGCGAGGCCGATATCGCGGCCCACTTCGACCACCCCAATATCGTGCAGGTCTACGACCGCGGCGTCGCCGAGAACCAGTTCTGGATCTCCATGCAGTACATCGACGGTGTGGATGCCGCTGAACTGCACCATGTTTCGCCGGATCGGGGCCTGCGCATCGGCGCCGAGATCGCTGCCGCACTGGATTACGCGCACGGCAAGGGTGTCCTGCACCGGGATGTGAAGCCCTCCAACATCCTCATCGCCGATCCCGACAGCGGCCGCCCCGAGCGCGCCCTGCTCACCGACTTCGGCATCGCCCGGCTGCGCGACGAGACCACCAAACACACCCATACCGGAAATATCTCCGCCACTTTCGCTTTCGCATCACCGGAGCAGGTGAGCGGTCTGCCGGTGGGCCCGCGCTCGGACCAATACTCGCTGGCCTGCACACTTTTCGTGCTGCTCACCGACCGCCGGCCCTTCCGTGCCGACAATCCGCTGGGCTGGGTGCACGCCCACACCCGGGAGCGGCCGCTGCGCCCGAGCGAGGTGAATCCCGAGCTGCCGGCAGCCCTGGACGAGGTCTTCGAGCGGGCCCTGGCCAAGGATCCGGAGGACCGCTTCGACAGCTGCGCGGATTTCGCCTGTGCCGCCACCCAGGCGTACTACTCCGATCCGGCCCTGGCGGTGACCGCCGCGGCCGGTCTGCTGCCGCATCCGCCGCCCCGGCACCTCCGGAGCTGGGGCCGGAAACCGCTGTGGCAGCGCGTCTTACACCGGCGCGTCCTGGTTCCGGTGGCGGTGGCCGCGGTGACGGCCGCGGGCGTGGGTTTCGCACTGCACCAGGGCGATTCGCCACCGGCCCGATCCGGGCCGGGCCTGGTGCCGGACACGTTCGTGGGCACCTGGCTGGCCACCGAGGGGCAGACCAACTACCGGCTGACCGTGCAGCAGGCCAAGATCGGCGATCCGGTGCTGTCCAATCGCGTCGACGGCGTGCTGCCCGACGGTGCACCGTTCCATTGTGAATTCTCCGCGCCACTGGACCGGGTGCCGCACGAGGGCGACCGCCTCATCATCGGCACCTCCGAGATCGTGGTCCGGGAGCCGGCCAATGCCTGCCGCGCCAACGGTCCCACCACCCTCACCCTGCTGCCCGACGGGCGGATCAGCCGCAAAACCGATGTGAGCGGGCTGATCACGTACAGCAGTGCGGATACGCTGGTCTCGTCCTGGGGCCGCGACGACGCCGCCATCGCCCGCGCCTTCCCCAGCCTGGTCGGGCAGCTCGCCTCCACCGGCACCGCGGTGGGCTGGCAGGGCGGATCCTGCCGGCCCCGGGATCCGGGTCCGGGCGAGGCGGCCCAGGGCGCGCATCGCGTGCTGTGCAATGGCGACGACGGCACCGGCCAGGTGCACTTCGACGTCTTCGACTTCGACACCCGGCCGGGCAGTTCCGTCGCCGCGATCTTCTTCGGCAACAACGCCCACGTCACCACCCGCACCCACGAGGACGTGGCGGGTGCATTGACCGTCACCACGGCTGCCGGCGTGGATCCGGCCGCCACCCAGGACACCGACGCCCATCGCGCGCTCGCCGCCGTCTCCTTTCCCGACGGTGATCCGAGATCGCGCTTCGTCATGGTGCTGCGCTGGCCCGGGCACACGGTGAACAGCCTCCTGACCGACTGGCTCGAAAGGGCTCCCCTGAAGTAGGTAGGTGCGCGACCATGGCCGATCTGAAGCCGGGCGAGGAGATCGCCGGATACGTCATCGAACGCTGGATCGGGGCCGGGGGTTCGGGCACCGTCTATGCCGCGCGGCATCCCCGGCTACCGCGCCTGGCCGCCCTCAAGGTCTTCAACCGGGACGAGGTGACCGCCGACGCCGAGGGCTGGCGGCGTTTCGAGCGGGAGGCCGACATCACCGCCCGCTTCGACCATCCGAACATCGTGTCGGTGTACGACCGCGGCCTCGACGACGGACGCCTGTGGATCGCCATGCAGTTCGTGGAAGGCCCTGATGCGGACAGTCTTTCGGGCCTGGCCCCCGAGCGGGCGCTGCGCGTCGGCGGCGGCATCGCCTCCGCGCTGGACTACGCGCACGGCAAGGGCGTGCTGCACCGGGATGTGAAGCCGTCGAACATCATGCTCTCCCCGGCCGAGGACGGCCGTCCGGAACGGGCCCTGCTGACCGATTTCGGCATTGCCCGGCTGCGTGACGAGACCACCCACGTCACCAAGACCGGGGACATCTCCGCGACCTTCGCCTTCGCCTCGCCGGAGCAGGTGTCCGGCCGCTTCCTGGATCCGCGCACCGATCAATACTCGCTGGCCTGCACGCTTTTCGTGCTGCTCACCGGATCCCGGCCGTTCCTGGCCACCGATCTGGCGGGGCTGATCTACGCGCACACCAGCACGCCGCCCCTGCACGTCACGCAGGTACGCCCCGATCTGTCGGCGGGCTTCGACGCCGTCTTCGACCGTGCGCTGGCCAAGCATCCGGACGAAAGGTTCCCCAGCTGTACGGATTTCGCCGAGGCCGCCTGGGCGGCGTGGCGAGTGGCGACCACACCTACCGTGCTGACCGCGCCGCCGACCGTGCTGACCACGCCGCCGATCGGCTTCGTCACCGATCCGGCCGCGCTGCGTTCGCCCCGCACGGATCCGACGGTGCTGCGTTCGCCGCACACCGATCCGGCCCTGCTGCGTTCGCCCCGCACCGATCCGACCGTGCTCGGTCCCGGGCGCTACTACACCGAGCCCGGCGCACCCGCGTACGGCGTGGCCTACGGTGCGAGCACCGGATCGTTCGAAGACGCCGCGCCACACCGGCATCGGGTCCCGGAACCGGCGCGGGCCGGGTCCGGGGTGGGCCGCGGCGTGCTCACCGGGCTGCTGGCGGTGCTGGCCGCGACCGTGATCGCGGGTGGCGCGATCCTGGTGACGGTGGATCTGGAGAGCCACGGAAGAACAAGTGGCGCACCGGTGTCCGCGTCGGTGCCGACCATGGCGACCGCGGTGCCCACCGGCGGGCAGACCCCGGTCGCCGCCGTGCCGCCCTCGACTCTCGCGGGTCGGGTGCCGGGCGACTTCATCGGTCAATGGGCGGGCACCAGCGACACCAATGCCGACGACTACCGCCTGGTCATCCGGCAGGGCAACCTGAACGACGATGTGGTGACCTCCACGGTGCTGCGCGACAATCGGCCGATCTGCGTCTTCGACTATCGCCTGCTGGGCGTTCCCGGCACCGGCGACATCACGGTCGGCGCCGGCACCCTCGTCTCCGGCGGCTCCGGCTGCAACCCGCAGAGCACCCACGAATTGCTGCTGAGCAATGGCAGGATCACGCGCGCGCTCTCGACCAGCGGCTATGTCACCTACACCCGCGTCGGCTGACTACGCCGGAGCGCTCGCACCCACCAGGTCGCGCACGTCCCAGAGCCAGACGCCGTCGACGTATCGGGCGGGGAAGCCGATCAGCTGGTCGACGGTCAGGCGCAGCGTGTCACTGTTGTCGGTGGGCGGCAGCACCACCACGTCGGCCCGCCAGTAGCGCAGATCGGCCAGCGCCTGCGCCCGGGTGGCGTCGTCCACCACCGGAATCGTGTTGGACCGCTGCGCCTTCATCAGCAGGCTCGCGGTGGGCCGGTCGTCCGGGCCGTAGCGGCCCTTCTTGGAGGTGCCGGTCGGGCCGACGAAATAGCCTCCCGCGAGCGGGAATTCGAAGCCGGAGTCGGCCTGCCAGTGCAGCGCGCGGGCGTCCGGCGGGGTCGGCGGCGGCGCGACCACCACCGAACCCTGCGAAACGTATTGGCGCACCGTGCCGTCCGCGAAGAAGTCCGGGGTGGGCGGGCGCTGCACCGCGGGCAGGATGGTCGGGGTGAGCGGCAGCAGGGCGAAGGCCAGCGCGCCGAACAGGGCCAGCGGCCGCCAGTCGGTCGCCGAGACCTTCCAGTAGTCCAGGGCGCGCTGGGTGGCCAGCGCCAGGATCAGGGCGATGGCCGGAATCGCGGCCATGGTGAAGCGCGACTCCAGCACCGAATTCAGCAGCGGCACATCCTCGAGCCGCTTCCACGGCAGGGTGATGCCGGTGTTGTGATGGCCGATCATCAGGGTCGCGCCCAGCGACAGCACGGTGAACGCCACGATCACCGCAGCGGCCGCGCGCACCGCCCGCTCCCGCCACATGAGCGCCACGGCCACCGTGACCACGATCCACAGCGGCCAGCCGAAGTACGAATTCTCCTCGGTCGGATTGATGGCCACGTTCTGCCCGTGCGAGAACATCCGGCCCAGCGACTCGGACGGGAACTGGAACAGCGCCTCGAGATCGTTGTTCATCGGCCCGTGCTCGATGGACCGGTAGGACTGCGGTCCGAAGAACTGCCACCACAGCGGAATCTCGGTGAGCGCCACCGTGATCAGCGCGGCCAGCAGCACCGTCGGGGTGATGGCGCGCAGCGCGCGCCACCCGGTGCGCGGGGTGTGCAGGTGGTAGACGAGTGCGAAGACGCCGAAGGACAGCGCGAAGATGAGCAGCGGCTCCTCGCCCAGGGCGATCTGGAGGGCGACCAGCAGGCCCAGCATGAAGGCGTCGCGATTGCGCCGCGCCTTGCGCACCTCGCGGGTGAGCTCCGCGCGCCGGGCCATCCGGATCAGCTGCAGCACGATCAGCGGAAGCAGCGCCAGCACCACGAAATTCGGGTGTGCGTTGGCGTGCGAGATCATGGCCGGGGCGAAGCCGCAGAACAGACCGCCCACGGCCGCCGCGAATTTCGACGCCACCAGTTCCCGCGAGAACAGCCAGTACCAGGCGAACGCGGTCCCGAACAGGCCCACGGTGAGCACCAGCACGAAGGTGACGGTCGGCCCGAACATCAGGGTGACCGGGGTGAGCGGCACGCCGACGCCGAACATGGCGGTATTGGCCATCATGTTCACGCCGTCGGGATAGTTCTGCAGCAGGGAGCCCAGCGGGTTCTCCAGATGCGCGACATTGTGGGCGGTGACCGCGAAGAACCACTCCCACATGGTCTGATCCTGGCCGCTCTTGATCAGGTAGCCGCGATCGGTGTGCAGCCACTGACCCGACAGCACCAGCACCGCCAGCGACAGATAGGCCGCGGCGACGATCAGATCGGCGCGGGCCAGCCGGATGCGGCGGGCGACGCGCTGTGGCCGAGAAAGCTTGGGGCGAGCCGTTTCCGGGGCGGCGTGGTCGAGAACCGCTACCGCCGAACCGCCGTCGTCCCCCGGGCTGGATGCCCACCCCTGTGTCACGCGCAAACTCCTCGGTGCCTTGCAACGCAAACTCTTGGGTGCCTTGCAATCAGCGGCCCACGCTACCGCGTTCGACTGAGATTGCACCGGCAAGTCATGCAGTTATCCACAGAAACCGGTGTTTATCCACAGAAACCGGAGGGTTTCTGTGGATAAGTGATCCTGGTCTCGCACAGGTGTTCAGACACGCACAACCAGGGTGAACGGTCCGATATTGGTGATCCGATAGTGCGCGTCGTCGAACAGCGCCTTGGGGAAGGACACTGTGAACCGCTTCACATTCGGGTCGTTCGGGTACACGTCCTGTGAGAGCCGCAGCGTGTAGTCGTCGCCCGAACGCCGGAACAGGAAGGCATCCGGCGCACGCCAGCGGCAGTGGTTCAGCGCGTCGGTCAGCTCCTGCGGCGTCTTCAGCGTGCTCCAGCGCTGGATTTCGGCGGTGCGCGCCGCGAAGTCGGCCAGCGGGTTCGCGTAATGCGAAGTGAGAGCCTGGAATCCGTAGTACGGGTAGATGGCCAGGAAGCTGGTGTCCGCGGTGAGCACCACGCTGGCGTCACGCGGCCGGCCGGTCTGCTCCAGCAGTGTCGCGTCGACCTCGCGGTAGTTCGATACCGCCGACGGCGGCCGCGTGTCGGCACGGAAACCATTGCCGTCGGTATCGGTGTAGGCGGTGGTGATCTCCGCCGCCAGCACCGTCGGAATGCCCTGGCTGAACCCGATCGCACCGGCCACCGCGACCGCCGCCGCGGCGATCCGGAACCGCCCGGGCTCGTTCAGCGCCTGGTAGATCGCCCGCGCGCCCTCGGCGAAGGCGAACACGCCGGCGGCCGACAGCAGTGCCAGGAGCGGGGATTCGAGCCGGAACGACAGCAGCGTGGTCCCGGCCGCAGTGGCGGCCATGGACAGCAGACACCACAGATAGATGGCGACGACGCCGATGCCGAGCGCCTGCGCACGACGCGAACTCGCCGCCCGCAGCACCAGCCAGATGGTCCCGGCCAGACAGAAGACGCCGAGCAGATTGAATTCGGTCATCGGCAGCGGCAGCCGTGAGCCCGTCTCGGGCAGGTAGTGGAAGGCGGAGCCCGAGCCGAGAGATGCTTTGCCGGACAGGAACTTCAGCAGGAACGGCGTCCACACGGTGAGCGCCAGCAGGCCCGCAACCGCGCCGATTCCGATGAGCCGTACCAGGATCGGCATGATCGCCCGCCAGGTGTGCCGTGCCCGGATCGAGAGTCCCGCGGCGATCACCGCCATGAGGCACACCGCGAATACCGCGACACCGAAATACAGGCTGTAGAAGCTGGCGGCGAGCCCGAGGAACAGGCCGGTACCCAGCACCGCTCCCCACCCGCCCGCGGTCGGTTCCGCCGCATCGCCGCCGACCTCGGCGGGCCGGTGCAGCGCACCCCAGGCCAGCACCAGCGCGGGTCCGAGCAGCAAGGTGAGCACCGCGCTGTACGCCTCGGGAGAGCCGTAGGCGAGGGTCACCGCGGTGGTCGCGGCGGCGACAGCCACCGCCCAGTCCGCCCGGATCAGGTTGGACCACAGCACAAGAGCGACAACCGCCGCCACTGCCAGGCCGATGATCGCGAAGGGCTTGAACGCCTCCCACCCGGCCATCCCGGTCAGACTGGCGAACCGGCCCCCGATCCAGAACCAGCCCGCAGGGTAGAACGGCGGCAGGTCGATGTAGTTCATGTCGTGCAGTGCCGCGCTGTCGGTCAGCCGCGTCAGATACTGCGTCCGGAACTCCTGGTCCACGGACATCCCGAACAGGTACAGCTTCGTCGCGGCCAGCGGCATGCCCAGCGTCACGGTCACGAAGGCCGAAAGCCCGGCCCAGGACAGCACTTTCGCCAGCCGGAGCCACCTGTGCAACCGCAGCAGCACCACTGCGACCACCAGCACGGCCAGGGCGACCACCTGCCCCACGGTGGTGAGCGCGCGAGTCACATTGGAGGAGTTGAAGGCCGGCCAGTGCACGGTCGCGAACGCCTCGAGCCCGACCGCAGCCACCACGCCCGCCACCACCGCGGCGAGCACCGCCTCGCCGACAGCCCCACCGGCCTGCCGCGCCAGCACCCCCATCCGTCCGCTCGCCCGCTCGCTCATCCGAACCCTGCCTCCGCATTCGTGTCCATGGACCGCGCGCCAGCCTAGCCAGTGCGGTGCACGCGAACCCGACCGCCGGGCCCAACCACCGATGTCCGGGGTCTTCGGGCCGGAACGGCGCATGCCGCGCCCGGGTGCCGGACGCGGCATGCGTATCGGTGCGAGAACGTGTCGCCTAGGTTCTGTTTCGAAGTGTTGAGGGCGGGCCTGTGGCTCGCCCTCAACTGTGTCGCAGCCACTGGTTGATGACAGCGATATGGATCGTGGCC
>NZ_JBHZCS010000075.1:0-30234 GCF_042755705.1 Nocardia sp. NPDC059154
GCGCGCTCGGCGGCGGATCCACCCCGACCCGCGACACCCCGGCCACCTCCGAGACCGCCCAACGCGCCGACGAGGCGACCGACGCGCCCGCACCGCAGCCGCCCACGGCTGCACCGGTTTCCGACCCGGTGGGCCAAGTCGTGGCGCAGGTGAGCGACGCGGCGAATTCCGTGGTCACCAACGCCCAGCAGGCGCTGGCGCAATTGCAGATCCCCCCGATCCCGGCCGATCTGTTCGCCGGGATCGGCCACTGATGCCCACCCCCAGGGGCGCTCATGGCCACCGCACAATCGCCGCGCGATCTCGATCACTGGTTCACCGCGCTCGACATCGGCCCGGCTGCCCGACCCGACGGCGCGGGGTCGGCGGGTGATGTCGTGGGCGAGGATTCCGACGACGACTTCGGCCTCGACGAACCCGGACCGGCTCCGGACTGGGCCGACAGCCTCGATGACCAGTTCACCGAGATGGCCCGCGACCGCCAGGCGGCGGCCGCCGACACGCAGCGACGCCGAAATCGGCTGCGCTACAGCGGAATTCTGGCCGCCGCCATCGCCGTGGTGGCCGGATCGGCGGTGTGGTTGACCACGCCCGACTCGCCGCAGGCGTCCCCACCGAACACCTCCACCTCCCCGGCGGCCACCGCGCCCGCGGCGGGGGGTTCCTCACCGACAACGGCGTCGGTGGGGGAGTGCCCCTCGCAGGTGCATGGTGATGTGGTCACCGGCGCTGACCATGGCGGCACCGACTCGGGCCCGAATGCGATCCTCGCGTTCGAAGCCGCCTACTACCTCGACCGCAGCGGCACCAAGGCCCGCGAGGTGACCACCGCCGAGGCGGCGGTCCCGCCCGCCCAGGCCATTCAGCAGGGCATCGACTCGGTCCCGCGCGGTACCACCCACTGCGTCACCATCACCCCCGCCGGGGTCGACGCCTACGCCGTCGACCTGACCGAAACCCGCCCCGACACCGGCACCTCGCTCTACCGGCAAACCATCACCATCACCCACCGCGACGGGCGTGTCCTGATCACAGGGATCACGGCGCGATGACCCCCACGTTCAGCCTCGCCCCGCAACCGGCCACCCAACTCCCCGCCCGTGGCGGCTCCCTGCTGCATCTGGTGCCCGCCGCCGCGACCACGCCCCCGATTCTGGTTGTCGGCGGCTGCGGCGGCGCGGGAACCACCACCACCGCGCTCGGGCTGGCCGCGGCCGCGGTCGCCGCGCGACAGCGCAGCGTCGTCGTCGACGCCACTCCCGCCGGCGGCGATCTCGGATTACGCGGAGCCGACCAACGGCTGACCCCCGCGCCCCTGCAGAGCTGGTTGACCGCCGCCGTCGGTGGCACCCTCGCCTCGGTCGAATCGACCCTGTCGTGGACCAGCGCCGGCGCGGGGTTGCTGTGGCGCGACGAAGGACCGCTGCAGCGACGCACCACCTACGCCACCGCCCAGCACGTGCTCACCCGCGCCGGATACTCCACCGTCTTCGACGGCGGGTATCCGGTCTCCGCGCGGCAGATCCGTCCTCTGTTGCACGACAACGGGATTCGGATCGTGATGACCATTCCCGCACGCGTCGACGCCGCCAACCGGATGCGGTCCTCGCTGCAATGGCTCGACGACAACTTCGGCCCCGAGCTGCTCGCCGCCACCACCGTGGTGGTCTCCCATCAGGGGGCCGATGCACCCAGCGTCGCGGCCGCGCTGCGCCGCCATCTGCGCGACTGGATCCGCGACGTCGCCGAAATCCCCTTCGATCGCCACCTCGCACACGGGCTGGTGATCACCCACGCCAACCTCTCGCGATGGACCCAGGGAGCCTATGCGCGTCTGCTGGAAGGGATTTGGGCATGACCGCCCGCCGATCCGCGACCCGGGCCACACTGGTCGCCGCGCTGCTGGTTGCACTGACCACGCTGGTCTGGGCCGGGCGCGGGCTCGCCGACACCGACCCCGCCACAACCAACACCCCCTGCCCGGCAGTGGCCGGGATCTTCGTCCCGGGCACCTGGGAAACCACCGCCACCGCCGATACCCAGGACGCGAAGGGCATGCTCGCCCCCATCGCCGTCGACCTCGCCGAGCAGTTCGGCAGCCGATTCCAAGCCGTCACCGTCGCCTATCCGGCCAAAGCGATGGACGGAATGCTCTACGGCGACAGCGAGTCCCAGGGCGTGGCCGCAGTGAAATCGTCCATCAGCGCCATCGCGAACCGGTGCAGCGCAACGAAATTCGTGCTCGCCGGATACAGCCAAGGAGCCGACGCCGCCGGAGACGTGGCCTCCTCGATCGGCTGCCACCAAGACCCCGTCGCAGCCGGGCGAGTCATCGCGGTCGGATTGCTCGCCGACCCCAAACAGGGCACCCAAGGCGGCAAACTCGTCGGCCAGCAGATCACCGGTACTGGCATCCGCGGCACCCGCGCCGACGGGTTCTGCCAGCTCTCGGCCGTGACCGCCGAGATCTGCGAACCCGGCGACCGCTACTGCAACACCGATTCCACCAACCCGGTGTTGTCCGCCCTGGCCAAACTGATCACCAACCCCACCACCGGCGACACCGACCCCACCACGACGACACCAGCGGTCACCGCGTCGCCGACCGCGACCACCACTGCGGCAGCAGCGACCACCACCGCGCCCGGTAGCAGCACACAAGCCCAAACCCAGCAGCTGACGCAGTCGCTGGATGCCGGGTTCTCGATCAAAGATCTCGCCGGGGTTCCGGCCGCGATCAGCCGCATCATCGACGCGGCCCGCAACGGCACCACCGACGCCGCCACCCTGTCCTCCGACGCCTCCACCGTCACCACCGTGCTGCAGAAACTCACCAACCTCAATACCTGGGTCGGATCCAATCCCTCAGCGCAGCAACAACTGTCCACCGCAGCCCCCGGGTCCGCGCAGGCGGGCGCGGCCGATCTGCTGTCGTCTGTCAAGAACCTCGATCTGGGATCGGTAATGACCGCGCTGTCGACCATCGCGCAGAAAGCCACCAGCACCAGCGGCGGCGACAGCGTCCTGGCCGCCGCCACCACGTTGTCCTCGGCGACCTCGACACTGACCAGCCAGCAATCCACACTCTCGACCGCCGGCGGGGTGCTGTCGCTGCTCAAACCGGCCACCCTGATCAGTCAGGTCACCAACGTCGCCTCCAACACCGTCAGCTTCGCCGCCAACCTGCCCAAGATCCTCAATGCGATCGGGCAGATCGGGCCTGCGGTCACCGACGCCACCAAGGACCTGCCCGCGAAAGTGCGTGCCGTGCACGACATCTTCGGCACCCTCAACACCCTGTGCCAGCCGTTGGTGACCATGGCCGCCGGTGTCGACCTGAAGACCATCGGCTCGCTGATCACCTTGATCCCCGACACCAGCGGCATCGCCGCGATCGCGGGCGTGGTCGTCACCGTCCTGGGCAACCTCGATGTCGTCGGACTCGCACGCCAGATCGGGCAACTGCAGGAAGACCTGTGGAAGATCGTCGAAACCATCACCGGCGGCGGCGATCTGATCGCTATCGGCAGCGCCTTCGCCGGCCTGGTCCCGACACTGCTGGGATTCGCCTCGCTCGCGGTGCAGACCCTCACCGGAGGCACCAAAACCGATGCCTCCCAACTGAGTGTGCCGCTATCGAGCACCGCTGGCGGTGCATCGGATCTGTCCTCGATCGCCTCGACACTGACCCAGGCCGCCTCGTCCAAAGGCGCGGGTGACCTATCCACCCTGGTCAATGACGGCCTCACCGCCGCGCAGTTCGTGAGCTCGGGCGCCCACCAGTCCTACGACAAATACGTCGTGGACTCCGCCGGGCACACCGCGCTGCAGTGGCTGGCCCAGTGGTTCGAAAACCGGATCCGGCAAGTCGGGATCGGGGTGTAGCCATGGCATCCGATACCTCCGGCGGGCGTTCCTGGTTGATCGCGCTGATGCCGATCCTGCTGCTGGGCGGGCTGTTCGCCGGTGTCACGTCCGGCCGCACCAAGACCGACCCCGGCTGTCTGCCGAACATGCCCTCGGCCCCGAAGACCACCTCCGGCCCTGCACGCTGGCCGATGACCGAGGGCACCTACATGATCACCTCACCGTATGGACCACGCGACAACGGGCAGGGCGGGAGCGAGTTCCACAAGGGGACCGATTTCGGTGCGGCACTGGGAACTCCGATCTATGCCGCGCTCGACGGCACCGTCGTCGCGGCCGGGCACGCGCAGGGCTTCGGCGATTGGATCGTCATCGACAGCCTCGTCGACAACGACAAGGTCAGCACCGTGTACGGGCATATGGCCGACGAAGGCGTCCTGGTGATCAAGGACCAGAAGGTCAAAGCCGGAGACAAGATCGCCCTCGTCGGCCAGAACGGCGAAGCCACCGGACCGCATCTGCATTTCGAGGTGTGGCTGCGCGGGCGGCTGACCGGCGGAGAATCCACCGACCCGATCCCTTGGCTCGACCAGCACGCCCCGAAAACCACCACCCCGCCGCCGGGCACCGCGGATCCGAAACTCGCCGCGGCCGTCGGCCCCGCGCCCGGTGGCGAGATGCCCGCGCTCCCGGCCGATAAGGGCAGCGAGGACCGGCTTCAGATCGACACCATCCGCCTGGTGCGGGCGGTCGCGCTGCGTTTTCCGCAGCTCAAGAGCATTGGCGGATACCGGCCGAACGGCGGCGTGGTCGCCGATCACCCCGAAGGTCGCGCCGCCGACTTCATGATCCCCGACTTCGACTCCACCACGGGCAAAGCTCTCGGCGATCAGATCGTCGACTACGTGATGGGCCATGCCAGCGACTTCCACGTCGTCTACAGCATCTGGCGACGCGAATACCGCCCGGTCAACGGCACCCCGAACCAGATGAAGGACCTCGGGAAACCGACCGAGAACCACATGGACCACGTCCATGTCACCGTGGAAGGCCACGGCTACCCCCAGCCCGGCCAAACCTACGGGGCCGCACCCGAAATGGCGTCTGCGACCACCTCCACACCGCCGCGCTCTGGGTGCGGCTCTCCGGTCATCTCCGGGCCTACGGCGTCCGGGCTCAAACCCGGTACCGTGCCGGCCGCGTTTGAACCATGGGTGATCAAGGCGGCCGCGACCTGCAAAGAAGTCACCGCGCCGTTGATCGGGGCGCAGTTGGAGCAGGAATCCGGATTCCGCGTCGATGCCCACAACGATCAGTCGGGCGCTGATGGGCCTGCCCAGTTCATGCCCGGCACCTGGGCGAGCGAGGCCGTCGACGGTGATGGTGACGGGACCAAGAACACGCGCAGCATCCCCGATGCGGTCATGTCGCAGGCCAGCTATAACTGCAAGTTGGCCCATCAGGCCGAAGCGGCTCTGACCGCTGGGACCGTCGAAGGCGATCTGACCGCGATCTGGCTGTCGATGTACAACTGCGGCCCGCAGGCAACCGTCGATTCCGGCGGTGTCTGCCCGAACGCCGAAACCCGCCCCTACGTCGCCAATATCATCGCGCGGGCCCGCGACTACTTCTCCGACCCGGCCACCGCGGGGCGCCAATGACCAGATCACGCACGGGGTTTGCGATTCTGTTCGCTGCCTGCCTGACTGTGCTCGGGGCAGTCACGGGGTGCGGCCAGCTCGTCATCCCCGATCAAGCCGGTGCACGGCCCTCGTCCGCGGCGGCGTGGCAACCAGCGCTGCCGACACGGACGGTCGCGGCGGCCGCCGCACTGCCCGGCGAGTTCACCACCGTGAATCGCGGCGACCCGGATGCGGTGGCCCGCACGGTGATGGCGGTGTGGTTCGCGTGGAACACCAACACCGATGCCGGGCCCAGCGACGCCGCCGCCCGCGCGGCCCCGCTGCTGTCGAAGCATTTGACCTCCCAGGTCACCGGCACCGTGCCGGTCATCGGGCCGGGAGCACGCTGGATGGAATGGGCCCGCCAGCACGCCACCGCCGCCGTGCAGGTCGACGCCTCACCGGAATTGGTTGCCCCGCAGACCGACACCGACGCGATGCGGGCGTTCGTGGTCACCCAAACCCTTTACACGCCAGAGGGACAGAGCCTCGACACCGTCGTTCATCAGGTCGCGGTGCAGCTGACCAATACCAGCTCCGGGTGGGAGGTGACCCATGTCGACGAGTCCTGACCCGACATCCCCACAGCCCCAACCCGACAGCGGCGCCGACGTGGCCGGTGCGGCGGGCAGCCGCGCGGACTACTCGGCCGAGCAGCCGGTCAACCTGCGGGAGCAGAAACTGCGCCCGGTCACCGCCGAGGCGGCACAACCGCAGATGCGGTTGCGTGACGGGTCGCGCCCACCGACCGGGGCCTCCCAGATCCGCGACAAGTACAAAGTCGGGGCCGACAACCTTGCCGCGCCGATGCTTTCACCGGCCGAGCGGGAGGCGCTGCGGGAGGAACAGCTGCGCCGTGTGCTCGCCCAGGCTCCTGGGGTCGAGACCGATCCGGCCAGCTGGGGCTGGCGCGGGCGCGCGAATGCTGTTGGGGCCCGGTTCAAACCACGCCCCGAGGAAGTCGACTATCGGCTCGCGGTCGAATCGATCCGCCAGCCGCTGCCGGGCACCCCGCTGATCGCGGTCGTCAACCCCAAAGGTGGTGTCGGCCGGACCCCGACCACGCTGATGCTGTCCAACCTGTTCGGCCGCCACCGCGGCCACGGCGTGGTCGCGTGGGACAACAGCGAAACCCGCGGCACGCTCGCCGCGCGCGCCGCCGTCGCACCGAAAGCGCTGCGCACCACCTGGGATGTCCTGGCCCACGCCGAAGCGCTGTGCTCGTCCACCGTGGTCGCCTCCGCGCTGGCACGGTTCCTCATCGCCCAACCCACCGGTGACGAGGTGCTGGCCTCGGATCAATCCAGCAAACGCCGTGAAGTGATCGGCGCCGAGGAATGCGCGGCGATCCTGGCGGTGCTGCGCCGCCACCGCACGATGGTCATCGTCGATACCCCCGCCAACGACCGCTCCGCAGCGTTCGTGTGGTCGATCGAGCACGCCACCCAGCTGGTCATCCCGGCGACCTACCGGCGCGACGCCGCGCACATGCTGCTGCGCACCCTCGACGGGCTCGCCGCGCGCGGCCACACCGACCTGGTGCGCAACGCCGTGGTCATACTCGCGCAAGGCACCGGCGATCCGGGCGCACGCGACGCGGTCCACGCCGCGCTCGACCGCGCCGAGATCACCCGCACCGTCACCGTTCCCTTCGACAGCGACCTCGCCGGCGGGGAACGCATCGTGTTCTCCCGTCTGGCCGAGCCGACCGTGCGGGCCTGGACCCGCGCGGCCGCGGTCGTCGCCGACGCGATTGCCGAGGTCCTCACCTCCGTCGACGCGCCGCTGCAGACGGCGTGGGTTCCCCAATCCCGCAGCGCGCCGGACGAATTCGACGTGCGGATCCCACCTCGCCCGCCGCCTCGGGTGCGCGCCCGGCCCCGCCCGCCGCGCCGCGATCCCGTCGGGCGCGGCGAATTCCGCACTCACGGCGGCCAAGCCGTCGGCTGACCCCGTCTACCCGACATCGGATGAAAGGAATCCGCCATGCGTCTTCTCCGCAACCGCAGCAGGCCAAGCGTGCTCGCGCGGCTGGCCGTGCTGGTGGCCATACTGTCCGTCGCCATGCTGGTCGGCGCCGCGAGTGCGTCGGCATCGATCAGCAACCCGCTGACCGGAATCTCTCCGGACCCGGGGCTGTTCGGTGACGCGCTCAATGCGGCGTGGAAGCGGGTGGCGGCCGCGATCTGGGGCGCGGTCATCCTCGGCTCCACCGTGCGAGTCATCGTCGGCGCGTACAAGGTGCGGCGCGCGAAGAACCGCGGCTACTCCAACGACCTGGCAGAAGGCGCAGAAGACCTCCAAGACGCGCTCGCGTCGCTGGGCCTGGTCGGTTTGGCCTCCCCGATCGTCGGCGCGATCCTGTTCGTCGCCGGTGGCTGATCGTCACCCTGTGCAAAGGCAAATCCCATGGCAGCAAAAGGATTCGGCGACCTGTCACCTGACACCGCCACCACCACAACCGATCCCGCCACGCAGGCGAATCCGGCCCCGGGCCCGCGAACCGCGGGCGCGGCGCTGACACGTCACCCCGGCCGACTGGGTCTGGTCGCGCTGGGCCTGATCGTGGTGCTGGTCGCGGTGTTCGCGTCGCGGTGCGGCAGCGACAGCACCGATCACGGCCCGTCGAAGCCGCAGTGGACTGTTCGTGCTGCGCACGGCCCGACGCGGGTGGTGGACAACGTGCCCGCCGGGTACAGCCGCGACCGGGAGGGCGCGGCCAGCGCCGCTGTCAACGCGGTGCAGGCGCTGGCGCAGGCCGGTCAGGGTCGCATCGACATGCGCAAGGTCGTCGCGGTGCTCGTCGCCGCCCACCCAGGCCCGCAGGTAAGCAAATCGATCGAGGTGAGCCGCGACCGCGCCCGCGACGAGGACGTGCTCAACGTGCTGCCCGTCGCGGTGTCGGTGATCTCGGTGTCGGACACCGCCGCCCAGGTGTCGGTCTGGACGATGGGTGTCGCTCGCGCGTCCATCGCGCCCGGTGACCCGGTGTCGGTGACCACGGTGTGGTCCACGCACACGGTGTCGCTGATCTGGGAGAGCGACGACTGGAAGGTCGAAGAGAAGACCGGGCGCGTCGGGCCGTCACCCGATGAGGTCGTCGCCCCCAATTCCGGCTCTCCCCTGACCAAGCCGCTGCTGGGCGGCTACTACTCCTTCTACGTCGACTAGCCGGGGGATGGCGAGGATGTGGCGACGTGTGATGGCCGTGGTGTTGACGCTGTGGTGCGCCGCCATGCTCACCGCCGCACCTGCGGTCGCGGACACACCGCCCGACACCTCCACCGGGGGCCAGGCACGAACGCTGCCCAACAGGTTCCCGGCCGATTTGAAGCAGTTCGTCGGCACCACCGACGAATTCAAATCTGCGCCATGGTTTTCCGGGCCGTGCAAGGACCACGGCGGCGATTTCGGTGCGTTCGCCAACGCGTCGATGGCGGTGGAAGACCGCCTGATCTATTGGACCGCCAACGATGTCCAGAAGAAGGCGATGCTCGAATCGGCGGTGCTGAAAACCACGGCCGGGCAACCGTCCGTGCTGCCCGAGGCCGTCTCGGCGTATATCGATCAGGGCGTCGAGCCACCACATGAGCTGCTGCCGCGTGTGTTCCCTGCCGGGGACGCCACCTACAGCCTCCGATCGCCGGTCTGCGCGGATGATCTGAAGCGGTGGTCGAGTACGGCGTGGAATACGTGGGGATTCCAGTGGGCGTCCAAACCCGACAGGCAGTCCCTCGCCGATCTGAAGACTCTTGCCGGGTGGGACCGGCTTCGGGCTGAATCCTGCCCGGCGTCGATTGTCTGCGCGCATGCGTTCTGGGTGAATTGCGACCAGGCCGACCCCGCACCCGATGACCTGCGTCGCTGCGTGGCCTGGAACCGCGCCGTCGGGCAGCTGATGGTCGGCACCGCTCAATGGGTCGACCAGAACACCACCTTCGCCGACCGGATGAAGAAGCTGCTCGACTCCACCATCGGCCCGCTCACCACCGCCATCGTCAAGGCGTGGGAGATCAGCATCAAGGCCGATGTCGAACTCATTCGGTTCGTCGCTGATCCGCAGACAGTCGTCGACGAATGGGCCAACGCGGCCAAGGAGAGCGCGGCCGACCTGTGCGGCCGCGTGCTGACCGGGATGACCCATGTCGGTGCCTTCGATCCGACATCGCGGTGGTTCCTGCGCTGGTACGCCTACTCCACCGGGATCGGTGTCGTGGTCATGGGTTTGATGACGATCCTGGCGCTGTGGCGCTCGGCCGCCAAGGGCGAAACGATCAAAACCATCGCCGGTGACCTCCTCGGGTATGGGCCGGCCGGAGTGGTGATGATGTTGTTCGCGCCGATGCTCGCTGACATGCTGCTCGGGTTGTCCAATCTCATGTCCGAGGCAATCGCCCGTGTTTCTGGCCCGGATATGAGCGCGATGGTCGACAACGTCGTCGCTTTCACCGACAAGCTGAACGCCCCGATGCTGGCGGGCGGCCCCGTGGTCGGGTTGATTCTGTTCATCCTGCTGATCGCAGGGCTGCTGGGCGTGTTTTTCGGGCTTCTCGTGCACGCCAACGGATTACCGCTGCTCGCGGTCGCAGCAGGGATCGGGTTCGGGATGTGGGTGCATCCCAAATGGCGTCCCAAGGCCCTGCGGCCGGTGCTGGTGTTCATCGGGACCGTGTTCAGCAAGCCGCTGCTGTTCCTGCTGCTGGGAGTGCAGACCTCGCTGATCAACGCCACACTCACCACCGACACTGACCCGAGCACCGGCGGCGACATCGGCGTGCTGACGCAATTGTCCATGGTCACCGTCGCATTCATCGTCGTCGGGCTGGCCCCGTGGTCGATGCTGAAATACGCGCCGCTGCTACCGACACGCTCCGACTCCGCCGGATTCGCGAACTCCGGGTCGATGCTGGCCGGAACGCTCGGCGGGGCAGGCAGCAACGCGATGATGGCGCGGGGATTTCGCCGCGGCTACCGCGAACGCGACGGTGGCGGATCGTCGTCGTCTCGCGACGAGGGCGGCAAGGCTGGTTCGGGGGGCGCCGCAGCCGGGGGCTCCTCCGCGGGCGGGGTGCGCAGCGGTGATCCCGGGCCCACATGGCGTGCGACTGATGGGAGCGGCCGCAGTTCGACCGAGGCGCGTTTCGGTGACGGCCTCGCCCGCCGCGCCGGCGGCGGCGACGCGGCCGAAGCCGCAGCCAAGAAGGCCGGTACGGCAGGGAAATTGGCCAAGGGCGCGGGGTCGGCGGCCATGGGTGTGGTGGCGGCGGGCCTTCCGATCGCCGCGCAGGCCAGCGCCGCCGCGCTCAACAAGGCCCGCGCGACCGCCGAATCTGCGCCCGGAGAAGCGGAGATGCAGCAATGACCGAACCTCGTACCTTCATCCTGGGCGGTGAGATCGCCCGACGTTCCTGGCTCGGGCTGCCGAAACCGGTCCTGATCACGTGGGGCGTCGCGATTTTCGTCGCGATCGCGCTGTATGTGCTGGCGGGCAATTCGCTGGTCACGATCTCGGTCATCATCATCGGGTTGGCGGGGACGGTGGCCGCGACGATGGAATGGAATGGTCGCCGTTCCTGGGCGTCACTGCGCGGGCATCAGGTGCGCACGTGGGACCGGCGCCGGCGCGGGGAGCATGTGTTCCGCAACCCCACCGATCCCGCCTACGGCAATCCCGATCTCGACCCCGGCTGGGAGATACCGGTGCCGTTGGGGGCGGCGGGCCCGCTCGACGTCGCGGGCACCGGCCTGGACGACATGTTCATCCTGCGCCATGCCAATCCTGGTGAGCGAACCTACTTCTCGGTTGTCCTCGCCGTCGATGGGGTCGCGAGCGGGCTGCGCGGCGATGCCGCGTATTCGGCGACATCGGCGGCGTTCGGGGCGTTCCTGTCGAACATGGCCAAGCCGTCGTCGCTGATCCGCGGAATTCAGATCGTGCACCGGTCGGTGCCCCACGACATGACTCCGCACGAGCAGTGGGCCGAGGCCCAAGTCGAGCTGCTCGACGACATCCGGCTGTTGCCCGCGGTGCAGTCCTACGGCGCGCTGCTCGATGTCCTGACCCCGCTGGCCGAGGAGCACCGCTCCTACATCTGCCTGCGGTTCCCGCAGACCGAGGCGTTCATGGCCGAGACCGCGCGGGTCGCGCGCGCCAAGGGTGCCTCGATCCACGGTGCGATCGCCCAGGTCATCCGCGACGAAACCGAGCGCGCCACAAGGCTTCTGGCGCTGGCGGGGATGGGGCAGGTGCAGGTGTTCGGGGAGAAGCGGGCGTGCGCGGTGTTCCGTGCGTGCATCGATCCCGATTTCAAGCTGGCCCGCCACGCAGATGCCGCGTGGTCGAGCTGCTGGCCCAGCTACGTCGGCGGCCGCGACTCGGTCGCGATCGCCGCCGGGGGCCGGTGGCGCACCCGCGTCGGGTTCGTCCCGGCGCGGGCGATCGAACCGGTCGCGCTCGGCCCGCTGTGGCTGGCACCGGTGCTGACCGGTGTCGATGCCGATCCCGGCGACGACGACACCGCCCCGATGCCCACCATCCGCACGGTGAGCGTCCGCATCGATTTCGTGCCCGCCCACCGCGCTCGCACGGCCGCGCGCGGCGACTTCACCGCCGATGAAGCGCGAAAGGTCAAGGAGCGCAAGAAGGGCAAGGTCGACGACGGCTCCACCGACGTGCTGCTCTCGGCCTCGGATCGCCGCCGCCAGGACCTGATGCCCGGCTCCGGGCACCACGGCGCGATCTACGCCTTGGCGGTCGCGGTCACCGGCCGCGACGAAGAAGACCTCGAACGGGCCTGCCTGCGCGTCGGCGAAGCGGCCAACGAATCCGCGATCGGCGAAATCGACTGGGCCACCGACGACCACGACGTCACCATGTTCGCCACCCTGCCGCTGGGACGCGGTCTGGCCCCCACCTCCTACACGCGGTGAGAAGGGGGAGTCGTCATGCCAACCACCACCGGCCACGGCACCGCCGCCCCGACTCGGCGCCGCCGCAGCTGGGCGCGCCGCCTGTTCGGCATCGGGCCGCGTGAAACCCCCACCACACCAACATCATCGGATTCGGTGCCGTCGCCGCTGGTTCCGCGGCGGCCGCCGCCGCGCCGACGCCGCCTGCTCGACACCCTGGGCTGGTACGAGCCTCGCCCGGAAGGGGCGTGGACCACCACGCGCCAAGCCGAGGCATTGAATTTGGCGACCAGCCGCCGCTCGGCGCGCCAGGAAGGGATCGCGGCCGGGCTGAACAAGATCAGCCAGGAGCTCGAGATCCTTGATCCGTTCGCCCTCTACGGCAGCGAGATCTCCGGCATCAACGTGTGCCTGCTCGGCGATATCGGGCGCGGCAAAAGCTCGCTGGTGAAATGCGCGTTCTGCCTGCGCCAGCTGATCGCGGGCCGCCAAGTCGTGATCTTCGACAAGAAGCCGCAGGCGGGGCAGGGGGAGTACACGCCGCTGGCGCGAGCGTTGGGCGCGTCGTCGGTGCGGTTCAAGACCGGCGGCGGCGGGGTGTGTGTGAACCTGCTCGATCCCGCGATCAGCACCGGCGGAGAGCATTCCGGCGGCTTGGATGGCGTCGTCCCCGCCGGGCAGGAAGCCCTGGTGCTGGCCGTACTCGAGGACTCCATGGGCCGCACCCTCGACGAGCGGGAGAAGGCCGCCGTCGGTGCCGCGTTGGAGATGGTCAACACCGAAGCCCACGCTCAGGGCCGGGCCCCGGTGATCCGGGAACTGGCGATGCGGCTGCTCGCACCTCACGACGCAGACGGCGACGGGTTCGGGACGCGGTGGGGTGCACGGGCATTGGACTGGGGCCTCGAGCCGGGGCTGGCGCTGCTGCGGCTTGCCGACCGCGACCTCAAGGGCCTCGTCGACCAGGAAACCAGCCCGCAGGTCCGCGACGCCTTGGAAAGCCATTCGCTGGTGCATTTCGATCTGTCCGCGCTGCCGACCGACGGGCCGGCGCTGCGGATCGTGATGACCGTCATCAACACCTGGCTGGCCAACCGGCTCGCATCGCGGTCCTCAAAGTTCCAGCAGACCATCCTCATCGTCGAGGAAGGCTGGCACGTCGCCCAAGGCTCCACCGGGGAAGTGTTCCAGGCCAACATGAAACTCTCGCGCGGCCTGGGCATGGCCACCGTGTCAGCGTTCCACCACATCAGCGACCTCCCCGAAGGATCGGCCGCGCGGGCGCTGATGCAGGAAGCCTCCATCGTCATCCTGTTCGGCCAGGACCGCGAAGACGACGTCCGCGAAACCGTGCGTATGTACCGGCTCCCCGCCGGCACTGAGGAGGCGCTCATGCGGCTCGGGCGCGGGCAGGCGCTGGTCAAGATCGGCTCGCGCGACCCGTTCCTGCTCGAACACATCCGCAGCCCCCACGAGATCGCCCTCACCAACACCGACACCGCCGTCACCGGCGCCGCTGCGTGACCGCCCATTTCCCAGGAAGGACCCGCCGATGACACGCCCCTACGACACCCCGCTGGCACCAACGCGCGAACGGTCACTGCTGCCCGCCGAACTCGAACTCGTCTTTGGTGGCATCGCGATCGCCGTCGCCGGAGTGTATGGCGGTGGCCTGCTCTCGGGGATCCTGTCCGGCCACGGAATCGTCTGGCCCGGCGCGCGATTCACCGCCGTGTTGGCCAGGCTTTGGCATCACCCCGGGAACCCTGCCGCCGCGTGGCCGAGCGACCCACGTCCCGGACCCGCCTGGCTGACGTGGGGCTGCATCGCGTTGGCCGCGGTCGCGTTCACTGCGGCGATGATGATGGCGCGTACCGAATTCGATCTGTGGCGGCGCAATCGGCGCTCTTCCACCGGGATGGCGACCAAGGCCGACCTGCGCCGCGCCGGGTTGGACCACGTCAGCGCCAACGACAAGGCTGTCGCCGAATTCCCCACCCTCGCCAAGACCGCGGCGCTGCCGCTGCGATCGCGCATGGCCCGGCGGTGGCGGCGATGAGCTGGAAACCCTCTGGCCTGTCCACGCTGTGGCGGCCACGCCCGCAACTGGATCCGGCGGTCATGGCCGTCCGGTTCGGGACCTTGGCTCACGATCCGAAGACCACGGTATACCTGCAGCACCGCGACGCGGTGCTGGTAGAAGGCCCGACCGGTTCGGGCAAGACCTGGCGCATCGCCTACCAACTCGTCGACAGCGCACCGGGGTTCGTGCTGGCCACCACCACCAAGAGCCGCGACGTGCTGGGCGCGACCATCGCCCACCGCGCCGAGGTCGGTTCGGTGGCGGTGTTCGATCCCGAAGACCTCACCGGCTGGCCGGACTCGATGCGCTGGTCGATCCTGGCCGGCTGCGAGGACCCCGACACCGCGATCCGCCGCGCAGCCGCCCTCGCGCGCGCCATGCCCATGGAGGGTGCCAAGAACAGCGGCTACTTCGAAGCGAAGGCCGCTGTGTTGCTGCGCTGCTACCTGCACGCCGCAGCACTCGAACGGGTCTCGATCCGCAAAGTGCGCCAATGGGTTTCCTCCCGCACCACCACCACCGCCCGCGAGATCCTGGCCCGTACCCTGCCCGACTGGGCCGCCGAACTCGAACAGATCCTCGACTCGTCCTCCGAATCCTCCGATGACGTGATCGCGGCCGCCGCGCGGCTGTTAGAGCCCCTCGCTTCCCCGAAACTGCTGCGCGCGGTGGACGTTCCGCAAGACGAATCGTTCGATCTGGCCTCCTTCGTCCTGGACCCGCACCGCCGCAACACCCTGTACGTCGTCTCGAAAGGCACCAGCGGGTCGATGGCGCCGTTCGTGGCCGCCCTGGCAGCCGAAGCCCATTTCATTGCTGATCGCGCCTCGCAGAAGAACCCGTCCGGGCGGCTGGACCCTCCGGCCCGGTTCGTCCTCGACGAGGTCAACAATGTCGCGCCTATCCCCGATCTGCCGGGTATCTTCTCCGACTCCGGTGGCCGCGGCATCAACGTGTGGGCCTTCGCACACAACCAGCGCCAGAACCAGCAGCGGTGGGGCGACCACGGCGGGCTGATGCTGGCCTACTCCGCGCCCGCCATGGTCATCCTGCCCGGCATGCGCGGCGACGAACTCTCGGAGATCTCCCGGCTGATCGGTGAACGCAAGGAATGGCGCGCCACCGTTGGTCGCGGCACCACCTCGTATCAGCAGCACAACGACACCGTCATGAACACCGCCCAGATCCGGGAAATGGATACCGATCACGCGCTGCTGCTCTACCGCAACGCCCGCCCGGTCCTGGTTCATCTGCCGACGGTGTGGCAGAACCCGGCCCACAAACGCCGCGTCCTGGCGTCGCTGGCTGAGTTCGACGAGATCGTCACCACCGGTGTCGTGCCCGAGAAATACCGGAACCCACTCACCTTCCGACGAAAGAAGATGCTGTGACCACCATCAGCGAACCGACACTGTTCGACCTTCCCGCTCCCGACACCGGCCTCGAGGCATGCCGCTTCGTGTGGGACTCGCTCTCGCGTGATGAAGCCCGCGTGCTGTGGACCGAGCTCACGAATTGGGTGGACTGGTGGCGTGAGGCCTACCAGCTCGACACCAAGGTCAAGTCCTGCTGGTATCGCCACAGCCCGGTCCTCTACGAACTCACCGCGCTGATGGCCGCCCACAAGGCCGTCTACCTGACCGAGCCCGACTCCCGCGACGCCTACCGCGAAGACCTCACCGCCTGGCACACCCAATGGATGCGCGCCAGTGTCACCGAAATCGCCAAGCTCATGGCTGATTGCAGCCGCGAGGGCTGCGCCTACACCCGGCACCGTCCGGTCGTCGACACCGAGATGGCTGCCTACATCACCGCCGATGTCGCGCGGCGTTCAGCCTCCCGCCGGCTCGGCGTCTCGACGTCTGTGCTGTCCGATTGAGCAGATGAGCGACCTTGTGGACCGCGGGCTCGCGACGCGCCTGCCGCCCACCGATAACGGGCACGCCCGCATGGAGTCCGCAGGCACCCTGTGGCACCACAACCCACTCACCGATACCTGGGAAGCCCAGCCCACCAACTGATCCCACCCAACCCTCGAGGAGAACACGATGACCAATTCCGTCGACCGTGCCGCCGACGCCGCCGAGCCGGATGCGGACCTGAACGTGGACGCGCGGCGGCGTGCGCAGGAACTGCTGCTCAGCACAACACAGTTGGCGGCCGCGGCAGTGATCCGCCCCGCCGACGTGGTGGCGAAGCGGCGGCACCGGCTCGCGCCGCCGATGTCCCGGCGCGTCTCGCTGCGCCGACTCCCCGCCCATCAACTGCCGGTGCTGCGTCGCCGCCCCCGGCTCTGAGTTCGGAGGAAGACCGTGGCAACCGCTACCCCGGCGTCGGGCAAAGCCCGCGGACCGATGGGCCCGTTGCAGCGCTTGATGTACTTCTTCACCGTTCTGGCGTTGAGAAGGGCTGCCGAACGACGCAACGAACGCAGCAAGGCGAAAGACCAAGTCGACATCACTGATCCGAAAGCCCTACTGCGCCATGCCGAAGCCGCAGCACGTGACCGCGACAAGGCCGTGCAGCGTCTGCTCAATCTGCCCGACCTGGACGAGCTGAACCCCAAGGACCTGGCGCTGGCGCTCACCGATGCCGCCACCTACCGCGACGAATCACCGGCCGCGCGGGACGCACTCGACAAGATCATCGCGTTCATGGGGGACCGTCACGGGCTCACGATCAGCGCGAACGCTGCCACCGTGGAGACCGACCCCGACTTCGAGGCCGAATCCTGGCAACGCCGCAGCGAGAAAACCGCCGCGACGATGCGTGAGCAGGCTGCCGTGTCGGCGGCATCGACCCTGATCACGACGAGCGGGCTGGCGCCCGACGACCAGCAGGACGTCACCGCCGTGCTCTCGGAATGGGCCGACTCCGCAAATAAACAACAGCCCGATCCCGACGCGGATCCGGGCCTGGTCAGCGATGCACGCCGCGAAAGCCTCGAGACACGGCTCGCGCAAACCGCGCTGCCGGCCGCGCAGCAGGCAGGTGTGTTGATGGTGGTGGACTACCTGACCGGCCGCGCCGCAGAGCCCGATCGACCCAGCGTGGATCTGTTGACCACACCGGTCTTCGCGCCACCTGTCGCACCGAGCAGCCCGGGGTCGGGACCGGCAGGACCCGTACCGCCGAACGGTGCCGCACCCGGCCCCGCGACTGCCCCCAACCTGGCTCCAGGCCAGCCCGCCGGGGGCCTGCAGCAGGCTCCTCGGGCAGCTGGACCAGCGGGCCCAGCGGCCGCGCCAGCACCGAATCCGGCTGCCTCGCAGTCATATCCGGCTGCACCTGCTGGTACTGGACCCGCTTCCGGGCCCACCGGAACGCCACCAACCAGCACCGGCGCTCAAGGCGCGCCCAGCACTGGATCCCCCGCCCAGGGGCGACGCGGAGGCCGCCAGAACCGCGAAGACCCACCGGCGCAGCAATCAGCGCCGACGCAGGCTCCGGGCGGACAGGCCCCGGCGCACACCGCGACGGCGGGTGTACCACCCGGGCAAGGCACCGTGCCGGTGCCACCAGTGGGACCCGCTTCCGCGGCGGCACCGCCACCGCTGCCCGTTCCCCCGAATGGGCAACCGGCACCGAACGGCGCTGGCACCCAATCTCCCTCGCCCGGCGTCGTACCCGAACAGGTCGATCGCGACGAGCTGACGCACAAACTGAGTGACTACTCCGACACCGTGCGCAAGGCCCTGCAGATGGCCGATACGGTGGCAACCGATCCGACGACGACCATCACCGCCGAGATGTATTGGGTGGCCGACTCCATACAGGAGCAGCGCGCCGAGCTGCTCCACATCGCGGCCACGGGCCACGGGCTCCTGAACGTCGAACGGACCCAGATCCGTGCTGTCATCGACGACATCGACATGGGCAAGACCGAGCTGCCTGCCTTGCTGTGGCTGGGCGAGAACTACAAAAGCGCCGCCGATCGTGAGCTCCAACTACACCGCGGGGCCGAGATCGCCGATCGCACCGTCACCCAGGTGACCGCTGCCCTCGATGAGGCGGGCGCGCTCGACAACCCGAAAAACCCCGACCTGCGCCGGTTCACCGACGACACCGTTCGGGACGCCGTCAGCGAGCTCGCCGCGACCTTGGTCGATCCGCCCGAGGACTACGACCAGTTCAAGACCGAGTTCCGCGACGCCGCCAGTGGTCTCGAAGCCGCACTGGCCAACGCCAACGTCGTCGAGGCCGACCGGGAAGCGGTGAACAACTTCCTGTTCGCCGACGCGCAATCGTCGCCGCACTACGAGGATCGCCCGGACCGCGTCGTCAACAAGATCGTCGGCCTGCTCGAACACACCGATGCGGTCACCGACACCAAGCCACCGGCCCGGCCGACTCCCGAGCATGTCAAACAGGCAATGGACGGGGTCCGCACCGCCATGCAAGCGGTCGCCGCCGAAACCGGAGCACCCGAACGCCGCGAGAAGGCATTCCTCAGTGCCTCGAACAAGTTCGGGCAGGCACTCAAGCAGGCAGGGATCGATCCGGCAACCCGCAAGGTCGTCGACTCGATCCTCACCGATCAGGGCGGCACCGCAGCGGCACATGCCCGCTCCAGCAGGGACCGAGTCCTGGAGTGGGCCGACCGCGGTGCCGTCACACCGGTTGCCACCGCCAAAACCGCTGCACAGCAACGAAAGCGGCGTCCATCAGCAACCAAACATGGCACGCAACCGACGTCGTCGCCCCGCTCGACGTACTCCTCGACCCAACGGCGTAAGCAGGTCTTCACCGCAGGGCGGACGGCCGCGACTGCGACGAAGGCGTCCGGCCGCGCTGGACGACGGCAATGACCCGCGCGCGCCCTCCCTCTCAACCGCTGCACCCGCGGTGGCAATCCGTCACGTCAGGTTCAGTCGCTCGCCATTGTCATCGGGTCGGGGCGGTCGCGGCGGTCCTGGTGTATCTCGGGCTAGTGGTGGCGTCGAACTGGCTGGTCGAACGGTTCGGGGTCGTGGGTGTGGGGCTCGGTGTGATGGCGCCAGCCGGGGTCTTCGTCGTCGGGCCGGCACTGGTCGCGCGAGACGGCGTGCAGTATTTGTGGGGGAAGCCGATCGCTGTGGTGGCGTTGGCAATCGGTGCGGGGATGTCGTATCTGGTGGCCAGCCGGGAGGTCGCGACAGCGTCGGTGGTCGCGTTCTCGGTCAGCGAGTTGTGCGACTTCGCCCTGTTCACTTGGATCGCGCCGCGCTGGACGCGGGCGGTGTTCGTCGCCGGGGCCGCCGGTGCCGTGGTGGATTCGGCCTTGTTCTTGTGGATCGCGTTCGGCTCGGTGGCTCTGCTGCCCGGTCAGGTCGTGGGCAAGCTCTATGGGGTGGTGGCCGCGGCCGTAGTGATCGGTATTCGACGACAATGGATTGCGGGACAATGAAGTTCTATCTAGGCACCCACCAACCGCATTGGCTGACACGCACCGCCGAACCGCTGTTCATCAGCGACACGCGTCTACGCGATCGCCGGTCCCTTCCCCGCGCTCTGGGTGAATGGGCGTTGGACTCAGGCGGATTCACTCAACTGCAGAAGCACGGCTCCTGGGATTCGGTCACCCCGCGCCAGTACGTGGAACGTGTCCGCCGCTATCGCGACGAGATCGGCAATCTGATCTGGGCCGCACAGCAAGACTGGATGGTTGAGCCGATAGTCAGGAAAGGCGGCCGCATCGGGACAACAGTGTTCGTCGGCACGGGTCTATCGGTGTCCGAGCATCTGCGCAGGTCCGTTGGCAACTTCATCGACCTGCGCTCGCTGGCCCCGGACCTGCCGATCGCTCCCACGATCCAAGGAGACAAACGCGCCGACTACGAGGCATGCCTGGAGTTGTACGCGAAGGCGGGCATCGATCTGGCCGCCGAGCCGGTCGTCGCGGTCGGCAGTGTCTGTCGCCGCCAGAACACCCGCGAGGCGGCCGAGATCATCACCGCGATCACCGATGCCGTCCCGGGAATCCGGTTGCACGGGTATGGAATCAAGACGTCCGGCTTGTCCGACTATGGGTCCAAGTTGTTCAGTTCGGACTCGATGGCGTGGTCGGACACGGCGCGCAAGGAGAAGATCCTGCTGCCCGGTTGCACTGGCCACGTGAACTGCGCTAACTGCCTGCGCTGGGCCTTTCAGTGGCGCGAGAAGGTGCTTTCAGCGCTGGCCGGACACGCCACCAGCGCACGAGTGTGCCGCCCGGATCCTCGCCGCCCGCGGTCGCGACAGCCCGCGCGGCCGTTGACCACGTCGCACCGGCTGGTGCTCTCGAGGTTTCGTTGTGATGCCGCACGGGTCGAAATGGTGACGACGATCGGCTGGGCGCGCCGCGACGGCATGACCATTCGTCAGATCGCCGAGATCATGGACCTCAGCGCGTCGCAGGTCGCGCGGATACTCGCCGAACCCGACCGCGGTCCCGTCGTCGATCAGCTCCGTGCGCTGCGACAGAAGTGGGGAGTCGACGCAGACCCCGCGACCCGCGCGGCAGCCGATCAGGCCATCGCTGGCCTGGTCGCCGCCGCACTGACCCGCCGCAACGCCGTAGGCCAGTGACCGACACGGGCGTCCAGACGGTACGCACGGCAAGACCGTACCGGGGGTGATTCACGCGGGCCGCCGCCTGATCGGGGCCCGTCAGTAGTGGGCGGGGCTCATCCGACGCAGTGGAGGAAGCCCGAAAATCTTGAACGGCAGGTGCGCCAGGAAGAACCCGTGCTGGCGCGCGAACAGCAGATGGCCCAGCAGGTAGCCTGCGGAGCCGACCAGGAAGCCGGTCAGCGCGAGCAGCGTGTCGAGGATTCCGCCGTGGAATACCAGTCCCAGCAGCGAGCTCAGGGCCACGAAGCCTCCGCCGACTCGGAGCAGGGCGGGAACCATCACACCTACGGCGAACAGGACGATAGCGGCGAGAGCGAGCAAGGAGATCATGGTGGTTTCCCGTCGGAGCCTGATAGTGGCAATAGAGAGTGATTGCCCTCTCCAGCAATGACTTCCATAGCGCCTCGCCGCGGAGTTGGAGGGCCCCAAGAGTTTACCCGACCCCTCCAGAAACCCGCCCGGAATTGGGTTCTGGTGCCGCGGACTGCGTGGTCGGCCGGTGGAGGGTTAGGTGGTCGGGCCTCGGCGGCGTGTCGGTTGGGCCTCGTTCCGGCGTGGTCGGCGGCGCGCGGACGCCGAGGTGCGTTTGTGCGGGACCACCGGTGTGGGGTCGCCCAGCGCGGCGGCAGCGTCGAGTCGGTTGCGGCGCTGGCGTTCTTGTTCGGAGCGGGGGCCGTCGTGGTTGTCGCGGCGGCGTTGTTCGGTAAGGGCGGCCTCGAGGGCGGCGATCAGCTCGTGGAGCTGGGTGTGTTGTTCGTCGAGGCGTTGCGCGCGCTCGGCGTCTTCGGTGATCGCGGCCGCCAGCTCGGCGTCGAGGGAGCCCGGGTCGGCGACGGCGGCGAGGATGGCGTCCCATTGGGAGTAGGCGGCTCCGAGTTCGATGGCGTGGTCGTAGGCGGTGCGCGCGTCGGCTTTGGCGTCGGCGAGGGGCTCGCGCAGATCGGCGACCTTGTCTTCGGCAGTTTCGATGGCCGCGGCAAGGTCGGCAGCTTCGGATCGGCGGCGTGGGTTGAGATCGTGTTGACGGCTTCGCAGCGCCGCGAGTTCGGCGAGGGCCTCGTCGAGTTGGGCTGCAGCGTCTTGCACTGATTGCTGGGCCGCGCGGGCGACGGTGATCGCGTCGGCGCGCATGTGGAGCTGGTGGTGGTCGTCGCGCACTTGGTCGGCCACGGCGTTGGCGGTGAGCGCGCCGGATCGGGTGATCTCGCTTCGGATGCGGCCCAGTTGTGTACGCAGCGTGTCGATTTCGTCGACCAGGGCGCGGGTGGTCATCTGCTGGAGCCGCTGCGCGGCCGGGTCCGGCGCGGTGTCGGGGTCTTCGGGGTTGCGGCGGGTCGTCGACGGCGCGGTCGTGGGGCTGTCCTCGTGCGCGGTCTGGGGCGTGTCGAGGAGTTCGTCGGCGTGCGACTGGGTATCGGGGTGTGCTGCGTCGGTGGGGGATTCGGGTACGGCGGCCTGGGTGGGGTCGTCGGCTGGCGTCGGGTTTGGGGTGGGCAGTTGGCGGGCGAGTCGCCACCAGAGGGCGGCGGCGGGCATCTGGTCGGGGAGCGGGAATTCCGCGGCGAGTGTGTCGGCGAGGCGGGCGACGTTGATTCCTGTGCGTGCGGCGGTGTCGAGCCGGTCGGCGAGGGTCGGCCAGAACGGGTCGTCGAGCAGGCGGGGTTCGATGCGGTTGGCCAGTGGCCGCCACCGGCTGGTCGCCCGGCCGTTCTCGCCGAGCAGGGCCGCGATGCGGTCGGCAAGCTCACGCTGGTAGTGCCGTTCGCGGATGGCGGATCTGTCGGCACCAGTGGGGCGTTGGACGCTGTCCTCGACGCCGGTCGCGGCGCGCCACACCGCGACCTGGCCGATCAGGGTGGCGTTGTCGGCGTCAAGCAAGGGCCGCGCCCAGCGCGGCGCGGTGTCCGATGTCCATGTCGCGGCGCTGGTTTCGACCTGCTGGGCGAGTTCTTCGACGAGGCCGGCGCGGGCGCGCAGGTAGGTTCCGAAGTCGGGGTGCTCGAGCAGGGTGTCGGGGATTCCGGTGAGCCAGGGCAGCGGGCCGGTGCCGGTGGAGTGGTTTCCGGTGGAGTCCAGGCGCCAGTCGAGCACGGCGGCGGCGTCGACGGCGGTGTCGAGTTCGCGGCTGTTGCGGGCAGCGGTCAGCGCGGCGATGGGGTCGGTGCCGGTCAACGCGATGACGGAGAGGTGCTTGCGCAGTGTCGGCCAGGCGGCGCAGTCGGTGAGCGCGGCGTGCACGGTGTCGGCTTCGGTATCGATGCGTGCCATCGCCTCGGGGCCGAGCAGGTGTTCGGCGGCCGCGCCGATGGCGTGGACGTAGGCGTCAACCGCGAGCCCCAGCCGGGTCTCGGGGGCGTTGAGTTCGCGGATGAGGGTGGTCGCGGCTTTCTGCGCGCCGTCGCGGCCCAGCATGCGGGTGAAGAAGTCGACCGCGGTGAGCGGGTTCATCGCCTTGTCGCTGATGATGGAGTGTTCGTCGCCGGTGAGCGCGGTGGCGCCGTAGAGGTGGTTTTCGCGGATCCCGCGCGTGACCGCGGTGTAGAGGTCGTTGCGGGTTTCCGCGCCGGAGAACACGGTGTGACCGGTATCGGCGGTGATGCCCTGGGACGAGCCGATCGTGGAGGCGTAGCCCAGCAGCACCGACTCCGCGACATAGTCGGCGGGCAACCGGATCGACAGTTTGGTGCGCAGGTGGGTGACTGCGAGGGAGCCGTCGTCGTGGACCTCGTCGACGACCCATCGGTAGCCGTTGCGGACCCAGTCGGTGCCCGAGAGCGCCAGGCGGCGTTGGTTGGTAGTGGTCCGGATGATGTCGCCCGCGCAGACGCTGGTGCCGTCGTTGAGGGCGATCTCGCGGCCGTGCCAGACGCCGGTGGTGGCGAGGCGGTCGCGGCGGGCGCGCTGGTTCAGTTCGCGGGTGATGGCGCGGGTGGGGGCCATGAGCACCGAGTCCAACCCGCGGCGCTGGTCGGCGCTCCAGTTGCAGTAGGCGTCTTCGATGAGGGCGGCCAGGTCGCCGGAGTGCACGCGGCCGTGGTCGATGTAGTAGCCGATCGCGGCCGGATCTCCCTCGCGCAGGGCGAGTGAGGCCGCGCCTTCGTCGAGGCGCGGGTTGCCGTGTCGGTCGCGGAAACGCACCACGTGCCCGAGCGTGAGCGCGCCGTAGGTGTCGGCGATCGCGCGCACGATGCCACCGGCGGCCACCGACGACAACTGTTTGTCGTCGCCAATGAGCCGGACGCTGCCGCCGCGACCAAGGACGTAGTCGATGACCTGGTCGAGCTGGTGAGTGGAGGCTAATGCTGCTTCGTCGACGACGACCATGGTGTGTTCGTCGATGGCGGTGACCCAGTCCGGAATCGTTGCGACAAAACCGTTGGGGGCGGCGGCGGCCGCTTGTTTGAGGCTGTAGGTGAGTTTGTCGATGGTGTCGCACGTCGCGCCGGTCTCCTGCCACAGCACTGCCGCTGCGGCGGCGGTCGGTGCGAGGCCGATGACGGTGCCGCCGTCGTTGCCCCAGGCGCGGGTGAACACCTTCATCGCGGTGGTCTTACCGGTCCCGGCGGGTGCGAGGGCCAACTGCACCCGGGCACCGGAGCTGGCGAACTCGCGCACGAGGGCGGTCTGGTCGGCGACGAGTGGTTTGGTGGGTTCGTTCGCGGCGTATTCGAGTAGCGCCAGGTCGACGGCGATGTCGCTGGCGCGGCGGCCGTCGCGGCGTGCGGCGGCAGCCAGGATGCGGTTCTCGGCGTCGAGAATCGGTGTGCTGGTGTAGGTCTGACTGCCGGCGCGGGTGAACACGCTGGTGCCGTCGATCCGCCCCAGCGGGCGGGGTTCGTCGAAGACGTCGGGCGCGTTCAGCGGTGTGCTGCGCGAGGGATCCAAGGCGGCGGCAATCACCTGGGCGACGGTGTCCTCGAGCAGCTGCGGTGCCAATTCTGCTGCGCGGACGACGCGTTCGGCTTCGGCGCCGACATGGTTGATCTGCCAGGTGGCGCGGTCGCTGGAGACACGTTCGACGACCCGGTCGGCGGCCAGGGCGATCCAGATGTCGAGCAGTTCCTCGGTGAGAGGTTCGGTGTCGGGGCCGGCGGGCGGGGCGTGCAGGGTCGTGTGGATCATGTCGGTGACGGCCTGTTCGGAGCCGCGCACCTCGAGGGCCTCGTTGTGCCAGGCGTGACGTTGTTCGGCTTCGGAGCGGGGGAGGTGTTTGTGCGGGCGGGTGGCCAGAGACGCGCGTTCGGCGAGTTCGTAGGCTTCGCGCGGGGAGGGCTCGCGCCCGTTGGTCTTCTGGAATTCGCGCGCGAGTTCGCCGCGGCAGACGTCGATCGCGGCGTTGCGGGAGGACCACCAGTCGCACAGGGCGGTGTCGATACCCGCCACGGCGGTGGTGCCGCGTTTGGTCGCGTCGATGTGCGGACGTTCGTAGGTGGCGATGTGGAAACCCGCGCGGGCCAGGTCTTCTCGCGCGTAGGTGACCGAGCGTGTGGCGTAGTACTCCGACAGCCAGACCGCAAACTTGTACAACGTTTGGCCGTCCAACGCGAGCCAGCGGCCGTCGAGGGTGCGGACTTTGTTCGACAGCGCGATGTGCGAGTGCAGGTAGGGGTCGCCGTTGCGGGAATCGCGGTGGTGGAAGATCGTCGCGACGAGGCCGGTGACGTCCACTTGCGCAACACCGTTCGCGCCGACGCGGGTGTAGACGGCGACTTTCTCGGCGAATCGGACGGTGTCCTGCGCGGCGCGGACGTGGGCGTTGAACAGGATGTCGGCGACGTCGCGGGGGGCCAGCGCCCACAAGGCGTGCCAGCTCTTGTCGGGGAAGGCGACGGTGAAGTCGTATCCGGCGCAGGCTTGGGTCCGCTGGCGGGAGTTGGTGGCGATGAACCCTGACAGCTCCCGGTCGTCGAGCGGGTCGCGCCCGTACTGCTCGGCGAACATCGCGGTGGCGACCTTGGTGCGCAGCCGCGTGCGTTCCTCGACGGGAAGTGCTGTCCTCCAGGGCAATCCCTGGCTGGTGTTGCGGTCGCTGTAGGCGGTGGCGACGTTCTGCCGGAACTCGGAGGCTTGTTTGTAGACCCGGAAGGGCTGCCCGAGTCGGCTGAAGGCCAACGCTTCTGTCGCCGCGCGGTCGCGTGCCTTCTTCACCGCGGTGTTCATCGGGTGACCGCGCGCCAGGTAGCGCTGCAGGTAGGGCCCGACGAGTTCGGCGATCTTGTCGGCTTCGATCTGTTTCGCGTGAGGGTTTCGGCCGAGGCCGAACAGGGCCTTCATCTGGTCTTCGGTGACGGTGTCGCCGGCTGAAATGTCTTCGAAGGCAGCCAGTCCCGCGCCGATCCACTGGCCGGGCGCTTCGCCCTTCATCGAGTAGTAGTCGCCCAGGCTCGAGGTTCCCAGCTCGCTGGAATCCATGACGGCGACCTGCTTGGTCAGATACGTGTAGCCATCACCCGCGGAGAGCTTGTGCAGGTTTCCGACCACAAGTACTGACGGTAGGGATGTTAACGGCCAGAATGCAAGAGATTTGTGGTGCTGGTTTGTTGAGTTGAACGGAACTGTGGGGCACGGGGGTTGGTGAGGGACTGGAGCGCAGGGGCTGGATGGTCACGGGGCGGTCGGTGTGAAGTGCGGGAGGTGAGACGGGGGGAGTGCTGGGTGAGGTTGGGATCGGACTGGACTAGTGGTGCTGTGCTGGTCGGTTCGGTCCCCGCGAACGGGGTCACGGCTGGCCCTGGTGGCGCGCGGTGCCCGGTTGCGTTGTGGGCGTGCGCCGCTCGGGGTCGGCGCGGCTGGGTGGTGAGCCTGCGGGAGCTGCGGCCCGGCGGGAGGGCTTGGTGTCGCGGTAGCTCTGAGGGGAGCGGGGCCGGCTGTGGACTGGCGCCGCGTGCGCGCCGGTGGGATTGGTTGGCCTGGCGTCGGTTTCGCGTCGGCCGGCCGCCGCGGGTGTTCCCCAAAGTGGGGTGGTCGGTCTTGTGGTGTGCGCGTTTACGGTGGGGGTGGTGGGTTCAACGGCGAGTGCTCGTAGGGGGCAATCGATATGGCGCGTTCGATCCATCCGGTGCGGAGTCGTGAGGCCGGGTATCAGCGGCTGGCCGAGCATCGGGCAAAGGTGTTGGCGGCGGTGAAGGCCGACGAAGTCGATTTCGCTCGGTATCTCGAGCTGGTGCGTGTCATCGATGGGGTGAAGGCGCAGCGGGCAGAGGCGCGGCAGAAGGCGGCGGCGGTGCGGGATCGCGCGGTCGACGCGGCGTTCGCTGATTACGACCGCGACGCGGCGCGGCCGGTGCCCGGGCCGGTGGCGGTCGAGGCTGGACCGCGGGCGGTGCTGACCGCTGCGATCGATGGCGCTGGTGCGGCGTTCTGTTCGGCGGTGTTAGCGGCGGAGGAGGAGGCGGAGGTGGGGGTTGCTGCGGCGGTGGGTGAGCAGGGCGCGGTGCTGAAGCGGATTCATGTGCGGGGCATGGCGTTCGGTGAGATTGGGAAGTTGGTGAATTTGAGCGCGCGGCAGGTGTCGAGTCTGGTGGCGCTCGCGCGGGATGACGACGGCGCGGCAGCGGATGGCCCGGGTCGCAGCGATGCGCCTGCGGCGGCGGCCGCGGCGGTCGGTCCGGTGATTGCGGAGCTGCCGGTGCAGGGCGAGGTGCTCGGCGGGGGCGCGGTGTCGGGCTGAGGGCTCGCTGTCGCGGTGTGCCCGCGGTGGCCGGTGGCGTTGGCTGGGCAAGGCGCGGATACCGGTTTGCGTTTGGGGCGCAACGGAAAACGACGAAAGGCGTGTGCTTCCCGGCTTGTGGCCGGGAAGCACACGCCTTTCGTCGTGTTGGTGACGGGTTAGTGGAGCTGCTGCTTGCGCGGGCGGCTATGGGTGTTCGCGCGGCGGGAGTTCGTCGTCGTCTGGTTTGGGGATGACGGCCGGTGGCTTCGCCGGGGTCGAGTAGGCGCGCACCATGACGGAGCTTCCGGGGCCTGCGTTGAAGCCGTAGAAGGTGTGGCATCCGCGCTCGAATTTCCACCAGTCCGACCGGCGGCCGCGCCGGTGGTCGATGACGCGGGCCAGTTCGCCACCACTCCAGGTGGTCAGCGTGCGGCCATCGCTGGAGACGTAGGCGGCGACGCGGCCGGGGCCGTGGGTCAGCGAGTCGAGATCCGCGCGCGTGCGAATCGCCTCTGCCTGGTCCTGGGGCAAGGGCACCGGAACGACGGTCACCCAGTCGTCGCCGGTGGCGGGTGCGACGGTGCCCGTGTCGGATTGGGTTGCGGTGGTGCTGGTTTCGGGGTTGGCGGTGGTCACTTGTGCTGTGTCCTTTCCGGGTTGGTGTCCCGCGCGGGCACCCGGTAGGCGGTTACTACCGGGTGCCCGGACGGGGCGGGGTGGGTCAGCTCTCGCGGGCCCGCATGATGGTGACGACGGGTTCGCCGTTGTCACCGGGCCCGTAGTGGATTGCGAGGGCGATCGGGTGGGGCTTGGTGTCGGTGCTGCCGTTGACCAATCGCAGGACGCTGAATTCGGCGCGGACGGTGCTGCCGGGGTCGGCGTCGGCCATTGCGGCGTACGCGGCTTCGATGGCGGGGCGGGCCATGGTCAGCACGACCAAGGTGCGGCCGGTGGTGGACTGGCCGAGTGCGCCGTCGTGGTCCCACGCGACGGCGTGGGTCCATGCCTGCTCGGTGAGGGCGACGGGGCGGGCGAATCCGGCCTGGCGGGCGAGGTCGGAGACGTCGCGCAACGCTCCGGAGGCGATGGCCTGTTCGCGGCTGTAGGTGTAGGCAATGGGAATGTCGGGCATCGGGTTCCCCTCGGACAGTGAGGATTTCGCGGTCACGGTGGTCAGAACGGGGCGGTGGGCCAGCAGCGGCACGCGACGGTCTTGCGGCCGGGGCGCAGGATGGCGGCGAGGGTGTCGGTGACGGGTGCGAATTCGGTGAATCCGAATCGTCGGGCCGGGGTGGTGTAGAATTCGGTGGCTTCGGCGATGCGGGAGCATCCCTCGCGGTGAATGAGGGTGTTGACGTTGCCCAGACGGATGCGCGCGACCGCGTAGCTGAGCCGCTCGCTCTTGTCGTAGTAGTAGGTGGGGTCTCCGGGCGTCTGGGAGAACCGGTCAACGATCAGCGGGCCGGGCTCGGGGTAGTCGCCGCGCGCGGCTTTCAGTGCGGTAAACGCGGTTTCGACGGCAGTGCAGTACTGGGTAACGGTCTCGGTGACCTGGTCCCACGGGATGCGGGTTTTGGTGGCGTCGGGGATGGGGAGGTATTCGCGGGTGGTGAAGTCGGGGATGTCGGGGTCGGCGGTGCGGACTTCGATGCTGGGAACCGGCGTAAAGCGCAGATCTGCGCCGGGGGTGAGCAGGCATCCGACGACGTGGGCGACGCTGAACAGGTAGCGGGTTCGGTCGGGGGCGGTGTAGCGCCAACTGCTGAGCGCGATGCCCACGGTCATTTCGATCTTCGGGGTGGCGGTCATGGTGTTCCTGTCCGTGGTCAGCGCGGGAGCGCGAGGCGGTCGGCGGTGAGGGCGCGACCGATGGCGCACCAATCGATCCGGCCGAAATCGGTGTCGGTGAGTTCGCGCCCGAGCGCGCGCTGGGGGTGGTAGAAGCCCGCGAACCGGAGCGCGGTGTGAATGTGGTTGCGCAGCCCGAGAAAGTCGTTGGCTTCGGCGTAGCGGTCGGCCTCGCTGCGGTGGAAGCCACGGGCGGACAAGATCCACGCGGTGACTTGCTCAGTGGCCCATTCGGCCCGGGTCGGGGCCGTGAGGGCGGCGGCGACGGTCGGCCAGTGGATGCGGTCGTAGTCGGCGGGGGCGAGCTGGTTGCGCACCGTGCTGGCGAGGTAGGACGTGACGGTGAGCCGTAGGGCGGCCTCGATGTAGCAGCGCAGGTCTTCGGGATCTCCGCTGGTGTACGCCTCACGGGCTTTGGACCGGTATACGGGATCGTTGACCAGCCAGTTCGCTACCACGCTGGTGGCGTATTCGGCGCGGCCGGGCTGGACGGTCAGGGTGTAGGCGGGGCGGTTTCGCAGTCGGTTTCGCTGTCGAGTTCGCATGTGTTGCTGTCCTTTTCGGGTGCTGCGTGGGCGGCGGGGCACCCGGTAGGCGGTTAC
>NZ_JBHZCS010000075.1:30244-42623 GCF_042755705.1 Nocardia sp. NPDC059154
TTTGGGTTGTGTGGGGGGTGGGGCGCCCCTGGTGGTCGTCTCCCTCCTTGCCCCCCCCCCCGCTGCTGTCGGGTGGTGGCTAGTTGGGGAACGGCGCGCTGTAGGGGAGCAGGGCGGCGCGGCGCAGGAACTGCGCGCGGGGGTGGCGGTAGGCCCGCAGGTGCCGGTTGAGTTCGTTGCTGATGGGTGCGGCGGCAACGTGGTTGGTGTGGCCGTGGCGCGCGCCATAGGGGTGGTCCCACAGCACTTCGCCCATGGCGGTCACCACGTGGTCGACAACCCAGAACGTTTCGGTGTCGAGGCGGCTGAGGAACTGGACGGCTCCGCTGTCGAGCTGGGTGGTGGCGAGGAATCCGGAGGGCAGGAGCATGTCGGGGTAGGCGCTGGTGTGGGAGAAGGTGATCAGTTGCATTGTGGGGGTTGTCCTTTCGGGTGTTACGCGGCGTGTTCGCGGCGGATGTGGCGGAAGTAGACGCGGGCGTCGCGGGTGGCCCAGTGCTTGCCGGGGTGCCAGGACCCGATGACGTTGCCCTCGGCGGTCTCGGCCCAGTAGAGGCGGGCGGTCTGGTCGTTGCGGGGGTCGAGTGCGCGGCTGTGGATGGTGACGGTGTGGTTGCCGCACCGCATGGTGTTGTGGGTGGTGGTGCCGGGGGTGATGGCGCTGAGTGCCATGGGTTTTCGCTCCTTGTGGGTTAGGCGAGGACAAGCGCGGTGACGGCCCCGTTGGGGGTGGCGCGCAGGATGAGAGAGAAGTGTTCGGGGGTGAGGACTCCTCGGGTGGTGCGGTGGGTGCTCAGGGTGAGGCGGGTGAAGCCGGGCCCGGTGGGCGGCTGGTCGGGCATGGCGTCGTGGGCGGCGGCGAGGATGCGGGCGAGTTGGCCGGTCGTGATGGTGTTTTCGACGCTGAGTGCGGCCACGGGGAGCCCGTGGTCGCGAATGTCGGTGAGTCCGAATTTGTTGCGCAATTCGCGCGTTCGGGAATCGATTTCGGATTTGGCGGTTTTGATGGACATGTGCGTTCCCATTTTCATTCGAATGAATTCGCCTGTTGCTCCCGCGAAGTAGCCTTACCCTGGGTCATGTCCGACCCCGAATAGTGGCGGGTCGCTCGCTCGAATGCGGGACAGTGCAGGGGCTTCGCGGAAGCCGTTGCGTACGCTATGGAGTTAAGAAACAACGCGGTCAGAAGGGTGGTCCGGGCGCGGGAGCCGGTGGCTCCCCTTCCCTTTTCGCTCCCTTCAACCTTGTAGCTATAGCTTATCATTCTCATGTTTTTCGCTTTTCTTTTTGAGGATATACGGGGCGTGATGTATTTCTCTTCATTTATTGGGCTGGGGTGTTGTTTTTTGCTTTTGGCTCACTTGGGCTTGGGCTGCCTCCCGGCGAGGGCGGGGGTGTCGGGGGCTGGCCCCCGTGCACGCCCGCCAGGGCGTGGAGTCTTGTGGTCTTTTCGGAGGGAGGGCCGGACCGAGGTGGTCGTGGTGGTGGACTCTTCGGATGGGCTGGGGCGTCTCCGATCACCGTGGGTGTGGGCAGGTCAAGCACGCTTTTCGCTTGACCTGTCTGCGCCCGCGGTGATAGCCCCGACAAGCCCATTCGGAGAGTTCGCCGCCACGACATGCGGTCGGGCCCGGAGGACGCGCGAGCGGCAGCTCGCGGAGGGAGGTGACCCGGCGCCGGCCGGCTGTGTGGGGCTGGGGCGGGGTGTGATTGGGCGTGGGTTGGCTGGGTGGTGGGCCTGCGGGAGCTGCGGGCCGGCGGGAGGGCTTGGTGTCGCGGCAGCTCCAGGCTTGTGGTGGTGGGTTGGGATGCGGCGCCCGCGTGGGGTTCTGGTTTGGGGGGTGTGTCTGGCGTGGGGTTCTACGATGTGGGGGTTTGTGTTGGTCGTGGTGTCCTTGCGCGGGTGCCGCCGTTTGTGGGAGGTGGTGGGCGTCGTGGCTGTGGTGTGGCGGTCGTCGGAGCAGTTGCGGACGGGGTTTTCCGCGGCGCGCAAGGCGGTGGTGTCGGCGGGGGATGTGGTGGTGGTGACGTGGGAGGGGCGTGCGGAGGCGGTGCTGGTGCCGGTCGGGTTGTGGGAGGCGGTGACCGGTTCGGCGGTGGGCGGGGCGGGTGAGGACGAGGTGGTGGTGTTCTCGGCGTCGCAGGTGCCGTTGGGGTTGGCGAAGGTCCGCGAGCTGCTGGGGCAGGGTGTGGCGGTCGCGGTGGCGGCGCACAAGGCGGTGAAGGCGATGTTCGTTCCGGTGGGGTGGGCGCGAGAGATGTTGCCGGAGTTGGGGTTACCGCCCGGGGAGTCGCTTCCGGAGGAGGTGCTGGTGGTGTATCGGAGTCGTCGGCGCGCGCAAGCCCTGGCCGCGGAGTTCGCGGGCGCGCCGGATGCGGTGTGGGAGGGGGATCGGCGTTTGTCGGCGGGGCCGACGGTGATCCCGGTGCGGGTGCGCGCTGGTTTGGTGGCGGTGGCGTATGTGGAGGAGGGGAGGGTCGCCCGGGTGCGGGCGGTGGATCGTGCGGGGGAGTGGGCGGATGTGTCGGAGACGGTGTCGCTTGCGCCGGTGGGGGAGTGTTTGACGGCGGAGCAGGTCGACGCGTTGTTGCCGGGTACGGGTGTGGTGTTGGGTGCGGAACGTGTTGCGCCGCCGGGGGTGTGGCGGGAGTTTCTGGCGGTGTAGGCGGGTGGGTGGGAGCCGCGCCGCAGGCGCGGGTTCCCGCGCGTGCGCGGGGCGTTGCCGGGCGCGGGCCGATTGGTGGTCGGCGCCGGCGGGCGGTCGAGGGAGGGCTGGGTGTTGCCCGTGGTCGGGGGTGGCCGCGCGGAGCGCGTCGGCGTGGTCAGAACAGTTCGAGTTGCGGCGGTTCGTGTCGGGGTCGGGCGACGGGTTCGCGGCGTCGTGCTGGTTCGGGCCGGGGTGCTTCGTGGGGAACAGGCCGAGTTCTACGGCAGTGGTGAGGGTTTCGGTGTGCCGGTAGCCGCTACCATCGAATGCGCGGCGGTCGGCTTCGATGGTGACGGTGTAGACCTGGGGTTCGTCGAGGTCGAGTCCCTCGTATTCTCTGGCGTGTTCGCGTTCCCATTCGGCTTGGGTGAGGGCTTGGTCGAGGTGGGCGCGGCACACGTAGACAACAGCCGCGCTCGGCTGATCGCCGAGTACCTGCGGGTAGACGACTTTGTGGGTCGCGATGGTGGTGCGGCAGAACGTGGCTCGGTCGTATGGATTGCTGCTGGTCTGGGCTGAAGTGGTGGCGGTTTCGGGCTCCTTTGGTGTGTAGCCTTCGCATCGTCGGATGTCCCATCCGCTGATCTTCTTGTTGACCAGTGGGTTCGGTCCGAATCGAACGGCCATGGCCGTCTACCGCTGCGCGGTGCGGGGCGTGGGGGCGGTGGGGGAGTTCATGGGGTGCTGGTCCTTTCGTGGCGGTGTTGGTCTGCGTGGCGGGCGGCGAGGGCCGCCCTGGGGGCGCGGGTGCTGCCCACCGCGGGCAGCACCCGTGGGGCGCGCGCGTCGGTTCAGGCGTCGCGGATAAGGCGCAGCGGTGGGTTGTACTCGGGTTCGGTTCGGACGAATTGCGGTGGGGCGGGCTGGGGTTCGATGGGGCTGTGTGGGCCCATCCATCGGTGCAGGGTCGACGCGCGGAGGTAGCCGTTGCCGGGTTCGGGGGGCCCGAATTCCAGCTGCTGGTTGAAGTCGTCTTCCTCGCGCGGGTGCGTGTCTTCGAGTAGCCAGGCGATGGAGTCGCGGACCTCGGGCGGCAGGTCGTCGGGGGTGGCGTAGCGGTGGATCGGGCTGCTGGTCATTGCTGGTGGCTCCTCGGGTTGGTGCGGGTGGTGGGCACCCGGTAGGCGGCTACTACCGGGTGCCCGGACGGGGCTTGTCGGGTTACGGGTGGTGCGCGTCGAAGACGCTTTCGAACAGCGCGTTCACGGTGTCGGCGGCCAGGTCGGCGAATTCGTAGGGGAGGGTGATGTAGAGCTGCACGCCCGGGATCGGTGGGCCGTCTGAGGTGCGAATCGGGTGGCCGGTGTCGAACGCTGCTCGGGCACGCTCGTACCGGTATTCGAAGGCGATCGGTGCGAGCCGTGTGGTGGTGTGCGCGGTGTTGATTCGCTGGGCGATGGCGTCGGCGAGGTCGACACCGTCGCGGGCGATTGCCGCGGCGACGGCGTGGTTGTGTTGGGCGGTCGCGACCGCGTCGCGGTATCCGCTGTGGGCGTCTTCTCCGTCGAGGATTTCGGCGCGCACTTTGTTGGCGATGGTGTCGGTTGGTTCGCTGGTGCTGAACTCGGTGGTGAAGGTGTGCGGCTTGTAGACGTCGCGGTGGGTGAGGAGGGTGTCGTCGGTCTCGGCCAGGGAGGCGACCGCCCGCACGGTGTCGGCGTTGTCGGGTAGGTGGCGCAGTTCGATGCGCAGCGGGGGCGGCCCGATGAGGGCGACGCCGGCGGGATTGGTGGGGCTGGGGCCGACCGACCAGGTTTCGGTGCGGGTGGCCATTTCGGCGGCGAGGTCGAATCCGAGCGTGCGCAGGTCGACGGGCGTGGGGTTCTCCGTTTCGAGGTGGTGGTCGAATTCGGGGCCGGACACCAGGTTGGTGTCCGGCCCCGATTGGATGGGATGGGTGTTCGTTCCTGGCGGGTTGGTCGCTGGGGGGGCCGGCGGCCGCCGCAGCGGGTGGGCTGCCAGTGGGTGTGTGCGTCGCGGATGTTGGAGAGCAGGCGGCGCACGGCGGCGGTGATGTCGTCCTCGTAGTCGTCGGGGGCGGTGATCTCTACGCGTATTCCGGGGCTGGGTTTGCCGTCGGGGTCGATGATCGGGCGGCCGGTGTCGATTCCGATCCACGCACGCAGGCAGGGGTATTCGACGGTGGTCGGTGAGGTCCGTTTGTCCGTGATCGCCGCCGAGAAGGTCTCGCGGGCCATGGATTCGGAGAGCGCGATGCGTTCCCGGGCGGTCTGTTCTTCGGCGGTTTTGCGTTGCTGCGCGCCCGCGACGGCCGCGCGGTAGTGGTGGGGTTGGCCGTCTTCTCCGTCGAGGAACGTGTCGCGTACTTGGTCGGCGAGATCCGTCGCGGATGCATGCGGGTTGAGGACGGTCTTGAATAGTTTGGGCTGGTTGGGGTCTCGGTAGGGGTGGAGGCTCGGATCGGTGTCCCACAGCGAGGCGGTGGCGCGGACGGTGTCGCCGTGGTCGGTGTCGAAGCGCAGCTCGATGCGCAGCGGGGCCGGGCCGATGAGGGTCGCGCCGAACGGGTAGGCGGAGCTGGCGGTCACTGACCATTCCTCCTCGGTGGTGGTGGTCAGTGCGCAGGCGAGGTCGAATCCGAAGGTTCGCAGGTCGACGGGCATGGTGTGGTTGTCCGGTTCTGGGGTGTGAGTGGGGTGGGCATCGGCGGGCGCGGCGGCGGCGACCGCCTGGGCGAGGGCATAGGCGTAGGTGCAGTTCGGGCCGATCAAGTGGTTGCGGATCTGGTTCGCGACTACGTCGGCGCGTTCGCCGAGCCGGGTGGTCACCTTGTGCGGGCCGTGTTTCGCCGAGGGCAGGTCCTCGTCGAATTCGCCGTGGATGTTGACCCGTACTTGGGTGTCGGTGAGGGCGAGAGTCAGGCGTAGCCGTTGACGGTCGGGGCCGAGGAGGTAGGCGTCGTTGTTGCTGGCGTCGATGAATTCGGCGCGCCAGTCCGCGCCGAGTGCGGTGGCGACGGCGCTGGTGAACTGGCGCAGCGGCGTGGATGTCATGGTTCGGGTACTCCTTTTGCGTTTCGGGGCTGTGCGGCGGCCCGTGCGAGATGGGCTGCTCGCGGTGGTTTTGGTGGACGTTCCCGCCGGCGGTCGGAGGGCTGTCCGGGCCGGGCTGGGAGCTGGCCGGCGGGGAAGGGGTGCACGGAGCGCAGCGGAGTTCCGTTGCCTGCGTGCGTTTTCGGCGCGGGCCCTCGTGCGGGGCGGCGGCGCGGTGCTGCTACTATGGGCGGCGAATGCCCCAGCTGGGCGGTTACCAGCTGGGGCATTCGTGGTGTCCGGGGTTTCAGGGCGCGGGCGGCGGGCTCCGCGCGGCTGGGGACGTCGGGGGCATTCAGTCGCGGTGGCCGTAGTGCTTGCGCACGTAGCGTCGGCGTTCTTCGCGGCCGGGGAACGCGCTGGTGCTGATGTCGCCCTCGGTGTAGACGGTGAGTCCGTAGACGTCGGGGCTGATCTCGGTTCCGTCGTCGGCTGCCACGGCGGTGATGTCGGCGTAGGCGACGACGACGTAGGGCCAGTCTCCGTAGAGGATGTCGCCGTCTCCCGCTACTTCCTTCCACGGTGCGGTGAGCTTCGCCATCCAGTCGTAGCCGTCGCCCCATGCGGGGTCGGGGACGGGCGGGAGGTGGTGGCAGAGTTCGCTGTTCATCGGTGATTCCGTCTCTTTCTGGTGGCTGTGGGGGCGGGTCATCGTGCGGGGGCCACGATGGGCAGCGGGTACGCCATGGCGGGGGTCGCTACCTGGAAGATGGGGATTCCCTGCGGGGTGGGCAGCGTGGGGACGGTGCCGAGGCGGTGGCGGTTGTCCAGCGACCAGACGGGCGCGCCGGGGGCGGTGCTGGTGGCGGTGTAGCTGGCCGCGAGCGGGATTCCGTGGCCCTGGAATTCGCTGTCGAGTTGGCTGATGAGGTCGCCGTGGCGGTCGCGGGTAGTGGAGTCGGGATAGATGATCAGGGCGACAGTGCGGGTGGCGTCGGAATCCGCGGTGAGGGGCCGGGATTCGTAGCTGCCGAACGGGCCGGTGTCGAACAGGCCGACCCGCTCGACGGTCCACCAGCCGCGTTCGGCGGGAATGAGCAACGCAACGATCAGGGCCGGGAGCGTCAAGCTGGTGTGGTCGTGGGCGGTGAGCAGGGAGGGCACGGCCGCGATGAGGGCGGGTGCGTTGTCCAGGCGCACCGTGCGGGCGGCGTCTCGGTGGGTGTTGAGTTCGGCGGCGATGTCGGCGGGGACCGGGCGGGCGGGTCGGTCGCCGAAGCTGTGCACGAAGTGGGGGTGGGAATAGGGTCCAAGCATGCTGTCGATTCCCCATCCGGGCTGCTCGCCTTCGAGCTGGGACACGCTGTAGCTGTAGCCGTCGCGGCTATAGGTCGCGGTGTAGCCGTTGCGTTCGATGCCGAACGGGCCGGTGGCGCGGCGGTATTCCATGCTGGTGATGGTGATGTCCATGGTGTTTTCTCCTGGGTGCAGTGGTTTTGGGGCGACTGCGCCAGCCGGGCGGTTACCGGCTGGTGCAGTCGCGTTGATCGGGGGTGCGCGCGATACGGGCGGGCCGCGGGCGTGCAGGTGGTGGCGGTTCACGCGCGGTTGGCGAAGAACTGCCGGACCTGTTGCGGGGGGAACCCACCGTGGAGGGCGGCGTCAAGCATTCGCGCGAACGCGTAGCCGGGATCCTCGATCTGGGCGACGGTGATCGCGACCGATGCGGTGATGGCATCGCCGCTGACGTAGGCGCTGAAGCTGTAGAGGGTGGCGGCAACGGCGCGGGGGCGGCCGGTCATGCACCGGGCCGCGTCGAGCCACACGGGTTCGCGGGTGCGGTCGGCGCGGGCGGCCGCGTCCTGAAAGAAGACATCAGCTATGGCCGGTTTGCGCAGTCGCGCAGCAAGTTCGGCGGCGTCCTTGGGCGGCAATCCGGTGGCGTCGTCGTAGTCGGCGACCAGGCGGGCGACGAACTCGCGGGGCTCGCTGAGGTCGGGCGCGGTCAGCGCGTGCGCCGCCTGCTCGATCGCCGCGTTCACGGCGTTGCAGCGGACGGGATCGGGGGTGAATCGGGCTTTGATCTCGTCGCGGTCGTAGTTGACCACGCGGCCGCTGGCGGCGTTGGAGGCCGCGAGCACGGTGCTGGCGGGGTCGGGGAGTACCCCGTGATTGCCGTTCATCAGTGAGCGCCACGTCGCTCCGGCTTCGAACTTCGGCAACGTCCATGCCTGGCTGATCTTGATATTGACTCGCCCAAGCTCGGATGCCAACAGCGTCAACAAGATTTCATGCTGGTCGGTTTGATCGCTGGCGCGGTTGGGGTCCTGCTCGGCGACAACCGCGATCAGCGCACGATCTGCCTTGGCAAGGCGCAGTTTCGCAGCCAGCGTTCCAGGGGCCTGCTGAATGAACTCGCGCAATCCGTGGCGCACGGTCAGCTGAGGGATTCCGCTGTGGTCGGTCAGGATGAGAATCAGGGAATCGGGTGGCGGGGTGGTTGTGAGCATGGCGGGAATGGACGCGAGATAGGTTCCGGCGTCGCGTGTGTGGTGCTGCTTCATTGCGGGCGTTCTCTCTGTGGGTGCCCCGGCCGTTGGGCCGGGGCAGGGATTTCAGGGGTCTAGATCATTTCCAGGTGCACGAGCCAGGACGGTTCGCCGTGCTCGCACTCGCCGTCGGTCTCGACCTGGCAACCGTCGAGGGCTTCGGCCACTCCGTCGAAGACCCACTGCTGGATCTGGGACATGCTGGGGCGCTTGGACATTGCTGTACTCCTTGCTGTTGTGATGGTTTGGCGGCTATGCGCCGGTGAGGTTTTCGATTTCGGTTCCGTCCAACGTGGCGGAGCGGAAATAGTCGATGGTCTCGCCGTGCTTCGCGTTGTGGGCGATGGTGTCGGCGAGGGTGGGGGTGCATTCGTCGCACGCGTAGACGTGGTGCGTTTCCCCGGGGCACATGGACCCTTGAACCGTGGTGCAGGTGGTGGCGGTGACTCCTTTCCCGAAATGCTGCAATTCGCATACGCGGGTGACGACGTGGTGCGGTTCGCCGATCGTGATGTGTTGGACCGGGTTGCCGTCCCGGGTGAGGGCCCAGGCGGCGGGGCCGGTCTTGGTGATCGCGTAGGGCTTGGGGAGCGCGTCGGCGATGGCCTCGGCGCGCTTCTCGGTTACTCGGGCGAGGACGGTGAGGGTAAGGGAGTGGGCGTCGGTGGTGAGGGCGAAGAATCGGGCGCTCATGCCGGGGTCCTTCTCGCGGTGGTGCAGGCACCCGGGCCGTGTCCGGGTGCCTGCCGAAAGAGAGTGGTTACATGTCGCGCGGGGCCATGATGGTCAGGACCGGGGCGGCGGTGTCACCGGGCCCGCAGTGCAGGCAGAGGGTGACCGGCTGCGGCTTGGTGCTGTTGCTGCCGTTGACCAGGCGCAACACTTTGAATTCCATTGCCGAGGCGCTGCGGTTGTTCATCGCGGCGAGCTTCGCCATCATGAGGACGTCCCAGGTGCGGCCGGTGATGGACTGGCCGTGTTTGCCTTCGTTGTCCCAGGCGATGGCGTCGGCCCAGGCGTGTTCGGCGATCGCGACCGGGTGTTTGAATCCGGCTTCTTTGGCGAGCTCGCTCACGTCGTGGAGGACTCCGTCGGCGATGGCCTGCGCGCGGCTGTAGGTGTGGATGACTTCCCACCCGCTGTTGTCGGTGCTCATTGGGTTGTGTTGCCTTTCCGTGGTTTTCGGTTCGGGCGCACGCCCCGGTAGGCGGTTACTACCGGGGCGTGCGGCTGGGAGCGGTTCAGGCGGTGAGGGTTTGGAGGGTGGAGGGGTAGTTGATGAGGTCGGGCGCACACAGGTAGGTAGTGGGCGTTTCGGTGAGGCGGTGTCGGGGGACCAGCCCGATATAGGCGTCGGTTCGCAGGGACCAGACCGGGTTTCCGGGGCTGACGGCGCGGGCGGCGTAGGCGTTGGTGAGGTGCACGCCTCGGGCGCTGAGCTGGTAGTCGGTGCGCGCGATGGTGTCGACGTGGAGGGTGACGCTGTCTCCGGGGCCGTCGGCGTCGCGGTCGACGACTACTGCGATCGCGTGGCTGCCGGTGAAGCCGGAGGTGAGCTCGGTTACCGCGTACCGGTCGGGGGTTTCGAGGCGAGAGCTGTGGACGTTCTCGACCTGTTTCCATCCGCCGGGGAGGTCGCGCAGCAGGATCAGGGTGAGGCTGCGGGGCTCGAGGGGCTGCCCGTGCTGGGCGGGCAGGGATTCGACCAGGGCGGTCGGGTTGGACAGAATTACGATGCCTTTCGCGTTCGGGTATTTCATTGTTGGGCTCCTTTCATTTCCTTCACGGGACGCTGTAGGCGGGCGAATTGGCGCAGAGGGTGCACAGTCGGTCGGGGTGCGTGATGGGTCCGTAGTAGTCGCATCCCTGGCACCGTTTGTAGTCCCGGTAAATGCAGTCGTCCGGCACTTTGCCCGTCCGGTATTCGTATTCGCCTTCGCTGCGGCAATTCGCGCAACGGCAGTTGGTGTCGGTCAATTCGGTGACGCTCCGCTCGTTGTTTCAGCCGGTAGCTGGTCACTGTCGGATCGACAGAGAGCGGCTACCGGGCGGGTGACATGTCACGCTATGGAATTCTCAAAGGACATGGCAGAGGGGTGGTGCGGGCGCGGGGGGGGGGGGGTTCCCCCCCCCCCCCCCGGGGGGGGGCCCCCCCCCCCGGCCCGATCGGCCGCGGACGCCCGCGGCTAGAAGATGTATCCGCCGCCGCAGACCAGGGTCTGGCCGCTGACGTAGTCGGAGTCCGGGCTGCACAGCAGGTACACCGCGCCGGCCGCCGGCCGCCTCGATGGCGGCCACGGTCTCCTTGGCCGGTTCGGCGTCGAGGTCGTTGACCACGACCGACGCGCCCTCGCGGGCGAGCTTCAGGGCGATCTCGCGCCCGATGCCGCGCCCGGATCCGGAGACGATGGCGACCTTGTTGTCCAGAGTTCCCATGGAGCAATACCTTTCGGAGGAGGTGAGAAGTCAGAGCGCTGTGACGGTGGGCCCGGTGAGCGCGACGACCGCGGTCCCGGTGAGCGTGACGGTGCCGATCACACCGGGATCCAGCGCCATGCTCAGTCCACCTTCTGGTAGAGGGTCACGACGGCCGCCCCGCCCAGGCCGATGTTGTGCTGCAGGGCGATTCGCGCACCCTCGACCTGCCGGGCGGCGGCCCGGCCGCGCAGCTGCCAGACCAGTTCGGCGCACTGCGCCAGGCCGGTCGCGCCGAGCGGGTGTCCCTTGGACAGCAGCCCGCCGGACGGGTTGGTGACCACCCGCCCGCCGTAGGTGTTGTCGCCGTCGGCGATGAACTTCTCGGCGGTGCCCTCCGGGGTCAGGCCGAGGGCCTCGTAGCTGAGCAGCTCGTTGGTGGTGAAGCAGTCGTGCAGTTCCACGACCGGAATGTCGAGGGGGTCCACGCCGGCCTGCTGATAGACCTGCTGGGCGGCGGCCCGGGACATGTCGTAGCCGACGATCGACAGCATCGAGTCGCCGTCGAAGGTCGAGGCGGTGTCGGTGACCATGGCCTGCGCGGTGAACGCCACGTCGGTGCGCAAACCGTGTGTGCGCGCGTAGTTTTCGCTGACCAGGACGGCGGCCGACGCCGCAGGTGGGCGGGCAGCACTGCAGCCGGGTGAGCGGTCCGTAGATCTGCGGGGAGGCCAGCACCTCCTCGACGGTCACTGGATCGCGGAACACCGCATTGGGATTGCCGGCCGCGTGCCGGCGCGCCTTGACCGCGATCCGCGCGAACACCGCCGGGTCCATGCCGTATCGGTCGGCGTATTCGCGGCCCGCGCCGCCGAAGTATCGGGCCGCGAAGGGCGCGTCGCCCTCGCCCTGGAGACGGTGAACCACGGTGTCGAAGCTGTCGAACGGGCTGGGCCGATCGGTGTAGGCAGTGGCGAGTGCGCCGCGCTGCATCTGCTCGAACCCCAGGGCCAGCACCACATCCGCGATGCCGTGCTCGATCGCCTGCCGCGCCAGGAACAGCGCCGACGACCCGGTCGAGCAGTTGTTGTTGACATTGATCACGGGAATGCCGGTGGCGCCTACGCGGTAGAGCGCCGCCTGCCCCGACGTCGAATCTCCGTACACCCACCCCGCATACGCCTGCTGCACCGTCGCGTAGTCGATGCCCGCGTCGGCCAACGCGGCCCGCACCGCCTGCTCGCCCATGACGTCGTAGGTCTGCGTCCGGCGGGGTGTGGTGAACGGGATCATCCCGACACCCGCCACCAACACGCGACTTCCCATGTCTCACATCTCGGGGATTGCACTATCTGAAATTCACTTAGTAGAGCAGCGGGTGCGCGTGGACGCAAGGGTGATCATGTAATCAGTGGGCAATCGGTGCGCAATCCTCGGGTATGTTCAGCTCCCGATCCTCAGATTCAGCTATTTACTCTTCACTTACTTTGCCTCGGCGGCGGCGACCCCAACTGTTGGGGCTGTCGGTGGCTGCGGCCCGGGTTCGATACTTGCTCCCGCCGAGATCGAGAACGATGGAGCCACAGATGAATTCGAAGAAGACCCTCGCCGCGTTCGCCGTCACCGCGGCCCTTCTCACCCCCGCCGGCGTGCTGGCCGCCCCCGCCCAGGCCGATGCGCCGGCGCCGGCGCAGGCCCCGCCTGTGGACCCCAC
>NZ_JBHZCS010000075.1:42633-50378 GCF_042755705.1 Nocardia sp. NPDC059154
TCCTAACCCCCCCCCCGGGGTCAAGCTCCCAGACCCCGACCCAGGCCCAGCCTGTGGACACCACCGCCACCGGCTCCTCCAGCGGGTCCTACTCCGCCGCCAACTACCTGGTCTGCATCCTCTTCCACACCAGCCTCAACGGCTCCGTGGGCATCCCGTTCTGCTGACGGCCGCCGGCCGGGACTGTGATTCATCACGTTTATCTGCTTCAGTGACCCGTACTGTCTCGGCGCCGCTTACCGTCGCGAGGCACAACAGTTTGTTTGGGAAGGTGGCAACAAGCGTGATCGGTACGCGGGCGAAGCTCGATGAACTGGCCAAGATCCTGGAGATCGCCGCAGAACCCGCGGGTGAGGCCGGTATCGCCAAGCGGGCGTCGAAAGGCATTCCGAGCGTTCGGCAGCGGGTGGAGATGCTGCTCGACCGCGGCACGTTCATCGAGACCGGCGCGCTGGCTCGCCAGCCCGGTCAACCGGACGCGCTCTACGGTGACGGACTGGTCACCGGTCGCGGGCTGATCGGGGGGCGCCCGGTGGTGGTGATCTCCCACGATCAGACCGTGTACGGCGGGTCGGTCGGGGTCACGTCCGCCCAGAAGTTCATGCGGGCACTGAAATTCGCGTTCGACAACGCGTGCCCGGTGGTGACGATCAACGATTCGGGCGGCGCGCGGATCCAGGACGCGGTGGGTTCCATCGCATCGTTCGGTGATATCTCCCGGGTGCTGGAGAAGCTGTCCGGCTATGTGCCGCAGGTGTCGATCATTCTCGGCAAGTGCGCCGCGGGCTCGGTGTACGGGCCGATCAATACCGACGTGCTCATCGGCACCAAGGATTCCTATATGTTCGTCACCGGGCCGGAGGTGATCAAGGCGGTCAACGGCGAGGACGTCACCGCCGAGGAGCTCGGCGGCGCGAAGGTGCAGGCCGAACGCGGCACCCTGCATCACGTGGCCGAGACCGAGCAGGAGGCCTACGAGTGGGCCCGTAACTACCTGAGCTTCATGCCGACGAGCTGCGTCGAGCAGCCGCCGATCGTGAATCCCGGCCTGGAGCCCGAGATCACGGCCAGTGACCGGGAACTCGACACGATCATCCCGGATTCCGATCGTGCCGGCTACGACATGCACGAGATCCTGCTGCGCATCTTCGACGACGGCGAGTTCCACGAGATCCGAGCCGCGTTCGCGCCGAACCTGATCACCGGCTTCGCCCGCGTCGACGGCTACCCGGTCGGCGTGATCGCCAATCAGCCACTGGTGCTGGGCGGTTCCATCGATGCCGCCTGCTCGGACAAGTCGACCTATTTCATCCGGCTCTGCGACGCCTTCAACATCCCGCTCGTGTTCGTCGCCGACACCCCCGGCGTGCTGCCGGGCCTCGCGGAGGAGGCCAATGGCGTCATCATCCGCGGCGGCCGTGTCCCGCGCGCCATCATCGAGGCGACGGTGCCGATCATCAACCTGGTGGTACGCAAGTCCTACGGTGGCGCATACGGCATGATGGCCGCCCGGCAGGTCGGCGCGGACGTCAGTTTCGCCTGGCCCACAGCGCGTATCGCGGTGATCGGCGCCGAAAGCGCGGTCGACCTCCTCGGCAAACGCCAGTTGGCCGCGATGCCGGAGGAACATCGCGCCGCGGCCCGCGAATTCATGATCAACCAGTACAACGAGACGGTCGCCACCCCCTGGGTCGCCGCCGAACGCGGCTACATCGACGCCGTCATCGAACCCTCCCGCACCCGCCTGGAAATCCGCCAGGCCCTCCGCCTGCTCCGCGACAAGAAGCCGGTCAAGCCGGAGTTCAACCCCCGCAAGCACCCGATATACCCGATGTGACCCACCGGCGCGAAAACCGTTGCGAGACAACAGCCGGATGGCCCTGAGCCATCCGGCTGTCGAAGTCTCCTCGCGATCAGCTCCTGTCGGTCGTCGATATTCGATGCAGGCGTATAGGTCCCACGAAGCGGCGCGTGGGTGCTGGTTTGGTGTTCACGAGCGAGAGGTCGCCGCCGTAATGGGCCAGTACGCGGTGGTCCATGACGGCACGCCACAGCGGGGGAATGGCGGCGACAAGGATCAGGGTGGCGTAGCCGGCCGGGAGCTGTGGTGCCGTTTGTGAGCTGCGCAAGGTCTGGTAGCGGCGACCGGGATTGGCGTGGTGGTCGCTGTGGCGTTGCAGGTGGAACAGGAATACGTTCGTGACCAGGCGGTCGCTGTTCCAGCTGTCGCGCGGGGAGCAACGTGCGTAGTTGCCGTTGGCGCGGCGCGGGCGCAGCAGTCCGTAGTGCTCGATGTAATTGACCGTTTCCAGCAGCCCCGAACCCAGCACCGCCTGCACAATCAGAAACGGAATCACCCCGAGGCCGAAGGCCAGGATCATGGTGCCCCACAACGCGACACTCATCGACCAGGCCTGCAACAGCTGATTGTGCCAGCTGAACCAGCGCTTTTCCTTGCGGGACAAGCGTTCTCGCTCCAGGGCCAGCGCCGACCGGAAGCCGCCGACCGCGCTGCGCGGCAGGAACTCCCACAGCGACTCGCCGAATCGGGCGCTGGCCGGATCCTCGGGCGTCGCCACACGCACATGATGACCCCGATTGTGTTCGACGAAGAAATGCCCGTAACCCGACTGTGCCAGAGCGACCTTCGCCAGCCAGCGTTCCAGGTGTTCGGCCCGGTGCCCGAGTTCATGGGCGGCATTGATTCCGATGCCCGACACAAACCCCAGCGTCACAGCCAAACCGAGCTTGTCGGCTACGCTCAGCTCCGAACTTGCCCAGAGATAGCCAGCAATGAGCAGCCCGATGAACTGCAGCGGCAGAAAGAGGTACGTACACCACCGATAGAACCGGTCTTCGGATAATGCCTCGTAGTCCTCCTCGCGTGGGTTGCTCCCGTCATCCCCCACAGACAGATCCAGCAGTGGGATCAGTACCAGCACGAAAACCGGACCGATCCACCAGAAGATGGTGAGCCCCGTGCGGGCTACCAGTTGTGAGGGAACTACAGCGCACGAAGGAGCGATCAACCCGAGAATCCAGAGGTATCGCTTGGGGTCGCGCGACTTCGAATCCTGGAAAATCGACATAGGCGCCTCTTTGATCCAACTGAACGACACTCGCTCGTGAGTGCACGTGGCCGAAATCGTTTGGCTCAAACCCGTCGATTAAGACTAGTCGGATTTCTCCGCCGCGCTAGGTGAACTGCCAAAAATGGTGACTGACCGGGCAATTCAACCCATCCCCGGTGACGAACATCGAGTTCTATACACGAATGCCCGGCAGCCGGGATCGGTGCGAGGACCGATCCCGGCTGCCGGGCATCATGGACCGAACGTCAGAGGGTCAGGGCAGGGCCCCGCAGTTGCTCGGAGCAGGCCAGCCGGCGAGCCGATCGGTCAGCCACTGTTGCGAGTCCGCCAGCGACGGAAAGAACGCCAGCACATGGGTGCCCACCAGACCCGAAACGGTCGGAATCTGCGCGTTCGGATCCAGTTCGATGGTCACGCCGCTACTGCACCAACCGGCCGCCATCTCCCGCACCGGCACGTAGGGCGCACCCTCGTCGTTCATGGCCGAGGCGGTGAGGACGGGCACCGACGGAGTGAGCGTGCCGATGCGCTGTTCGTCGAAGGCCGATTTCAGCTCGGGGTTCCGATCGATGACCGCGGTGAGCGGCTCGCCGCTGGTGGTCCATTCGGACGTGCGCGGATGGTCCTGGGCCAGGCTGGCCGGGACGGCGCATTTGCCCAGAGCGTCGTGCAGGATCGCCTTGCCGGTGTCATTGAGCTCGGCGTCGAGGATCGGGCGAGTCTCCGGGTAGTCGGCGGCGATGCCATTGAGGATCCAGGCGAAAGCCGGTGCGATGGAGGGCCGTCCGTCGTTGTATCCGATGAAGTATTCGTCGTCGACCACCGGACCGCCCACATAGGCGCCGCGTACATTCAGCTCGGGAGCGTAGCTCGACAGCAGTTCGGCCGCGCCCGCGGAAGCCATGCCGCCCTGCGAGTATCCGTAGAGAACGACCGGCGTGCCGGGGTTGAGGCCGGTGCCGGGCAATTGCAGTGCGGCGCGTGCCGCATCCAGCAGCGCGTAGGCCTGTGCCTTGCGGTTGAGGTAGTCGTGCACGTCGGGGGTGCCGAGGCCGTGGTAGTCGGTCACCACCACCGCGATTCCGCGGGCGAGCAGCGAATACAGCGCCAGCAGGTCGTATTCGAAAATGATGTCCGCCGGGGGCTGGTATTGCACGACCTGCGTCATCAATTTCGACGGCGCACATTGATTGCCCTGGCCCTTGGTGCCGCCCGCGTACGCGACCAGCGGGCGCTCGCCGGGGCCGGTCCACGGCACGCTCGGCTGCAGGTACGTGCCGACGACCGCCGTCGGCGCATCGTGGGTGTCGCTGCTGACGTACATCATTCGCGTCGCGGCGGCCGGAACGACGCCGGGCATTCCGGGTGCGGAGAAGGCCACCTGTGCCGGTTCGGCGCGCACGATGGCTCCCGGTGTGGGTGGTAGCGGCGGCGGCAGATAGAAATCGTCGCCCGCCGCGACGGGTTCCGCGCTGGCGAGCAGCGCCGAGTTCGTGGCGCCTCCGCCAACCATGATGAGGGTTCCTGTCAAAGCTACGGCCAATCCAAGCAGTCGCCTCCGCACTTTATCGATCCTTCCTGCGAGTGAGGGACCCAGGGCATCTCGAATCGGGTGTTGAGGCTATACGCAGGGCTATCGGTTTTTTGTGAATCAGCGGAAGAAACGCCGAACTCACGTCGGCCCACCGCGTGTCGTTATGGGATTGCCCGTCGTGTCGGCATTGCCAATTCGGCGATGTCTATGAATGACCTCTGCGCCCTACGAGATTGGGAATCCTCGGGTTGCGCAGGCGCGAGGGCTCGTTGATCGGGTGACCGGCGTCGGGCAGACGAGCATGTGAATCCCGGTCTCGGGGAGGACTGTTGGCTGATCAATGAGAAACGCACGTTTTGGTGTGTTGCTGGAAGTTTGCCGATATAGTCGTTTCAGAATTCGGACTGGCTTGTCGAACGACGTGAACTATTCATGGAGGTCAGACACGTGCTTGGTCGGTTTCCTGTTTTCCTCCGCAGCGGGTCGGCGAAAGTTGTGGCTGCGCTGGGTGGTGTGGTTCTCGGGTTGTCGATGACGACAACGGCTGCGGCGGATCCGATATATCCGATACCCGATCCGGATCCTTTCTACGCCGCCCCGGCGGATCTGGCGGCACACCGGCCCGGTGATGTGCTCCGCACGCAGACAATGCCGCCGGTGGCCATATTTCCCGGCGCCACAGTTACATTGGTGCAATTCCGATCCACCAACTCCCACGATGAGCCGATCGCGGCCACCACCACGATCCTCACCCCCGTCGGTCACCAGCCCGACGCCCCGTTGATGTCGTATCAGCACTTCATCAATGCGCTCGGCACCAGCTGCGCCGTGTCGCATCTGCTGTACTCCGACGATCCGAATCTCCTGACGACGGCGTCGATTCTGAATATGGTACTGGCGCAGGGCTGGAGCATAGCGCTGCCGGATCATCTCGGTCCGTACGTCGCATTCGGGGCGGCACGTCTGGGTGGCCGGATCGTTCTGGACGGTGTCCGAGCGGTGAAACAGCTGCCGGAACTCGCCGCCCAGCACAGTCCGGTCGTGTTGGCCGGCTACTCCGGCGGCGGCATGGCCACCGGGGCGGCGGCTGCGCTCCAACCGTCGTACGCGCCGGAGCTGAAGCTCGCGGGTGCGGCCATCGGCGGTGCCCCGATGAACCTGCTGACGATGGTGCAGGCGTTGGGCTACGACCCGCACCCGGCCTTCGGGCTGGCCATGGCGGCGGCGATCGGTCTCGAGCGCGAATATCCGAACGAGCTGCCGATCAGCTCGTACCTCAACCAGAATGGCTTGGCCCTCCGCAATGCCATGGCCAATGACTGCACCAATCAGATCCTCGCCGAGGGTGTGGGCGGCAGCGCGCGGGCATACATGGCCGATCCTGGGGGCTTCAACGTCCGTGAAGGCGAGTCGGTGCTGGAGGAGAACAGCTTGGAACTCTTCGGCGAAGTGCCGGAAACACCGGTGTTCGAATGGCATTCACCCGACGACCCGCTGATTCCGGTCCAAGCGATCGACAACACCGACCACCGCTGGTGCGCGGCCGGTGTTCCGGTGCAGACGCTGCGCGTTCCCGCGCCCGAGCATCTGTCGGGAGCGGTGCTGGGTGCCCCCGAGGTGCTGGCGTGGCTCAACGGCCGGGTTCGCGGCGAGCCCGCACCCAGTAACTGTTGACAGGGTTGCCATGACTCCACGGCCGGCGTTCTCACCCGGTCCGGGCGGCCCGGCAGGTCGCCCGGACCGGGCCTAGCTGTCCGGTCCGGGCGGCCCCGGCTTCCTGCCCCGGCGAGGCAGTCGGCCGAGTTCGACGGTCTGACCTGGATAAATGTGCCCTCGGCAGGATTCGAACCTGCGACACCCGCTTTAGGAGAGCGGTCGGCGCCCCGTTTGCCGGAGTTTGCCATCGTTGAACTGGTTGAGGCGATGACTATGAGCTGCACTTTCGGAGTTGGCAGTGTTGGTTCGATTCAGCGGCGCTGAGAGATGCTGCGTACCCGGTGCGTACGGGATGTGCACATCTACGACGCGAGCACGCCTGGACGTGTCAGCATGGCCTTCGTGGCAGTGAACGAGAATCCCGACTTTGAAGGACGCCTGGCCGCAGTCGAGGCGTGGACCTCCACCCAGAAGAAGGTCATGACGATTGGCGACCTGGGATGGGACGCAGTCGAGTCGGACATCCGCTCTCTCGCAGTCAACTACATTCTCCGTCGTCAGCTTGAGGCGCTTGACGCCACAGTACTGCTCGCCAAGGGCGGACTCGGTCACTTGTCTGTCGGGTTCGTTCGGCCAGCTCTCGATGAGCTGCTCTGGATGCTGTGGGTCAAGGATCTTTCGCAACAGGATGCGCAGGATCTGCTGAACACCATGGGGATATGGGATGGCATCCGCTCCCTACTCGCTCAGAGGGCATATGTCGGCGATGCTGTGATGCAAGAACTCTGGTATCCGGTCGCGCTCCTGGATGCTCAAGACCAGCATAAGGCCGCCGTAAGGGACAAGCTGAAGACTCTAGGCCAGCAATACCATTGGGCAGGTGGCGTGTTGCCAAGCGCAAGCTGGGTCGCTGAGCAGAGTGGCCATGAGGCTTTGTACGAGTACCTTCACGCCGCCTCAAGCCGGGCACTTCATTTCTCGGTCGGAGAAATCACGCGCCATAGCTGGGGTGAGCCGGGCGGAGCAGTGACCACCCTGAACCCGAACTTCCGCGAATACCGGACTACCTTTGCACTGTTTCAGTTGCCGCTGCTGTTCGCCGAGACCTTTACGGCGTGCGTGGACTTGCTGGACGCTGCGGGGATTGTCTACTCGGCCGACGAGGTCTTGGAGGAACGAATTCTCGCTGAAGCCAAGAGCCTCGGTAGGTTCGGACAGGTTCCGCTGGTTCATGCCCATGAGTGGAACCTCAGGCCGCCGGCCAAACCGACTGAGGGCTCCGGACGAGCGGGCTGACTGTCGTCGGATGGTGTGGGTCGTTGCGACACTGCACTGGGCGTTCTCGCCGGTAAGTCTCGTCAGGCTGACTGAATCGCCTGTAATTGTTTGGGGTGGCTGGCCTGGGGCTGGCTGGAAGGGTGGGTGCTGGCTTTTCGGGTTGGGTGTGACTCGTGAATCGTCTG
>NZ_JBHZCS010000076.1:0-14454 GCF_042755705.1 Nocardia sp. NPDC059154
CGTTGTTCAGCCGCTCTCCCGCCCGTCCCGTATGAAGTTGCCGCCCGGATGCAACCACCCTGGGCGGCATGCTCGGCACAGTGCTGGACACGCGCGTCGCGGCACCGAGCGAGTCACCGGGCGCGCTCACGCGCCCTCGAAGTTCACCTGCGTCCCATTACGGAAGGCGTGCAGCGCTCGGCGCGCGTCCCTGCTCGCGAACGCGATGTCCTGGTTACGCCATTCGAGAGCCAGTTGGTCGGTCAACGAGTTGTCGAGCGTTCGGCGCAGGGCCCGAATGGTGGCGCGAACCCCGAGTGGCGGTAGGGCGGCGAGGCTCTCGGCCATCGCGACCGCGGTGGCGAGCACCTGCTCCGGCGTAACAACCTGGTGCACGAGCCCGGTTTCGAGAGCCTGCTTCGCGCTGTACAAACTGTTCTCGAGGAAGAACCGGGTGGCCGCCGACGGTCCCATGAGGCGCGGAAGAAACCAGCTCGCGCCGAAGTCGGGACCGACACCGAGACCGATGAACGCGGCACGAAAGCGCGCCGAATCGGCCGCGATCCGGTAGTCGTGCAGGCCCAGCAGGCCCAGACCGCCCCCGGCGACGGCGCCGTTGACCGCCGCGATGAAGGGTTTCTCAATTTCCCGGCAGGCGAGGATCCAGCGTCCGGGGCCGAGCGGGTCGAACAGTTGCTCTTGCTTCGACAGCCGGGGAAGGCCGGTCTCGCCCAGGCCATAGAAGAGCTTGTTGCCCGAGGTTCCTTCGACGAGGCCCGGCCCGAGCACCGCGTGATCGACACCAGAGCACCAGATCCGACCGGTCGCAGTGGTCACGAACGCCCGCACCTCGTCGTCGTGGCCGAGCTCGAGAACGATTTCCAGAAAGTCGCGGAGCAGCTCGCCGTTCACGGAATTACCGGCATACGGCCGGTTGATCGTGAGCACGGCGACGTGATTCTCCAGCTTGACATCGATGACGGGCATTCGAAGTCCTACTTGGCTAATTTGTACCCGGAAGCACCAGGTGACAGATGGGAGGAGATGCGGTATCGGGATCGAGATAATTGCGCACCAGGCGTAGCACGATCTCGTTGTAGATATAGCTGGAGTGATCTCCGTAGAAGTTGCTACAGATATCCTGGATCGACACATTGGTTACGTTCGGGCCCTCCGGAAGCCTCGCTTCCTCGGGCTGCACGACGGAGTCCGTGCGCGAAATTACTGTCACATAGCGGACGTTCGGCCGAGTCAGTCCGCCGGCAGCCGTTCTCTCAATGAACTCCGAACCGGCTGCGACATCGATCGTCGCGGGGAGCGATGCGTTGACGGCAGGGGAAGCCGTGGGATTGCTCGCGATCCAAGGTAGGATTCCATAGACGCTTATTCCGTGGCTGGGAGGCGCGATTCCGATAAGCGAGCCGACCTCGTCGGCCCCGCCGAGTTGATTGATATAGTTCAGTGCGACAATCCCACCTTGAGAATAGGTCACCAGATCGACCTGCGTGGCGCCGGTTGCGGCACGAACCCTGCTGACGAAACTCCCGAGTTCCTCGGCTGACTTGCCTATTCTGCCCACCTGCCGCCAGTATGGAGGACTTCCTGGTTCGTATCCGTAGTCGAGCCCGAATACACAGTAGCCGTCGGCCCGGAATTGCGGCGAATACATCGACCAGTTCATGTACATATTGCCGAATGTGCCGTTCACGAGTATCAACGGCCGGGGATGTGCTGCGGAAGGTTTGCAACCGAAGTCGTTCATGCCGATCGGAAGCGCATTCGGATGGTCGACCGCGTAGTGGATAGCGCTCAGCGCATTGGTTTGTGGCGGCCCCTCGGCAACCACGTCGGAATGACCGTTCACCTCTGGGAACAGCAAGAAGGCGAGCGTCGCCAGGAACGTTGCAGCGGTGCGCGCTCCAGCGCCGGACAGGGGGTTGTGCATCTGAATTCGGCGCGATAGGAACAAGATTCCTCCTTGGCCAAGCTGCCTAACGGAGCCGTCGCCCCCGCCGCGTCGACCTCCCGATGGTCGCATGTGACTCGTATGGTGTCAACGATCGTTCTCGCTACGGTCGGGTGCTAGCGGCCCGCCGAGCGCTGGACCCGGTCGGCGCACGCCTCGTCAGCTGATGATCCGGCCGGGATCTGTGGGAGGTTCGGAACCGGCGTGCCGGCACGGCGCATGCGTGCGATGGCGATCGTGAGCGCGATGTACATGACGAGCGCCACGACCCCCGACGTGATGTACTGCCAGGACCGGAACGGCTCGCCGTAGTACCCGGCGGTCACGCCCCACCACAGCACCACCATGGCGCCGAAGCAGGCGTAGATGAGCGGAACCTGGCCGATGACGGACCGTCGGCGGAGGATCAACGCGGTCGTGGCGACGGGCAGCAGGAACATCGTGATGGACGGCACCGCCTGGTAGATCGGGTCCGCGAACACGGTCTCGAGGTACTCCCAGCAGACCACGACGGCGATGGCCCCCGCGACCACGAGGGCGATCCACTGCGCCTGGGTTCCGTTCGGCAGGTACTCCTTGCGGCCGACCTTGAAAGCCTGCCAGAAGAAGACCAGCTCGAGGAGCAGCGCGCTGAGCAGGCCCAGCCAGAACAGCTCGAGGAACCAGTGGTGATAGACCTTGAACCAGATGTCGAAGCGTGCCACCACTCCGAGGTCGTGAGCGAACCACAGATAGGTGCAGGGGAGTGGGATGGAGATCCAGCCTTCGCGGCGGGTAACGAGGATCGCCGTGCCCATCGCGATGTTCTGCAACACCATCGCCAGTCCGAAACCGATGAGGATCGGGACAGTGTTGTCATCCAGTCGTTGGAGGATGTCGAAAGGGTCGTACATCGTGCTCTCTCAGGCCGTGGTGTGCGACGTTGTCTCTACGCCGGTGCAGTTCGAACCGAACGGTGTGGCCGGGCTCTGCGATCGGGCGCGCGATCCACGAATGGTCGCCACCCTGCAGCTTCGCCGAGGCCGAGCTGAATGGTCACGGAAGTCCTTGTAGCACTTGGATTTCGATTGACATGACCTGATTTCTCGATTGTCGTCGGAGCTGAGCCGATGGCCTGTGTGCGATCCCACAAAAGCTGTCGAGGCGAGGGTACTCACAGGCGCCAGTGGCGTCAATAATGAGACAGTAGTAATCATTAATAAGCCGTCCGATGTGTGGACTGAAAACGGGCAGGTCGTCGATGGGATACCCTCCCTCGGCCGGTACCTGTGATGCGGGGACCATTGCCTCGGCACCGAGGCACGAGCAAGGAACGAACGTGATAAGTCGAAGGATTCCACCATCGGATGCTGCTAGCTACCCAGCCTTGGTAGCGGTGTTCGCGGTCGAGCGCCAACCGGTGCGAACTCGGGACGCAGAGGCGAATCCGTCTCGTGAACAGCCGGACAGCTGATGAGTCCGGTACCGGTTCAGGAGGCAGCCGTGGAACCGACCACGCTGCGGCTGCCCGGCGGGGCAGGAGTCTGGATCTTCATCCTGGGGGACACGTCGGTATTCGCGGTGTTGTTCGCGGTATTCGCCGTCGAGCGTCGACGCGCGCCGGCGGCGTACGAGGCTGGGCGACTTCTGCTGGACCCCACGATCGGCTTGATCAATGCCCTGGTGTTGCTCACGAGCTCGTTACTGGTGGTGCTGGCGGTGCGCTCGACGGGCCGGCGTGGCTATTGGTTTCGGACCGAGCTGCTGTCCCTCGCGCTGCTGTGTGGTGTCGGATTCGTGGTCGTGACGGCGCTGGAGTGGAGCAGGCTCCTCCTGGCCGGCGTTCGCCCGGGCGCGAGTGGATTTTTCGGCTACTACTTCACGGTCACCGGAATTCACCTGCTCCATGTGCTCGTCGGCATCGCCGTGCTGTTCCGGATGATGCTGCTGACCCGGATGCCGACCCTCCGAGCGCGACATCTCGTACTGCTGGAAGGCGGTGCCGCGTGCTGGCACCTGGTCGGCCTGGTGTGGGTGATGCTGTTCCCGCTGTTCTACTTGGTGAGATGAGGCGTCGTGATCGAGTCACATCGGGCCGAATTCGTGTGGTTCCTCTTGGTTTTCGCCACCTTCGTCTGCGTGCTCGTGGGCTCGGCGCACGATCTTGCGGCGGCGGTCTCGACGAGCGTGATCATCGCCGTGACCTTTATCGAGGTTCGGATGATCGGATTGCATTTCATGGGAATCCGGTCGGCGCCGCGGGCGGTGCGGTTGTTCTTCGAAGGATGCGTCGTAGTCGCCGCCATGCTCTCGATGACAGCGCTGGTCGGCTGAGGGGTTGTACCCCGCCGTGCCCCGCGCTTGCCGGCGACCAATGGTGAGAGCTCGGGAGAAGTAATTCTCCCGAGCTCTCGTCACCTGCGAGTGGACCGATCAGAAGACGGCCGAGGCTTCCTGCGCCTCGATGGGCTCGGGGTCCGGCTCGGCCTGCTGTCCACGCAGTGCACGGAAGATCAGCCAGCTCTGGATCGTGATCCACACCCCGAACAGCGACAGCGGCGACCAGAAGACCAGCAGACCGTTCCAGGCCAGCGGACCGGTGCGGGGGACGAACGCGAAGGCGCCCGCCTCGAACATAATCGTGATCCAGAGCGAAACGTAGCCCCACCAGCGTGGGAAGGGGTTGTGTTTGACAAGCTGGGTCGCGGGGCGGAATGCGATGACCGTAACGGCCACCCAAATGAAGATGAAGAACTGATCGGTCGTTACCAAGGTCAGCGTCCCCAGCTCATGCATGATGGCGGTGACCTCGGGGTTCTTGCGCGGCGCGCTGTATGCCGCGGTGCCCCAGAAGATCGGCGGAAGCGCCAGGAACAGCGACATGAGCGCACCGCTGACCAGCGACAGGATGCTCCAGATCTTCCATCGGCCCGCCTCGACCCGGGCCATCTGGATCGCGACGACCGCCAGGATCGGCATCATGAACGCGCCGGTCCAGCCGGAAATCGCCGCACCCCACTTCACGGGGGTCTGATGGCTGCCATACCAGCTGTTCACATGTTCCGGAGTCCAGGTCGCATTCTTCGTCGGCACCTGCTGCAGCAGGAAGATGAAGGCGAAGGTGAACACCACGGCAAGGCCGATGCCCCACCATAGGATGGCGCGCTGACTTCGCACCGAGAACAGGTTCCGATGCTCGGACATGATTCTCCTTGTTTCGATGAGCCGCTGGGATCGGTTCGCTCGGCGACCGAGGGCGGGACACGCCGATGTGATGTGCGTCGTACGTGTCAGAATTGATATTGTCTGTCTCACAATAGGATGCCGGGTGCTGCGCCTGACGTCAAGGCGTAGATGTGATTGACGCAACACGTGGCGGCCTCTAGTATTTGATACTGAGAATCTCAAATACATGGGCTCGGGATGAGTGCCGTGGAGACGAGCTGGAGGAACCTCGATGCCACACGTACGCGACGTCAGTCGCGAGAGGGAGGCTGGTACCCGATGACTGCCCTGATGAACACGGTGGACGACAGCACCGAAACGACCGGGCGGGTACGGCGGGTGCCAGGTGAGCCGGGCCTGTGGATCCTGCTGTTCGGCGACATGATGGTGTTCCTCATCCTGTTCGGTGTCTACCTGCACGAACGAGGTCGGCAGACGCAGGTATTCGACCACGCCCAAGAGACCCTGAATCGCAATCTCGGTGCGCTGAACACGTTGCTGCTGTTGGCCAGCTCGCTGCTGGTGGCACTCGCTGTGCGTGCGGTGCGCGGCGAGTCTCGCCGGCTCGCGCCCCGTCTCGTGATCGGCGGAATCGCCTGCGGCCTGGGGTTCATCGTGGTCAAGGCGTTCGAATACCATGCGAAGTTGGCGGCCGGTCTGACTCCGCAGACCAACCAGTTCTTCATGTACTACTTCGTGTTGACGGGACTGCACCTGGTCCATCTGATTCTCGGTCTCGCCGTGCTGTGCGCGCTGTGGGTGCTGGCCCGTAAACCCACTCTCGGCAAGACACAGCTGGCGATTTTCGAGGGCGGGGCCTGCTTTTGGCACATGGTCGACCTGCTGTGGATCGTCATCTTCCCGTTGATCTTCCTGGTGAGGTGAGTAATGCAGAACCTGATTCGAACGCGAACCACAATTGTCTGGCTGTTTCTGATAACGGCGACCGCTCTGTCCTGGGCCATCGGCTCCGACCACGGTTTCGGCGGGGGAGGTCGAACCGCGGCGAGCATCGCGATTCTCTTGGTAGCGGTCTTGAAGATCCGTCTTGTCGGCCGATACTTCATGGAATTGCGCGAAGCGCCGATTGCGTTACTCGCGCTGTTCGAAGGCTTCTGCGTGCTCGTCTTCGGGGTAACGGTCGGCATGTACCTGCTGGCCTGAGCTCGGTATCGAACGGGCCGCGTGTCGGATGACGCGCGGCCCGTTCCTTATTGGCAAGGCTCGGTCGGAATACCGACTCTTGGCAGCGAGCGTGCCGGCTGCGACCGCTGCAACCGGCCCACAACGGAGAAATGGTTCGCACCTCCTGCGAGGTGCGAACCATTTCTCGGTACTCGGTGATCAGGCGTAGAGATTGTCGATCTGTTCGGCGTACTTGCTGTGGATCGTCCTGCGCTTGAGCTTCGCGGTCGGGGTCAGCTCGTCGCCGTCGGGCAGCCACACGCTCGACAGCAGAGTGAACTTCTTGATCTGCTCGTTGCGATTGAGCCGCAGATTGCCGCGGTCGACCGCTTCCTGAACTACCTGCCGCAGCTGCGGTGAGGCCGCCAACTCTTCGAACGAGCCGCCCTCGATCCCCAGCCGTTTCGCGTACACCAGTGCCGCCTCGGGATCCAGCGTGATGAGCGCGGTGACGTAGGGGCGGCGGTCACCGATCGCGACGACCTGGCCGATGAGCGAACTTTCGCCTCGGATCGCACCCTCGATATTCGCCGGCGACATATTCTTGCCGGCCGAGTTGATGATGATCTCCTTCTTGCGGTCGACGATGGTAACGAAGCCCTGCTTGTCGATCGTCGCGATGTCGCCGGTGTGCAACCAGCCGTCGGCATCGATGGTCGCCGCAGTCTGCTCCGGTTCCTTGCGATAGCCGGCCATGACCAGCTCCGACCGGACAAGCAACTCCCCGTCATCGCCCAGCGCGAGCTCCACGCCGGGCAGTGGCTTACCGGCGGTCCCGCATTTGAAATCGTCGAGCCGGTTGAACACGTTGAGCGAGCCCTCGGTCAGACCGTACGCCTCGAGCAGCGGGACACCGACAGCACGGAAGAACTGCGCCAATTCCGGGGTGGACGGTGCGCCACCGACGAACGCGACCTTGATGTTGTCCAGCCCGAGGCGCGCCAGGATGGGCCGCAGCAGTGGGAGCCCGGCGTTGTGTTCGGCCGTCAATTGCGCCAATTCCTCGGCGTCGACGGTGGTTTCGTTACCAGCGTCCTCGGCCTTGACCTTGCGCAGCCCCACCTCGAGCACCCGCTTGGCGGCCGCACGTTCTTGTTCGTCGGGAATCGCTTCGATGGTGGCCTCGATGGCAACCTGCAACTTCTCGAAGAGTCGCGGTACCGAGAAGAAGGCGTCCGGATGGGCGTCGGCCAGATGGGCCGGTAGCTGCTTCATGTCGGCGCACGTCGTGATCGCCGCGCCGTGGGCGAGCGCCATGTAGTGGGCGACGATACGGCCCCCGGCATGCGCCATCGGAAGAACCGAGATCAGGCCGTCGGTGGGCATGGGGAACGCGGCGGCCATTGCACGTTGCGCGGCCATCACCGTCCGATGCGACCACTGGGCTCCCTTGGGCGGTCCCGTGGTGCCCGAGGTGAAGATGAGGGTCACCAAGTCGTCGGCCTTGATCTCGCGCCAGGCTGCCTCGAAATCGAAGTCGGGATCGGCTGCCTCGTAGAGATCGTCCAAGGTCGGCGTTCCCGGCTCGCCGTCGATGACGATCACCTGCTCGATCTGGCCGCCGAGCGCGTCGGCTGCCTGCCGAACCTTGTCGACAGACCGCTGCTCGGTGACGACGATCCTGGCATCGGCGTTGCGCAGCTGATGCTCGATCTGTTCCGGCGATGAGCTGTTGAAGATCGTGAACGGCACCGCTCCCAGGTGAATGGCGGCGTAGTCGATGATGTGGCATTCCGGCACATTGGGCAGCAGCTGGGCAACGGTATCGCCGTGACGAATGCCGAGACCGGCCAAACCGGCTGCGGTCCGGGCGATTTCGGAATTGAGCTCCGACCACGTGAAGCTGACGGCACCGCCCAGGGTGCGCAGGGCGACCTGATCGGGGTGCTGAGCGGCGATGCGCTGAAAGGCCTCGGCAACCGTTGCCGATGAGAGCGGCGGTGCGCTCTTCAGATCCAGCGTTCGGACAAGTTCTGCCATCAGATCTCCTCGTAGCCACACGATGTCGGGGGTTGCGCCGAAACATGCGAATTTCGGCGCGAGAGCGCCCGGGCGCTTTATGAGCCTATCAGTCTCAATACTATGGCCGGGCGTTGCAGTCGTCAACGGGCGCAGGCGGGTCGTCCGGGTGTATCGAGACAGGTTAGCTTGGAAATGGATCCGGCGGGCGGTGCATTTGCATGGCGCGGTGGAAGGCCGAACCTGCCGAATCCGGCGGTGGCTGGTCGGGCCGGCGTCGGATTCGGCGCCGACTCTGCCCGTGGTGGACCAGGTGGCTGTGTGCAACGGGATTCGATGCTGTGTCGCTCATCGACGCGGTCGGCGAGCGGGCCGTGTCCAGGTCGAGCTGTGCCGAGTCGTTCCGGGCAAGGGCGCTTGATCGCAATCCTGGTGGATACATGGGCAAGTGTTCGGCAGAAGCCGGCGGCGCATCGAAAACGCTGGTCGAAGCCGCGCACGGGGATCTGTTGACATCATGTCGCCGCGGCTCCTAAGATTTGAGACTATAGATGTCAATAATATGGCCTGTTCGTCGGAACGCGCCGGATCCATGCGGGGCGACCGCGGGTCGCCGAAGGTCTGGCACTCCGCGTTAGGTGGTGTTATCGGTCGTTTCCATATGACACTATCGCCAGTGTATATAGGCATTCGATCGACAGCAGTAAATGTGAACGATCGTTGACGTAAGCGCAGCTGCGCTCCTATTCTGGAGCCGATGGGCACCTCGTGTGAGGGGCCGGTGCGTCGAAGCTTCTGCGCTTGAGCGAAGGGAACCTCCAATCACATGAAAGTCATGTTCGACAAGGATTTTTGCGCTGCGCACGGTGACTGCGTGCTGGTCGCGCCGGACGTCTTCGACCTCGGCGACGACGATGACGTTGCGGTCGTGCTCGACGAGACCCCACCGGAGGACCAGCGGGCGAATGTCGAGATGGCCGTGAAGGTCTGCCCGGTCGGCGCCATTCGGATCGAGGAGTAGAGCATGCAGCGTCTCGTCGTCGTCGGCGGCGGTCTGGGTGGGCACCGCGCGCTCCTGGCCGCCCGTGAACTCGGGTACGACGGGCAGGTCGTACTGATCAGCGGGGAGCGGCACCGCCCCTACGACCGCCCTCCGCTGTCCAAGGAGATGCTGGCCTCCGACGACGACGGAGGCCGGCACTTCTACCCTTGCGAGGATCTCGAGCACGTCGAGTGGAAGCTCGGCAGCCCCGCGATCGGCTTGGACCCGGTTCGGCAGACCGTGACTCTCGCCGACGGGGAAGCCGTCGGCTACGACGGGCTGGTGATCGCGACCGGTCGGCGCGCGCGGCCTTGGCCCGGTCCGGTTCCTGCGGCCGGCCTGTTCATGATTCGTGACCTCGATGACGCGGTGGCGATGCGTGCGGCGGTGACCGAGGACTCGAATGTGGTGATCGTCGGAGCCGGTTTCATCGGTCTCGAGGCTGCGGCCACTTTTGTGCAACGGGGCACTCGATCGGTCACCGTCGTCGGTAACACGCCGCATGTGCTGCCGGTGATCGGTGCGGAAGCGGCCGCGAGCGTGCAGCGGATCCATCAGGACCGAGGTGTCACGATCCGGTGCGGCGTGAACGTCGACCGGATCGAGGGAACCGAGCGGGTGGAGGCCGTCGTGCTCGAGGGTGGGGAGCGGCTGCCCGCCGATGTCGTTCTGGTGGCGATCGGGTCGGTGCCGAACTCGGAGTGGTTGGCCGGATCCGGAATCGAGCTGCTCGATGGCAATGTCGTCTGCGACGAATTCTGCGCGGTGCAGGGAGCGGCCAATGTCATGGCCGTCGGCGATGTCGTCGCATGGCCGCATCCGTATGTCGGCGAGCTCGTCGCCATCGAGCACTGGGCAATCGCCCGCGACATGGCGCCGATCGCGGTCGGTAATCTGCTCGGCGTCAACACTCCGCCGAAGGCGATGGCCACGGTACCCACGTTCTGGTCCGATCAATTCGACGTCAAGATGAAGTCCGCCGGATTCCTCAGTCTCGCAACGTCTTTCAAAGTCATCGAGGAGGACGTGACCCGTCCGTCCCTGGTGGTCGAGGCGTTCCGGGGCGAGGAGTTGGTCGCGGCCGTCGCCTTCAACAAGAACAAGGCGATCATCGGCTACCAACGTCGGCTCGCCGAGCTGGTGGGACAGCGCGTGAACGCGCCGGCGAAGTGACCCGGTTGAACCCGAACGGCGATCAGTGGTTCGTGCAGCCGTTCTGGCTCGCCATGGTGGCGGCTTCTTCCCGGCGCGCGGTGGGCGACTGCTCGAGCGAAATCCGGACTCCAGGCAGCGACTAGGGTGCGTGGCGTGACGCCCAAGCCACGCACCTCGGGCCCTGCCCGGCGACCTCGGCGTACCTCCGAAGAGGTGCGGTCCCTCGTGCTCGCAGCCGCCGTGGACGCCTTCGCGGAGAAGGGCTACGACGGAGCGACGACCAAGGAGATAGCGCGCCGTGCCGGGGTCGCCGAGCCGACGATGTTCCGCATCTACCCGACCAAGGAGAAGCTCTACGAAGCCGCAGTCCTCGGCCCCTTCGACCGCTTCCTCGAGAGCTTCACTGCGAGGTGGATGGCGGCAGAGATCCCCGGTGGGGACCCTGCGCTCGTCCTGCAGCAGTTCGTCGCAGATCTGCACGGTCTGGTTGTCCGGAACCGGCGCCTGATCGCCGCTCTTGCTTCCGCCGACGCGCTCACCGCGGGGGCGCAACCGGCACTCGCCCGGCTGGAGGCCGTTGGAGACGCCATCGCGCGGACCAACGGCCTGGATTTCGATGTGCCGGTGGCCGTGCGGATCGCCACCGCCACCGTGGTGGCGGCCACCATGTTCGAGGACACGCTGTTCCCCGCTGCACTCGGGGGCGAGCGTCTCCTGATCGAGATGACAAGGATGCTGGTTGGAGCGACGCTCTACACGGCCTCTGGGGAATGACATCTGCTTTTTTTGATACAACTCTTGTCAAAAATATGGCTACGCCCTACCTTAGCGAGTGTTCGCTCGCTAGAGTCTGGAGTATTAGGAGCCAGCCATGGATTTTCCCGTCCCATCCAATGTCCCGATGCCACAGACCGGTCAAGCCCTGCTGATCGTGGCTATGTCGGTCCTCGCGCTGCTGTCCATCGCTTACGCAGTCCTGGAGTCCCGGCGGCGTGGCGACCTCCTGGTGATCTTCCTCGTGATCGGCGCGGGCCTCGCGATACCCTACGAGGCCCTGGGTGACGAGCTTGTACACGTTTACTACACCGAGAGCGGCCAGATCAGCTGGATCCACACGTTCGGGCGCGACATCCCGGCCTTCATCGGCATCCTCTACTTCTGGTATCTCCCCTTCGGCGCGTACGCGTTGCTACGCAGAGCAACCAAGGGCGTAACCACGCGCCAGTTCTGGACGGCTTGGCTGGCGACGCTGTCGTTCTGCATCGGCTTCGAGATTCTGGTGACCGAGACCGCCGGACCGACCTGGATCTACTACGGACCGCAGGCCTTCATGGTGGGCGATGTCCCGTTCTTCACGCCGTTCACCTACGTGTCCTTCTGCCTCGGCATCGCCGCCGGCGTCGCCGGGCTCGAGCGACTGCTGCCCAAGCGCCGGCAGTGGCTGCTCATTCCTGCCGTGCCCATGCTCATGTTCGCGACGCAGGGCATGACCTCGCTCCCGGTCGCCATCTCGCTGCACAGCGGGACGACCAACCACCTCTACCTGGCGCTGGGCGCCCTGGGCAGTGGCGCTTTCGCCGTCGTCCTCGCATGGGTGGTCAGCCTGGCGGTGCGCAGGCCCTGGGCAAGGCCGAACGAGACGGCACCCGATCGACAGGTGGCCGGCATCGAGACGAGGAGCATCTGAGATGAGTAGCCCGTATGTGGCTGAACATGTCTGGTGTGGGTTCGCCGCTCGTTCGAAGTGTGCCGCGCCACTACGTTAGTGATCGTTCACGGTTGGAGTTGACGCCGCGGCAGTTGTGTGGGCATATTATGAGACAGATAGTCGCATAAATAACGGCTCCGATCCCGGAGCCGGTATGCGAGACGCGAATCCGGGCTCCTCGACAATGCCCTGGTCGCGAGCGAACGAAAGGGCGCCCATGATCCCCAATCCTGGTGAACGAACTGTCGTTACCGGCTGTGCAGACGGCGCCGATAGACTCCGGACCGCGCTCGACGAGGCCAATGTGCCGACGCTGTTGATGGTCCTTGTGCACCTGACCGGAGATCGGAAGTGGCTCGACGCGCCGTATCGTCCGACCCGCGCCAGGGGCCTCGAGGACAACGACGGCGCAGGCCTGCCGCTCGAGATCCAGGACGAGATCCGGGCCGCGGCCTATCGGGCCGTGCTCGATCATCGGGCCGGTAAGACGACACCGCTCGAGCTGACTCCGGTGCAGATCGCCGACATGCTCGCGGTCGCACTCGGCGAGGACGTGCCGCACGAGTACGGTCCCCTGCTGGCCGAGGAACTCGGCGTCCTCACTCGCGACGTCCCGATCGCCCGGCCGCGCAAGGATTTTCGGGTCGGTATCATCGGCGCCGGCATGTCCGGATTGTGCGCCGCGATCAAACTCGATTCGGCCGGCATCGACTTCGAGATAATCGAGAAGAATCAGAGTGTCGGTGGGACGTGGCTGGAGAACACCTATCCCGGCTGCGGTGTCGACACACCGAGCCATCTGTATTCGTTCTCATTCGCGCCGAACACCAAATGGTCGCGCTACTTCGCCAAGCGTGATGAGGTGGACGGGTATCTCGAGGAGCTTGCCGACCGCTACGCGGTCCGTGATCGCATCCGGTTCGGCGAAGAGGTCGAGCATGCCGAGTACGACAACGCCACCAACCAATGGGTCGTGTCGATTCGTCCCGCGGGCGGGGATCCGGTCGTGCGTCGCTTCGATGTCCTGATCAGCGCGGTCGGAATGGTCAACCGCCCGGCCAAACCGTCGATTCCAGGTCTGGAGGACTTCGGTGGGCCGGTCATGCATACCGCCGAATGGGACCCGAGCGTGGCGATCGAAGGCAAGCGGGTCGCGGTCATCGGCACCGGTGCCAGCGCAATGCAGCTGGTGCCCTCCATCGCCGACCTCGCCGAGCGCGTCATGGTCTTCCAACGCTCCAAGCAGTGGGCGTTGCCGCATCCGAACTATCAGCGTTCGGTCAGTGCCGATACCCGGCTGCTGCTGGAGGAGGTGCCGTTCTACGCCAACTGGTACCGACTGCGGGCGTTCTGGAACTTCAGTGACCGCCTGCACTCCTCGCTGGTGATCGATCCGGAGTGGGAGCGCCCGGCGCAGTCGATCAACGCGACCAACGAGAAGCACCGAGTCTTCCTGACCAACCACATCATCGAGCAGCTCGGTGACCGTCAGGACCTGCTCGACGCGTGCCTACCGGACTACCCGCCCTACGGCAAACGACCGCTGGTCGATAACGGTTGGTTCCGGACCGTGTGCCGCGACGACGTCGATCTGATCACTTCCGGTACCTCCAAGATCCTTCCGGGGGCGGTCGTCGACGGGGACGGTGTGCCGCACGAGGCGGATGTGCTCGTCCTCGCGACCGGCTTCAAGACATTGCAGTTCCTCTGGCCCATGGAGATTCGCGGCCGGTCGGGACGGACGCTGGCAGAGGTATGGGGGCCCGAGGATGCGCGGGCACATCTCGGAGTGACGGTGCCGGACTTCCCGAACTTCTATATTCTCAACGGCCCCAACACCAATGCCGGCCACGGCGGCAGCGCCATCATCGCCACCGAGTTCCAGATGCGCTACATCGCCAAGGCGATCGACCATATGATCGCCAACGACCTGGCGGAGATCGAGGTCCGCGAGGACATCTTCACCGAGTACAACCTGGAGCTCGATGCGGCTCTGGCGCAGATGATCTGGTCACATCCCGGGATGACGACCTACTACCGCAACGGCGCCGGCCGCGTGGTGGTGAGCAGCCCGTGGAAGTACCTCGACTACTGGAACCGGATCAAGGATTTCGATCCGGCGCAGTATCGGACCACAACGGCGCGTTCGACCGCCTCGGCATAACAGCGCCGGCATTCCCGTAGTAGCGGCCGGGGGGAGGGGAAAGGAGGGGACCCGTGGTGTGTTCGGGGGGGGGGGGGCGGAGAAAACACAAG
>NZ_JBHZCS010000076.1:14464-50028 GCF_042755705.1 Nocardia sp. NPDC059154
CAAGACAGGTGTGTATGATCGAAGCGAAACAAAAAAACGCTCGCTCACGGCGCGAATTAGGGGAGAGGAAACAACCCCCGACTCGTGTTTCGGTCGGGTGGCAGGGGCGTGCCGAACCCGTCGGGCGGATCGCGCCGTGGAGTCGGTGTGCATCGGACGCTGTGTGGTGGATGTCGCACTCCACTATCGGTGTGAACGATCGTTGACAGATGTGATCGAGGTCTCTAGGGTTTCGAGGCGTTGAGGTTGAAGTGTGCTGCCTCTTTGCTCGGTGCCCTGCGGCGATTCGCGCCACCGCTATGTGAGGACTGATGAGACGATGTTGAACCGCACCGAGCTCTATATCGACGGTAGTTGGGTCGAATCCGGTTCGAACCAGGTCATCGAGGTCGAGAACCCGGCCACCGAGGAGCTCATAGCGACGGTCCCGGCTGGGACCGCCGCGGATGTCGATCGCGCAGTCGAGGCAGCCCGTCGCGCATTTCCGGCATGGTCGGCGACCTCCGCAGCCGAGCGCGCGGAGTTGCTGCACCGGATCAACGACGGGATTGCCGAGCGGGTAAGGCTGATCGCAGCGACGATCACGACCGAGATGGGTTGTCCCCTTCGGCTCTCGACCAGAATCCAGACGGCCTTGCCGCAGACCGTGATCCGTGGCTACGTCGATCTGCTCGATTCGTACCCGTTCCACGAACAAGTCGGCAATACGCTCGTGGAGCGGGAGCCGGTGGGTGTTGTCGGGGCTATCACGCCGTGGAATTATCCGCTGCATCAGATTACCTGCAAGCTCGCCGCGGCGCTGGCGGCTGGGTGCACGGTTGTCGTCAAGCCGAGCGAGCTTGCGCCGCTGACCGCCTATCTGCTGTTCGACCTGCTGCACGAGGTCGGTGTGCCGCCCGGTGTGGTCAACCTGGTTCCCGGACACGGCGATGTCGCAGGCGAGGCGATTGCCGCACATCCCGACGTGGCGGTGGTGTCGTTCACCGGGTCGGGCCGCGCGGGCGCCCGGGTTGCCGAGCTCGCCGCTCGTAATATCACCCGTGTGTCGCTCGAGCTCGGTGGCAAGTCCGCAAATGTGTTGCTGCCGGATGCCGACCTCTCGGCCGCAGTCGGCGCAGGTGTCGCCAATGCTTTCCGCAATGGCGGCCAGACGTGCTCCGCGTGGACCCGCATGCTCGTCCCCGACGAGATGTACGACGATGCAGTCGAATTGGCCGCGGCTCTGGCTGCCGACTATCGGGCCGGTGATCCGCTGGATCCGGCGACCAAGCTCGGCCCGCTGGTGTCGGCGAACCATCGCGAGCAGGTGCGCGCGTACATCGACAAGGGTATTGCCGAAGGTGCCCGGCTCGTAGCCGGCGGCACGGCACCGCCGGACGGCCTGCATCGCGGCTATTACCTTCCGGCGACGGTGCTCGCCGATGTGGATCCGAATTCGACTGTGGCGCAGGAGGAGATCTTCGGTCCGGTGCTGTGCGTTCTTCGATACTCGGATGAGGCCGAGGCGGTCCGGATCGCCAACAACTCGCGGTACGGGCTTGCCGGAGCCGTGTGGTCCGCCGATTATGGGCGGGCGCTGTCCTTCGCTCGCCGCATGCGCACCGGAGCCGTGGACATCAACGGGGCCAGATTCAATCCGTTCGCTCCGTTCGGTGGCTACAAGCAGTCGGGGATCGGCCGCGAACTCGGACACTATGGGCTGGAAGAATTCTTGGAGATCAAAGCCATCCAGGCGTGAACCGGGCAGGCGAGTGCAGACGCATCCCCGAGGCGGATGGTCTGGGATCGGCTGCGGCGACCGCTGGTGCGCGCGCCCAGGTAGGGGTGGCCCACGCAAGGAAGAGCTCCTCGATGGCGTGGCCGACGCAGTCCTTAGTCAGCTGGATCTGAGTACCGACGAGTCGGCTCCTTGGGACGAGCAAGATCACAACGATCTTCACCAAGATCCTGGTGGATTAGAGGACAAGGCCGGTGTCCGGGAGTTGCTCGTGGTGCGTTCCGCTCGTGGCCCGGCGACCAATCTGATCCGCGAGAACGTCATCCGCATTCTGCGCGCCGCCGGCTACACGCCCGCGCAAGTCGGTACACGCATTGGCGATGCTCTACTCGTTCACCCTTGGCTTCGCCGCCACCGGCCATCGCAGCGGTGCCGACACCCACGACTTCGCCGAGGTCAACGTTCGCACTCACCCCTATCTTGCCGAGGCCCTTCTCGTCTGTCCCGAACGGGCCACCACAGAAACCTTCGCCTCAGGTTTGCAATTCCTAATCGAGGGGATTGCAAAGCACCGCGCTCGAGGGCGGACTGTCTGCTAACCGCTCGAAGATGAGCGCTCTCGAGTATGAGCTTTGAAACATGCGATCGCTGTCCCCACGGTTGCATCGCACCCACCAGAAATGCGAACGACCACTCTGTGGCACGAACGATGCCTGATACAGCGGAATTTCCCCTTACTAGGCCGAATGCTGTGGTGCACTTCCTTGCGAGTGAACGATCGTTGACAGTTTCTGATGCATGACCTAGCTTGATATGACCACCGTCACTGTTGAAGATGAATGTGAAGGGCGTTACTCATGATCGAAGCATCACACCTCCCAATGAAGACCGAGGATCTGACGGAGGCGTGGTTCTCTGCAGCATTGGGGCAGCCAGTCGAGGTCGCAACCCGACGCGATGTGATGTGGGGGACCGGAACCAAGGTGTTCTTCGAGTTGGAATACCGCGACGCCGCAGCGGCGACCGCGCTGCCGACGAAGGTCTGCGTCAAAGGCGGATTCGGGACCGAAGTCCGCGCATTCGGCGCGGGTGAGGCTTACATCGCCGAGGCGCGGTTCTACGGCGAAGTCGCGCCGCGTCTGGGCCTCAACTTGCCCCGATGCTGGTATGCGGCGGTCGACGTCGATGCCGGTCAGGGGGTTCTCATCCTCGAGGACCTCCGCGAGTCGGGTACGACTTTCGGTGATCCAACCGAGCCATGGTCGGCAGATCGTGTCGCTGCGGCACTCGAACAGCAGGCGATCTGGCACAAAGCGACATGGGGTGAATCGGCCGCGGGTTCGGGTCTGCCGGTCGGCTCCACATCCGTGCGTGCCGCTGCGCCTGCGCTGCTCAGTGAACAGCATTGGAATCGCCAACAGAGCGTCCCTGAACTGGCCCCGCTGTTCGACAAAATGGTCGACCGGGCCGAGATGTATCAGGCGTTCGAGCAGCTTTGGCAGATCGATGACTCCTCATCCCTGTGCCTGGCACACGGCGACGCGCACGTAGGCAACACCTTCATCGACGCTCAGGGGCGGCCGGGATTCCTCGATTGGCAGTGCCCGTGTCTCGGGCCGTGGAGCTACGACGTCGCGTACTTTCTGGTCGGGGCGCTCCCGATCGAGGTTCGGCAGCGCGAGCAAGAACAGTTGCTGCGCCTCTACCTTTCGGCGCTGGCTTCCGGCGGAGGGCCGCAGGTCCGGTTCGACGATGCGTGGCTCGCCTACCGTCGGAGCAGCCTGCACGGCTTCTTCTGGGCGCTGACACCACCCGAGATGCAGCCGCTGGCGCGTGTGGCCGCTATGGCCGAGCGGCATGTCGCGGCGATCGAGGATCTCGACACATTCTCTGCGCTCGCTGTGACATGTTGATCGATCATGCTGCCAGCAGGTCGCTCGAATGCGGACTGTCTGCTGTTGCGTGCTTGTGAACGATCGTAAATACAAGATCGTCGTTCTCGACCGTTGACGCCCCGAGTGTCGGCGCCCTATGATTTGAGACACATTAGATCAAAAAGTTGCCGGATTGGCTCGGGCAGCTGACCCGGGTTTCACGACGCTGAGAGTCATGGTCTGTCTGACCGCTCTGGTTCGCGTTGTTACCAAGGAGACACGTGTATAACCCTGAAGTCATCCTCGCCGATGTCTCCCATCGCGCCGGTCTGATCGTCGCGCTCGGTGCGGTGGCATTGTTGTGCAACTGGTACTACTTCTTCGAGTGCGCCCGTCTGGCTCAACGAGATCGCTGTGCACCGATGGCGCTGTGGGCCACTACGGTCTTCATCGGTCACGACGGCAGCTATCTGCTGAAGTACAACGACTGGTTCCACCACTACGACCACTGGTTCCCGAAGCTGTTCTGGGTAGGGCTGATCGTGACGTTCAGCTTCGAGGTCATCTTCTTCGTGCAGACCGTGCGGTTCGGACGCAAGGAGATCGCACCGCGTCTGAGCCAGGCACAGTGGACGGCGTACTGCCTGGGCGCCCTGGTGACCGGCATCGTGTTCTGGGCGGTGACCAAGCACTACCTCGACGACCCGCTCTACCTCATGACCTTCCTGGTGACGTTCGGAATGTGCGCCCCCGCCACGATTCCGTTCATGATCCGGCGTGGTGCCCGCATCGGTGTCGGCGCCCGTCAGATGTGGGCCTACCTCGGCATCGGCGTCGGCTATGTCCTGCTGACCACCGGCATTCTGCGCAACCCGTTCACCGACTATCTGTGGATTCTCGGCAGCCTGGTATGCGCCGGGCTCGCCGCAGCCCTGCTGGTGCTGGTCTATCGACTGCCTGAACGGGCCGATGTCCCTGCGCCGGCGAGTCGACCAGACCCGGCCTTGCGATCGGCATGAAATGAAGACCGCGAACGCATAACGCTTCTGAGGCGATGCCCAAGCGCGCCAGGGCAAATAGTGATCGGCCCGACCAGGCCCGCCACGTGCGGGCCTGGTCGAGCCCGTCTTGCTCTTGGACGGAAGGTTGGTGGTTGGTTCACTGTGCCGGCGGCACCCGGTGATCCAGATCGGCTCGACCAGCCGCGTGGCCCGTGTGTACCGGCGCCGACCGACCAAGACTTCAACCACAGTCCGGCGATCATGGTGCCCCGCGAGCCGATGAATACGCCAGGACAATCCTGATCCGTCAGCTCTTGGTACGGCTTGCCGTGCCCGAGCATTCGCGTTGCGCAGCAGGCGGATTGGGCGCCCTACACCGAGGACGATCCGCCGACATCGACGACTCCTGCTGATTCACGTTTTCGGGTGTCTGTGCCGGGCGCTCCGGGGCGTGTCGTTGTGCATGAGCGATCGGCAAGCTGACCGGGACTACTCCTGTGCCATCGAGGAGCTTCGGATCAGTCGTCCCAGAAACAGCCCGGTCAGCGCCGGAACAAGAACCAGCAGGATCGTGTACGTCCCGCCGGACACGATCTCGAAAATCGACGAGTCGGCAAAGTTTCGTGGATGGGCGACCGCCCCGAGACTGGTGCCGGTGAGGCCGGCGATCGCTCCCGCGACGATGGATACCATCACCCACGCCATGGTGGGATCGTCTGCGAGTCGTTCCGGCCAGGCGGGTTTGACCAGCAGTTCGAACCGGCTTTCGGTCGCGGCCCATAGCAGCGGCACGGCCCCGACGACCAGCACGGCACACCAGCGCAGCGGTGTCGTCAGTCCGGGCAGCAGCGCGGACGTCGCGGCCAACACCAACCAGATCGGACAGTGCAGCAGTCCGATCGCCGCGCCGCGAACTGCCCATTGCCCACGGACATCGGGCAGCCGGGAAGGAATGGTCGGCAGCGCCACCCGCGAGCCCTTGGCCAACCGGGGAAGTGAGTCCGTTCGATCTCTCGACATTGCAACCAACTCCTGGGCGGGGGAGCTGAACGCGCCTCCCGCGTTTACGATGTACGTATATTCTATGCGGACACCATGTATGAGTCGGCCCTGCCGAGAAATTTTTTGCGAAATCTTATCTCAAAATATTTGAGTGGGATTCGTCATATCAAGCCGGTCGTGGCAGGAGCCGAATCGGAATCGCCTTCGATACAGGGGTATTGGAGCGATCGGCGACATGATCGAGCGGGACGAGCGGATTGGTCTCGGGGTAGTAAGCGGCCGCATTGCCGACCGGCGTGGGGTAGGAGACCAGCCGGAAGTCGTCCACCGTCCGCCGCTCGGTCTGTCCGGCCGGGTTCGTCCATTCCGACACCAGGTCGACACGGTCACCCTCGGCGAACCCCAGCCGAGCGATGTCGGCAGGGTTGACCAGTAGAACCCGGCGCCCACCCTTGACGCCGCGATAGCGGTCGTCGAGTCCGTAGATCGTCGTGTTGTACTGGTCGTGGCTGCGGAGAGTCTGCAGGATCAGGCCGCCTGGTGGTGCCGGTATCCATGTCAGCGCGTTCACCGCGAAATTCGCCTTGCCGGTGTGGGTGTCGAATCGGCGAGCGTCGCGGGGCGGATGCGGCAGCACGAAGCCGTCGCGGTGCCGCACCCGGGTGTTGAAGTCGTCGAATCCGGGGATAACGCGAGAGATCGAGTCCCGGATGGTGTCGTAGTTCGCCTGAAACGCGGCCCACGGGACCGGATGTGCAGGACCGAAGAGCGTCTCGGCCAGCTCGCAGACGATCGCGACTTCGCTGCGCAGATGCGGGCTCGCCGGCTTCAGGCTGCCGCGGGAAAGATGCACCATCGACATCGAATCCTCAACGGACACTGCTTGTTTGCCGCTCGACTGGACGTCGCGATCGGTTCGGCCCAGCGACGGCAGTATCAACGCGGTTCGCCCGTGCACCAGATGACTGCGGTTGAGTTTGGTCGAAACCTGCACGGTCAGTGCGCACTGGTGCAGGGCCGCCTCGGTGGTCGCGGTGTCCGGCGTTGCGGCGGCGAAGTTGCCGCCCATGGCCATGAATACCCGTGCATGGCCGTCCCGCATGGCCCGGATGGCATCGACAGCGTCATAACCGTGCTCGCGTGGGCAGCGGATGTCGAATTCGGCGTCCAGCGCCGTAAGGAACGACTCCGGCATCTTCTCCCAAATGCCCATGGTGCGGTCGCCCTGAACGTTGGAGTGCCCGCGGACCGGGCAGACTCCCGCGCCCGGCTTCCCGATCATGCCGCGCAGTAGCAGCAGGTTCACCGCATCGGCGATCGTGGCGACGCCATGGGTGTGCTGGGTCAGTCCCATCGCCCAGCAGATGACGGTGCGTTTCGATTCGATGAGTTGCCTTGCCGCGTCGGCGATCTGGTCGATGGTCAGTCCGGTCGCCTCGACGACCGTGTCCAGATCGACAGTCCGGATGTGCTCGCGGTAGCGGTCGAAGCCCTCGCAGTGCCCGTCGATGAAGTCTCGGTCGAGCACCTGACCCGGATTGTCGTCCTCGGCCTCGACGAGCAACCGGCCCAGCGCTTGGAACAGGGCCTGGTCGCCACCGAGCCGAATCTGCAGGAACGTGTCGGCGATCGGGGTGCCCGCCCCGACCACTCCGTTCAGTTGCTGCGGATCCTTGAACCGCAGCAGACCGGCCTCCGGGAGCGGGTTGATCGCAATGACCTTCGCGCCGTTGGCTTTTGCGTTCTGCAGAGTGGACAGCATGCGGGGATGGTTGGTGCCCGGATTCTGTCCGGCGACGATGATGAGGTCGGCGTTCTCCAGGTCGGGGACCGATACCGAACCCTTGCCGATGCCGATGGCGTCGGTCAGCGCGGTGCCCGACGATTCATGGCACATATTCGAACAGTCCGGCAGGTTGTTGGTGCCGAATGCCCTGACCAGCAACTGATAGACGTATGCGGCCTCGTTGGAGGTCCGCCCCGAGGTGTAGAAAACGGCCTCGTGCGGGCTGTTCAGGGCGCGCAGTTCGGACGCGATGAGCCGGAAGGCGTCGTCCCAATCGATCGGGCGATAGTGTGTGTCACCCGGTCGGAGGACCATGGGATGTGTCAGTCGTCCCTGTTGCCCGAGCCAGTACTCGGTGCGAGTCGCCAGTTCCTGCACCGAATGCTCGGCGAAGAACTCCGGGGTCACCGTGCGGCGCGTGGCTTCCTCGGCGACGGCCTTGGCACCGTTTTCACAGAACTCGGCGTGTTTGCGATGACCGGGTGTCTCGGGCCACGCACAGCCGGGACAGTCGAATCCGTTGTGCTGGTTGAGGGCAGCCAGGGTACGGACCGTACGAACCGGACCCATCTGCTCCACACTGCGCTGCAGCGACACTGCTACCGCGGGAACGCCTGCGGCGTACGTCTTTTCGGGTGTGATGACGACATCGTCGGCGTCGTAGTCGAAGCGATCGCGCTTATTCTTCATCGCGGTGTTCCCGGCCCGCAGGCGTTCATGGTGAGTTCCTCAGGGATGCATCCCGGAGACGCGTGGTCCGGGATCGGTTGCAGTGAATTCGGCTCGACAGGTTCGGCTACAGAACAGCCATTTTCGTCGTGCGGAACGTCATTTCCTGGGTCAGCGTCGCTACCGTGGTTCCGTCGGATCCGCGGACTGTTCCGGAGTAGAAGCCTCGACCGGCGGACACGGTCCGCGGAGTGAGGTCGACCAGCATCCATTCATCGAGTCTCGGGATCCGATGGAACCAGACCGCATGATCGAGGCTGGCGCCGATCGACGATTCTCCGTTCGGCATATCCACCAGGCCGCTGGATATGTCGGACAGGTAGGTGAGCACGCAGGCGTGGATCAGCGGTGACTCCGGCAGCTCGACGGCACTGCGGGCCCAGAATCGGGTGGGCCACTGTGCTTCCGGTTGCGTCGTCCGGGTGTGAATGGATTGCAGTCGCGCGCAATGCCATTCGGGCAGATCGGCGGGGCCGGGTACATCGGGTAGCGGTTCCGGTTCATGGTCGACGTCGAACTCGAACCGGGTGAAAGACACGGACATGGTGAAGATGACCTCACCATTCTGAATGCCCACCACCCTACGGGCCGTATACGAACGCCCATCATGGTCCCGGTATACGTGGAAGAAAACGGGTGCGTCGGCGGTGCCGCGGCGCAGGTAGTAGCAGTGCAGTGAGTGCGGGAGCCGGTCTTGCGGCACGGTCCTGCCGGCGGCGGCCAGCGCCTGAGCGGCGACCTGGCCGCCGTAGAGCGGAAGCGGGTCGTCGTACAGGGCCACCGATCGATACATATCGCGGTCGATCGTCTCGAGGTCGAGCAGCTCGGCCAGGCTCGGCAGCATGCTGACACTGTCCTCCGACGGCATCAGCGCAGCCCAGCCAGCGGATTCGTGTCGCACGCCCGGTCGGGCACCCGATTGGCAGTCGGCAGCACGGGAAGGCCGAGCAGCACCTGTTTGCGGCGCGGGGCGGTGCTGCGGGAATGGTCCTTGTCCGGTTTCGGAATCGGTGCACCGGCACCGACGAGTTCCAGCGCGCGTGCGCCGTTACCCATGACGCATTCGGGGTCGGGCCCGTCCAGGGGGAGACCGGTGAAGAACTTGGCCGCCATACACCCGCCTTGACAGGAGTCGTAGGCCGAGCACGATGTGCAGGCACCGCCGGTCTGCGGCTCGCGCAACTGGGCGAAGAGTTCCGAGGTGCGCCAGACACTTTCGAATCCGCCGGGTTCGCGGACGTTGCCGGCCAGGAATTCGGAGTGAATGGCGAAGGGACAGGCGTAGACGTCGCCGATCGGGTCGATCAGACATACGACCCGCCCGGCGCCACACAGGTTCAGACCCGGCAGGGGTGTGGAGCCGAGGGCATTGAGATGGAAGAAGGAGTCGCCGGTGAGGACGTTCTCGCCGTTGGCCACCAGCCAGTTGTAGATGTCGAGTTGCTGATCAGCGGTGGGATGCAGGTCGTCCCACACGTCGGCCCCGCGGCCCGAGGGGCGCAGCCGCGTGATGCGCAGCTGTGCCTTGAAGCGATCGGCGATCGCTTTGAACTCGTCGAGTTGTGCGACGTTGTGGCGGGTCATCACCACGCTGATCTTGAAGTTCTCGAATCCGGCGGTGGCAAGGTTTTCCATCGCCCGCCACGCCATCTCGAACGAGCCGGGCCCGCGCACCGCGTCGTTGACCGCGGCGGTAGCCCCGTCCAGCGAGATCTGCACATCGACGTAGTCGGTCGCCGCCAATCGGCGGGCGCGTTCGGGGCTCAGGCGTACCCCGTTCGTGGAGAACTTCACGCCGACGTCATGGTCGATCGCGTAGTCGAGCAGTTCCCAGAAATCAGGGCGCACCGTGGGCTCGCCGCCACCGATATTGACGTAGAAGACCTGCATCCGCTGCAGCTCGTCGATCACCGCTTTGCATTCGGCGGTGGTGAGCTCGCGGGGGTCGCGCCTGCCGGAGGAGGACAGGCAGTGCTCGCACGACAAGTTGCAGGCATAGGTCAGTTCCCACGTCAGGCAGATGGGCGCGTCCAATCCATGCTGAAAGTGCTCGACCAATTTCATAACGAAAATCCTTGTCCGGCAGGGGAATAGATGTCAGCGCGGCTGGATCGTGCCAGCCGCCGCCAACTGCGCGAGCGCATCGAGATAGCGCTCATGTTCGGTGTCGGGGACCTCGGCAGCGACCAGGGCGCTGCGCACGTCGGGTTGACGTTCCAGTTCCCGGACCACGCGAACCAAGGCCAGCGTTTTGAGGAATGACAGCCTGCGGGTGGAGAAGTCGTATACCAGGGCGCCGAAGGGCTCGGGCCGCAGGGATACGGTGGGGGTCAACCGGTAGGGCCGGTCGGGCATGTCCCCGCCGGCCGCTGCGCCGTCGTCAGTAGACACCGCACATGCCGTCGATCGACACGTCTTCGACCAGCAGGTCGTCGGCGATGGTTTCGGTGTTGTTGTCGACAGTGCGGATTTCGGATTCGTTCATCGATCGCTCCTCGGTGAGTAGGTCAACCGATTATAGCGACACCGAGTGTCAAAAAGAAGAGGCGCCGTCGGCGTGTCGGGTGAACTGTGTCCAGTTGGTCGGCTCGGGCCGTTGTTTCCGCGAGAGAGCGACTGTGCGGCAAGGCTTTTCGATAGCGGGGACGCATCGTTGGATCCCCGCTGCCGGTCAGCGGGTAGCGAGGGCCAGCACCTCGTCCAGTCCTTGCTGAAGACTGGTCCAGAGAGCTGGGAGGTCGGTGAACACATCACCGTCGGCGTTGACTGCGATGCAGCAGACGTCGCCATGCGTGCACAACGCAGCGCACATGGCGGTGCCCGGTAGCGGCCCGAAGACGAACATCCGCTCGAAATCTGCGCCGGCGATCTGTACCGGTCGCTGCGCGCCGGGCCAGCTACTCGTGGTCAGTGCCGCCCCGGTGCTCAGTTTGCCGATCATCGACGTCACGAGCCTCCGCGGGATGTAGTTGAACGCCGGGGTGACCGTGTTGAGGAAGTCGAGCGCTGGTTCGTTCCGCACCATCGATACCCGTTCACGCATAGCCTGTATGCGTTTGGCCGGGTCGATGATGCTCGACGGCGCCGAATAGAAGGCTCCGGTGAACCGGTTGCCGCCCAGCGGGTCGTCGGGCTTGCGCACTGAGACGGGCATCGAGATCGGCACATCGTCGAGTTCCAGGCCCAGCCGTTCGTGGTAGATGCGCAACCCACCCAGAATCGCGGCGACGAAAGCATCGTTGACTGTGCCGCCAGCGGACTTGCCGGCTTGTTTGATATCGGTGAGTTGGCACTCCAACGTCCCGAATCGCCATGCGTGCCGGTGACTTCGGGACAGAATCGGCGAGGTCGTCGCGGGCGGTGGGGTAGCGACGCGGGCCAAGGAGGCCACATAACGTGCCGTCCGCTTCGGGCGGCGCACCAGGTGGACCAACGCCTTGATCAGTGCCGGCACCAGCCACGGAATGCCCGCGAGTAGACGCCGAAGGCCGTACAGGGCTGCGCCGGTGGGCGTGACGACCCGCCGTTCGATGCCCTGCGATGTTGGCTGCGTCGTCGGGTCCAGCGTCGGACTGAGCAAGCGGCTGAACAGTTGGGTGGCGGCTCCGCCGTCCATCAGTACGTGATGCGCTTGCAGGATGTAGGCGGCCCGCCCGTCCTCCAGGCCGTCGACGAAAATCGCCCGCCACGGGGGACGTGACGGGTCGAGCGGGGTGACCGCGAGCTCCTGCGCTATTTTCAGAACTTGCGCCATTGTGCCGGAAGTGCCCAGCTGTACGTGGGTAAGGTGATCGCTGAGGTCGAACTCGGGATACCGCGACCACAGCGGCGGTCCCAGTGGCACGATCGGGTCCACGACCCGCTCGGTGAATCGGGGGACCACATTGAGCGCCCATTGGTGCGACCGCCGCAGCCGCTGCCATGAGGGCGCCGAGCCCAGCACTTTCACGACGACGCCGGCCCAGGAGTCCGCCGGCGGCCGCTCCGTACGCCACATGAGTGAATCCAGTGAATTGAGTTCTCGCTCCGTGCCCCAGCGTGCGAGTTCTTCCCATAAAGTGTCGACCGATTTGTTCCGTATTTCCATCCGGCAACCCCTGCGCAGTGAATATATGACTACATAACTTTTCGCTCATTGGTTGGATTGCGGGCCGGATCCAGCACTTGTACGACCACGGTGTCGGGCCTGGATGTGCCTCGGGGGAATGCGGGGGGACCGCGGTCGAGTCGGTGCATCACGACACCTGGCGGCCTCGGGCAACGGGCGGGATCCCGACCTCGGCGAGGTGGTGCAGCACGAGAGCGTTGAAGACATCCGGATGTTCGAACATCGCGCAGTGACCGGCGTTTTCGATGATTTCCAACTGCGCGTCGTCCAGGTTGGCGACAAACTGCTCGGCGGCATGCAATGGCAGAATGTTGTCCCGATCGCCCCAGACCACCAGTGTCGGACACCTTATGCCGGCCGGATCCATCCGCGGGATGGCGTGCACGGTCGCTCGCAGAGCCGTGCCGAAACCGGGCGCCCGCATTGCCGGAATGACCTCGGCGGCAAGCTTGGGGGGTAGCGCATTCGGATCGAATACGAGCCTGCGCAGCAGCGGGCGGTGCAGCGCAGGGTGACGCGCCACCGATCTCGCCAGTCTCGGAAGCACGAGGAAAGCGTTGAGGATGGCGAAACCGCGGTTGATGACAGCCAGACGAACCGCACTGAGCTCGACTCCGGCGGCCGAGAGCAGGATCAGCCGCCGCACGCGTTGCGGGTGCGTCACCGCAAGCCGCATGCTGACCAAGCCTCCCATCGAATGACCGATGACCACCGGTTCACCGATACCCAACTCGTCCAGGAGCGCCACCAGCGCGCCGACGAAGTCGTCGACCGACACCGGGCCCGCCAGCGGCTCCGATTTGCCGAATCCCGGGAGATCAACGGCGATCACCCGATAGCCCGAGCTCAGCGCCGGGATGTTCTGCAACCAGGTCTGCCACGAACCGCCGAGACCATGCAGCAGCAGGATCGGGCTACCTGTCCCGACGTCGACATACCGGAGCCGCCGACCGAGGGCTTGGGAATCGCGGATGTGAGCCGACCAATCGAAACGCATCCACCCGGGCGAATCTTGTAGTCGCGATCGGAAGTTCATCGAAAGGGCTCCTCACGGCTCCGCATCGAGTCAGGAGCGACGGAAACGTTCGTTCTAATGTATCGGCCATGCCCGCGCTGTGGAAGATCGAGCGACAAACGTCACCCAGTACTTTCGCAGCCGAAACCCGCTCTACACCTATGGTTTCTGTCATCGTCAGGTCGTCGTCTGCCGGTCGGTAGGAGTCTTCGTCGGCAGCCCTTCCCGGACCGACGATGGGGTTACAGGTCGTTAATGTGTGGGTCGGAACCGTCGATGACGTCAGTCGGTTCGGAACGGGATGACCCGCCGCGAGGCGACCGGCAGGCGGCGTGTGAACGATCGCTCACACAATGGCATACTTGCTCTGTAAAGCGCTGGAAAACATCGAGCAGAGAGCAGGTCCGATACGTGACGCAAACCGAGGAAGCAGCGCATACCCGGATGGTTCGCTGGTTCCCGCCGGTGGACCGTGCGCCGAGCGCGTGGGTCGAGTGGGCGAATCAGCTGCCGCTGGTGAGCGGGCTGGGAGTGGTGGCCACGGCGGTGACCGACGATTCGGTGACATTCGAAGTGCCCGCCGCACCGCTGTGCCCCAATCCCAACGGCTCGGTCAACGGTGGGCTCGTCATCGCGATAGCGGACCAGGTCATGGGGGTTGTGGCAGCGCGAGTGGCAGCACCCGGGCAGCTTGCCGCCACAGGGACGTTGAGTACCCAGTTCATCAGTCCGGCCTTGCCGCCACTCGAGCTTCGGGGCGCGCCGACCGGCGGCGGCCGCCGCGTCACCTTTGTCGAAGTCGTCGTCTACGACAAGGACGGAAATCGGTGCGCCGTCTGCCAGGGCGCGATGATCGCCGGCGCGGCAGCGCGCCAGGAGCCGACCGGCTGACGCTTCAGCCGACAGCCTCCGCAGCCGGCTGAGCCAGTCCGTCCAAGGCGGACAGCGCGAGGTTGGTCAGCAGGCTCTGTAGCTCCGGGGAGTGTTTCGCGCCGGGGGGACGAGTGGCGTCCGAGGTGATGAGCGCGTGCATAGCGCGCACGGTGGAGGCCAGGTCCGCGGTCGAGTGACCCGGGTAGCAGCTGTCGAGTGCTTTCATCCAACGGTCGGTGTAGTGGCGCTGGCGCCGCAGGAAATTTCGCTTGTATACATGGGTGAGCGTGCGCTGTTCACGGGACCAGATGCTGGCCAGGTGCTGGTGGGTGACTGCGAACTCGACGTGTGCGTTGACCAGCCGGACCAACTCCTCCTGCGGATCGTGGGCGGGCTCGCCGATCCGGAGCAGCAGTTCGTCGGTGGCTCGGTCGAACAGCACCGCGAGGATCTCGTCCTTGTTGGAGAAATGCCGGTAGATCGCGGAACCGGTCACCCCCGCTTCCTTGCCGATTGCGTCCACGCCGACACCATCGAAGCTGCGCTCCGAGAACAGCTTTTCGGCTGCCTCGAGGATCTTCTCTTCGCGATTCACCACCCCAGTGTAAGGACCGATCGTTCGCGCCACCGGAGCGATCGGCCCGGCGCGGCAGAAACCGCCCGAGTGCCCGGCTGCCAATGGCCTTCATGGTTCTCACGGTGTCGGATCTGTGATGGCGGAGACGATCGTTCACACGGTAGGGCGGCGCTCCTGGAGCGAGCGTTCGACGTGCGGGTCGGTGACGGCGTCACCGTCATCGAGTTCGGTCGTCCGAAGTTGGTGAACGACATCATGCATCACGCCTCTGTTGCGCTGAAAGGCGCTGCGGCACAGTCGGATCGAGATGGGGCTCAGCGGAGTTCCCGCTCGATCCATTCGACCGTGGCCGATACGAGAATGTCGGTCCACCTCGCCAGGATCCGCTCGCCGTCCTCGGCTCGCGCGCGAGTGGGATCGCCGAGCACACCATTCGGACTCACCGAAGACACGCCGTGGGCGCGCAGTTCGTCCATCAAGAGCGCGAGCGGCTGGACATTGCCCGCTGCTGCGCGATCCATGGCGACATCGCGGGGGCGCAGGTGCAGCATCACCGAGGTCTCGATGTGGCCGGCGTGACTGTCACTGGCGTCGCCGGTCGGCACCCACGCCATCACCCGGCGTCCCTCCGAACGCGCGATCGTGACCGCCGAACGCAACGGTTCGAGGTTGCCGCCGTGGCCGTTGACGAGCACGACTCCGGCGAATGCGTCGGCGGAGCGGATCAATTCGACGAGCAGTAGTTCGACAGCTTCTCGGCCGATGGACAGCGTGCCGGGAAAGGCGGCATGTTCACCGCTGGATCCGTACGGAATTGCCGGAGCGACAGCGATATTGGGCGCGCGCGCCGCGAGGCGCCGACACAGCTCGGACGCGATGGCCGTGTCTGTGTCCAGCGGTAGATGTGGACCGTGCTGTTCGGTCGCGCCGAGTGGGATCGCGAGCACGAGTCGATCGGCATTGTCCGCCAGGTCCGGTGCGCGCGCGCTGCCGAGATTCACTGTTTCGACCCCGATCTCAGCTGCGGCAGTAACGGTGCGACGGTGCGGTGGCGGGCACATCCGGCCCAAACCCCGAGGGCATAGGCGAGATCGTCGGCGAGGCGGAGCGCGGCCCATCGTGGTCCATGGGCGTTCCGGATGCACTCGACGGCTATGGGGGCCAGTGCTGCGGCGAAAACTGCTCTGCCGCGGCGGGTACACAAGAGGAGCGGCCACCAGACTCGGCGCGCGGCGTCGGCGAGTTGTTTGATCGCTGCGAGCTGCGCCCCGCCCGCCAGTGCGAGGGCGGTGCCAGGCGGCACACCGCGCCGGTGGAGCTGCTGTGCGAGGGATCCGGAAGCAACTGTCACCACGGCGGCGGCAGTCGCCGGCCGGCGTGCCGTGACCAGGAGTGCCTGGGCGGCTTGCGGTCGCGACAGGACGGCACAGGCCAGTTGTCCGCGATGGCGGAGGGAGAGGGGAGCGGCGGATGTGCCGTAGTCGAACCGTTGGCGCAGCCATGCGCCCACTGTCTCGCGCGGCTCGTGCCATACCGTCGAATCCGGTTGGTACCGAACGACATTCCCGGATTCGATGAGCCGCCAGATCAGATCGACATCCTCGCCGAACCGCAGGCTCTCGTCGAACCCGCCGACCGCCAGGAGTACGTCTCGGCGCACGACGAGGGCGGTCGAGGGGACATAGCGGACTCGACCGCCGGCGCGCACCACTGCAGGGTTCGGGCCCATGTCGAGGCTGCCGTGATCGACTTCGTACCGACCGAGCGGTCCATGGGGCAGGGACCGGATACGAGGGGCGACCGCGGCGACCCGGGGATCATCGAAGAGGGGCAGCACCGACGCCAACCAGCCGGGCTCGGGAATGGTGTCCGAATCCAGGAATGCGATCAGCGGAGTATCGGCGCAGCGCAACCCGGAGTTCCGGGCCGCGGCCGGCCCGCGCGGTACGGAGTGCCGGATACGGGCATCCATGACCGGGATCGCCGACCCGTCGTCCACGACAATTTTCTCGGCGAACTCACCTGCGACGGTAAGCAGACGGGCGACGCCGCGCGGGTTGTCCTTGACCGGAACTACCAGGCTGACGTCGTCGGCGGTGGTCGGTCCGGGGCCGGCCACCGGATGTACGATGCCGGCGTCGATGAGCCGCTGGGCCAGTGCGCGTTCGCCGGCATCGTTGCCGACGGGCATCCCAGCGAGCCAGCGCTCCACCTGGCGGACGCCCCGCTCGCCGAGCCGGAGCAGCCGCGTCGGGGAGCCGCCGAGTAGCACCCGGCCATCGCGATATCGCCGCACCCCCGAGTCGAGCACCACGGTCGTCATGGTGTGAACCCGCCGTCGGCATGAACGATGCTGCCGGTGATCACTGCGGCTTCCGGTGAACACAGCCACGCAACAGCCGCCGCCACCTCGTCAGGTTCCAGTGTGCGGTCGATGAGATGGCGCCCGGCGAACGAGTCGATCGATTCGAGGCCGTAGATGCGCGCGGATTCGGCGAGCATGTCGGTTCGGGTGGAACCGGGGGAGACGGCCGTGGCTGTGATGCCGGTACCTCTCAAATCGTGTGCGAGTCCTTTGATCAGGCCGACGACCGCATGTTTCGCGGCGTTGTAGCCGGCCAGGTGCCACATGCCGTGGTGGGCGGCGGCCGAGGCCAGCGCGACGAACCGGCCGCTCCGGGGTTCGGGCCGGCGCAGCATGGCCGGCACCGAGGCACGGACCAAATTGGCCACGCCGTACACCCCGACATCGAACAGTGGCTCCCAATCCTCGGCCGGGGTTTCCCACAGAGCACGTCCTCCGGCCATGACGGCTGCTGCCGCGACTGCCGCGTCGAGCGGGCCGAACCGTTCTTCGGCGAGAGCTACGGCATCGATCAGCGCGGGCAGATCACGAACGTCGGCGACCACATCGATGACGGCACCGCTGTGCTTCGCGGCGACGGCGGCCAGCTGTTCCCGGGTCGCCAACGGGTAGGCGACCCGGGGATCGTCGGCGCACCGGTCGACCGCGACGACCTGCCAGCCATTGTTCGCGAGCCGGTGTACGGTCGCGGCGCCGATGCCGCGGGCCGCGCCGGTGACGATCGCAACAGGCATCACAGACCTCGGGTGAATCCGTCCGGGATGACAATGTCGGCCGGCGAGAGGTCGTGGATGGAGGAGTGACCGAGCCCGTAGAGAGCGGAGTCGATGCCCTGGCGCAGCACCTCGAGCACGTTGTGCACGCCGCGCTCACCTCCCGCCGCCATGCCCCACAGGTAGGGGCGGCCGATCATCACCGCCCGGGCGCCCAGAGCCAGCGCCTTGACCACATCGCTGCCGCGGCGGATGCCGCCGTCGAACAGGATCTCGACCTCATCGCCGACTGCGTTGGCGACACTCGGCAGCAGGCGGATCGCTGCGGGAGTGGAGTCGAGGTTGTTGCCGCCGTGGTTGGAGACAGAGATCGCGGTGGCTCCGATGTCGACCGCCCGCTTCGCGTCGTCGGGCCGCCCGATGCCCTTGATCATGAACGGACCGTCCCATTGCTGGCGGAGCCAGGCCAGGTCGTCCCAGGTAGGCGGCGGGGTACCCATCCATTCACCATAGGCGCCGAAGAAGGTGGGACCGCGCTGGCCGCGCGCAACGAGGTTCGGCGTGGACAGATCGGGGAGTTTTCCCGAGCGAGCGAACCGGAGCAGCCAGCCCGGCTTGACCAGCACCTGGGGCGCGAAGGTCAACGCGGTCTTGAAATCGATGCGTTCGGGCAGTGCGGGGCTGCCCCAGTCGCGCGCGGTGGCGAACACCCAGTCCAGCGTCACGATCAGCCCTTTGGCTCCGGCGTTTCGGGCCCGCTCCAGCCGTGCGGTCATCGCCTCTCTGCTGCCGAGCCAGTAGACCTGGAAGAACGTCTTCTCGTTTGCTGCGACAACATCTTCGATCGGCTTGGAACCGAAGGACGACAGACCGAGCGCGGTGCCCGAACTGGCCGCAGCGCGGGCGACGCCGATTTCGCCGGCCGGGTCGACGGCCTGCACACCGGTCGGAGAGCAGATGACGGGTAGTGAGATCTGTTGTCCGAGTACGGTTGTGGAAAGGTCACGAGTAGCAGGGAGGTCGGCGATGTGCGGCCGGAATCCGAGTTCGGCGAAGGCTGCGGCGTTATCGTCGAGCGTGACGCCGGCTTCCGAGCCGGCGAGCAGTGCGGTGTACACCGCCTTGGGCACTCGCTTCTTCGCGCGGCGCTGCGCCTCGGCGACCGACTCGAACCAATCTTTCGTACTTGCCATGGAACATCCTTGTTCGACTTCGGGGGAACGAGCCCACCGGTTTGGAGCAGGGGCTTTGCCGAGGGACCCGGTTCGGGTTCGGCTGATGATGTGTGACTGCCAGCATAATGGCACCAGGTGTCAAAATGGAAGGGCTATGACTGCACAACTACCCGGACAGGGGCGCGTCGGCCACCCCGGCAAGCGGGGGAGACGCCCCTCGACCAGCGCGGCAGAGCTGGAGAAGGCCGCATTCGAGCTGTTCGAGCGGCGTGGGTTCGATGCGACCGCGGTCGACGACATTGCTGCTGCGGTCGGCATCAGCAGGCGCACCTTTTTTCGATACTTCGAGTCTAAAAACGATGTCGTGTGGGGCAGCTTCAGCGAACAGCTGCAGGTGATGCGCGAGCGGTTCGCGCAGTGCCCGGTCGACCAGCCGATCATGGAGGCCATCCGAGATGTGGTGGTGGACTTCAATCGGTTCGACCGCGCGCAGGTGCCCTGGCATCGCAAACGTATGGAGTTGATCCTGGGAGTTCCCGCCCTGCAGGCCCATTCGACGTTGCGCTACGCCGAGTGGCGTGCCGTGGTGGCGGAGTTCGTCGGGCAACGGCTCGGCGTCCCGGTCCACGACCTTTTGCCGCAGACCATCGGGCATGCCACCCTCGGTGTCGCGGTGGCCGCCTACGAGCACTGGCTCGCCGTCCCGGATTCGGACCTGTCCGACGTGCTCGATCGTGGATTGCGCAGCCTGGCGGCCGGTTTCGCGAGGTAGCGATACACAGGGGCCGCCGCGCAGTAATTATTGAGATTGCTAGTATCGTCAGGACTGCCTCTGCGGCATGGCTCCGCCCAGGTGTGGATCGGAAATGAAGATGACCGATCTCGCGTACCGGTGTCGAGGGTTCGACTGTTGTCGACGCGGCAGTCACTGCTGACCGCATAGCGAATAGGCTGCCAATATGCTTTCTGGTGCATGGAATTTCCGTGAGGTTTCGGGCTTGCGGACAAAGGATGGTCGGCGGGTGCAGCCCGGTCGTCTCTTCCGCAGTTCGGAGCTGAGTCGTCTCGATGACGATGGTCAGATTGCTCTGACGAGTTTGGGCATTACCGACGTCTTCGACTTGAGAGACCTCGCTGAGGTGGAACGCCATGGCGCAGACCGGCTTCCCGACGGAGTCCGCGTTCATTCGATGCCCTTCAACCTGACTTCGGCCGGGTTCGCGCCACACGAATTTGCTGAACAGATTGCCGCGGATCCAACTGGGTACATGTGCAGCATCTATTCTTCGATGCCCGTCTCGGCGGGCGCGCAGGCCGCGGTCGCCGCGATCATCGAAATCTTGTCCGATCGCCGCCGCCCGCGGTCGAGCGTCCTCGTGCACTGCGCTGCCGGCAAGGACAGAACCGGTTGGGTGATCGCGGTCGTTCTCTCCGCGCTCGGAGTGGTACGAGACGACATTTATCGCGACTACGAACTGAGCAATAACGGAATTGCCGCGCTGGCGAATCGCATGTCAGCGGTATATGGCGTGCCCGATGACAAAGCGAGGACGCACCTGTATGGGGTCGACGTCGAGTATCTAGGGGCCGCGTGCGCCGTCGCAAAGGCTGAGTTCGGATCAATAAACGCGTACCTCTCGGCATGTAATATCACCGATGGCCAGGTATCGGATATGCGGCAGCGCTTGTTGACTGCGTAACTTCGGGCAGCTGAACTGAGCGTCTAGCGGGAGGAAGAGCACCCTCTGCCGTTCTCTCTTCGTATTCACGTCGTGGCTCCCACTACCCCTGAGGTGATGAACCGCGTCAGCTCGTCAGTGCTTCTTTCGGGTGATTCGGTCCGGTCCGGTGTAGATGTTCATGGTGTTGCCGCGGAGGAAGCCGGCCAGGGTGAGGCCGGATTCGGTGGCGAGGTCGACGGCCAGGGAACTCGGGGCGGAGACGGCGGCGAGGAGAGGGATGCCGGCCATGACGGCTTTCTGGACCAGTTCGAAGGAGGCGCGGCCGCTGACGACGAGGATGAGGTCGTGGGCGGGGAGGCGGTCTTCGCGCAGGGCCCAGCCGATGACCTTGTCGACGGCGTTGTGGCGGCCGATGTCCTCGCGGACGGCGAGGGCGGTGCCGCCGGTGGTGAACAGCCCGGCCGCGTGCAGGCCGCCGGTTGCGTCGAAAACCCTTTGGCGCGAGCGTAGTTCGTCGGGCAGTTCGGCGAGTACGTCGGCGTCGACGGTCGGTCCGGCGGCGGGCAGTGGGTATCGGGTGCGGGTGCGGACCTCGTCGAGGGCGGTTTTGCCGCACAGTCCGCAGGCGCTGGTGGTGAGGAAGTTGCGGGTGGGTATCGGTGTGGGAGTGCGTAACTGGATGTCGAGGACGTTGTAGGTGTTGTGTCCGTCGGTGTCGGTGCCCGCACAGTAGCGTGCGGAGACGATGTCCTCGCGGGCGCCGATGATGTTCTCGCTGAACAGGAATCCGTGCGCGAGGTCGATGTCGTTGCCGGGCGTGCGCATGGTGACGGTCAGCGGTTGCCCGTCGACGCGCAGTTCGAGCGGTTCCTCGACGGCGAGGGTATCCGGGCGCTCGATGTGCCCGCTGGGTGTGATGCGCAGCGTCTTCCGGCGAGCGGTCACTCTACTCACAGGCATACCTCGCTACAGATACCCACTTCTGGGTGTGGCGTTTCCACGTGGACGATGACGGCCTGGGCGCCGCTGCGTCGGAGCCTTCGGCGACGTAGTCATCAGGCATTCGCACCCTCGTCCGTTCGTCGGGCCGCAGGAGGCAATCATGCCGCTGGCGACATCATACAGATAATGTCGTTTCCGAGGCCCTGGATGCGGCGCAACACGACAAATAGAGGATAATGTCGTCCGGCTCGGGTGAGATGACGGTCGTAGTTCCGATGATCCGCGGCGCTGGTCGCAGTCTGCGGAGAGGCGGCAGTTCTCAGGTGCGCTGGTCGACCAGGGCTGGAAGGATGAACAGCCGCAGTATCCGGCGCAGGGCCGGTGGGGTCAGATCTTCGCGGACCATGAGTGGGGCGAGGACCATTTGAACCCACCCGGCCAACTCGTCGATGTCCACATCTGTGCGCAGTAGACCCTCGGTCCGTGCGTGACCGAACAGCGGCGCTACCAGATCCGTTGTCACCGCGGTCAACGCAGAGGGGCCGGTGAGGAGCCGAAACGCGTGATCCGGTGGAACGGCGTCGCTGAGGTGCCTGAATTCGACGTCACCACGCACGGTTTCGATCATCGTGGCCAGTCGTTCGACGATCTGATCGGTCACCGAGGCGCGCGGGTTGAGGTGCCTGGCTCGCACGACATCCGCCAGTTCCCGGGCGCGAGCGATCATGGCCAAGTCGAGGATTTCGTCGCGGCCGGACACCGAGTCGTACACCGTTTGCCGCACCATCCCCGCTCCCGCTGCGATGTCCGCGATCCGCGTGCTCCGGACGCCCTTGTGCATGAAGCACTCGCGCGCCGAATGGACGATGCGCTCGATGGTCGCCGAGTTCGAGTTGCGGAATGCCGGTTGTGCCACGGCAACACAGTACAGCCGACGCGGCCGCCGATCGCGTGTCGTCGCGACGGCCGACGGCCTGCTCTTACCTGACAACCGACGCCGCAAAGTCGAGCCGACGCTGCAAGCCGACAGTTGACACGTTTTGTCGTCTCGGTCATGATCGGTGCGACGTAATGGTGTGTATGTCGTCACACTGGAGGAGATCTGGCATGGATGCCAAGTACCCCATCTATTCGATTGGTTCCGGTCAGGTCCTAGCGGCCGACCTCATATTCGGCGGTCTGGCCCTGGTCTCGCTGCTGTATTGCGTCCAGGTGGCGCGGCGTCGGCGCACGATCTGGCCGGTCGCGGTGTTCGGTGGATCCATGCTGCTGGTCTTCTACGAGCCGCTGAACAACCTGCTCGCCCACTGCGCCTACCCGACCGGACCGGGCCAGCACGAGATGCTGACCTACTTCGGCCAACACGTGCCGTGGTCGACGTGGTTCATCTACATGTTCTATTTCTCCTACGCGGTGCCCGACCTGATTCAGCGGCTGGATCGAGGCATGACGCCGAAGGCATTCGCTGCCTACTACGCCGTGGTTGTGGTCGTCTGCGCCGCGTTCGAGCCGGCGTTCGCCAACGTTCACGGGCTTCGCTGGTGGTACTACTACGGCGACAACCAGGCCTTCAACTTCACCGGCCTGCCGATGTTCTGGTGGTTCGCCAACGCCATGGTCGTGGTGGGCATGGCGGTGATCTTCCATCTGCTGAAGAAGCACATCTTCACCAATGACCTGCAATCCCTGCTGTTCATTCCGCTGGCTCCGCTGGTGCTGTTCGGCGTGCACGGTTCGGCGGCCACTCCGGTCTTCATCGCCATCCCCAGCACCGACAACAAGCTCCTGACCAGTATCGCGACGCTCGCGACCGTCGCCATCAGCCTTCTGTACGTGTGGCTGATGTCCAAGGCCGCCTGCATCCGCGATCTGCGACCAGTCGCGGCGGCCACGAAGCCCACGACAGTGAGCGCCTGAGCCCCGCTCCATGACACGGAGCCTGCGGTCGGCGAGTCTTCGAGGCTCGCCGGGCCGGGCTCGCCAGAGGCCGTCGAATACCTCAGTAAGGATTGAAATGGGCGTCCCCAGTTGGGATTACATCGTCATCGGTGCAGGGCACAATGGATTGAGCGCGGCCTGCACATTGGCAGAGGCCGGGGCGTCGGTGCTGGTCGTCGAGCAGCTGTCCATCATCGGCGGGCTGTCGGCGAGCTTCCCCTACTTATCCGAGGCCCCTGAACATGTGCTCAGTCTCGGGGCCATGGACGACATGTTCATGTCGTCCACATCGCTGGCCGCGGATCTGGGGTTGGCTCGATATGGCTACTCGGCGACTCGGCTGGATCATCCGTACGGCTGGATCGGTGAGGATGGCGAGACGCTGCTGCTGTTTCACGATTATGAGCGGACTCTGGCCGACATCCGATACTTCTCGCCCCAGGATGCGCGAGCATACGCGGAGCTGCGCCCCACGCTCGACTGGATCCTGGATGCGCAGCAAGCCGTGATGACCAGCCATCCGGCGCGGCTTCCGAAGAAGGAGCTGGTGCGCAAGCTGCTGCAGCTGGCGCCCAGCCGAAGGCTGCGCCGGACGTTGGGCCAGATCTTGACCACGAATCTCGTCGAAATGGTCGCGGAGACTTTCGAAAGCGACCAGATGCGGGCCTTGTGCACCTATTGGGCGAGCATGATCGGCCCGATCGATCTCGACGGAGGCGGCTTCTATTGCGTCGGGCTTGCCGCGGTCCACCGCAAACCGGGGGTGATGCGCCCTCGCGGCGGCATGGGTGGCTTGATGAATGCCTTCGCCGGGCATCTGGCGGCGCACAAGGGCGAGATTCGTACGGGTACCGCCGTCGAGCGGATCCTCGCGGACGAGCACGGCGCACGCGGAGTGCGCCTGGCCGACGGCACGGAGTTGTTCGCCGAGCACGGTGTTCTCGCGACGTGCGCGCCACAGATCGCGCTGGGCAAACTGCTCGACGACGGTGTGCTCGACTCGGCCACGCGGGCCAAGGTTGCGATGCTCCCCGCCAATGCCAACAACTCGGCGACGTTCAAGATCGACATGGCCGTGTCCGCCCGAGTCGGCTACCCGGCCGCAGAGGCCCGCCGAAAGCTGCGCGACGACGCGGACATTCGCCGTACTGCACTGATGACCGGCACATTCGAAGACCAGATCGCCCAGCTCCGCCAGATCAAGAAGGGCGCCACTCTTCCGTCACCCCCGGTGTACATGGCGATTTTGTCGGCGAGTGACCGATCGCTCGCACCCGACGGCCAGGACGTCTTGTATCTCGCATCGAATGTTCCGGCCGAACCCGTCGGCGGCTGGCCCGCGAACAAGGAGGCGTTCACCGAAACCGTGCTCGGCTCGGTCCGGCGGTACATGGGTGGTCTGGACGCTGAGATCGGGCGAGTTGTCATGTGCCCGGCAGATTTCGAGGAACGGTACAACGCTCCGCGAGGCACCTACTTCCACGTAGACATGACGCCGCTTCGACTGGCGATGAACCGTCCCGCGCGGGGTTTGGGTGGATACCGGACTTCGGTGCCGGGGTTCTATCTGGCGGGTGCCGGCACCCATCCCGGCGGTGGCGTCAGCGGTTGGCCCGGGCGGCTGGCCGCCCGTACCGCGCTCGAAGAACGGTCCGAATCCGGCTGCGCCGCACGCTGATTCGGAGGCACTCGATGTTCATCATCCGGGCCACGCGCCCGGGCCGAGTTGTCCGCTAGGAGGACCAGTGACGACTTTGCAGACCACGCCGACACCGCAATCTGCCGGCACAGCACGTCCGCGCGAGGTGCCGGGTGCGGTCATACTCGCGGTTATCGGAGCCCTCGTCGTGGGCTACGCCTTGTGGACGTGGGGAGCTTGGCTCGCCGCCGGGCCTGCTCAAATTACCGGACACCGGGATCCGCACGATGTCTCATGGTGGGTGGCCCGGGCCTACGAGATGATCATGCTCGTCGCTGTTGTGGCCGTGTCGGTCCACATCGTGCGGGCTTGCCTGCGCGAGCGGAGACTGGTCTTCGACGCGGTCATGGTTATCGCCGGGTTCTTCACCCTGTTCTGGGATCCGATGGTCAACTGGATGCAGCCGAACTTCATGTACAGCTCGCAATGGCTGAATCTGAACACGTGGACCGGGTATGCGCCGGGAGTTGTCAACCCCACCGCGAGCCAAATGCCGCAGCCGGTCTTCATCATGTTCATCTACCCGTTCGGTCTCCTCGCCTTCGCAATGGTTCTCAACGCCGCGATGTCCTGGGCAAAACGGGTTCGGCCGCAGATCAGCAATCTCGCCTTGCTGGCCTTCTCCTATGCGTTCGGCACGGTGCTCGGCATGGTTCTCGAGGCTCCCGCCTTCCTTTCCCACCTGTGGGCCCTACCGGGTGCTCCGAACACTTTCGCCCTGTTCGGTAACGGCCACCGTTACCCCTGGGCGGAATATCTGACGACGGGCGTTGTCTTTACGACATTCGCCTGTGTGCGCTTCTTCAAGAACGACAAGGGCCAGACCGTAGTCGAACGCGGAGTCGAAGGCTTCGGCACGGGTTGGCGAACTGCCGTCCGCATATTGTCGACCACGGCGATCTTCGCTATGTCCATGTGGGTTCTGCTGCTGGTACAGATCCCGGCCGGCCTCCACTCGTCGCCTTATCCGGCGGACTACCCCGGGCACCTCATCAACGACCTGTGCAGCGTTCGGCCGGACCAGCCCACCACCTATGGGCCGTGCCCAGGTACGCCAGGATTCCGTATGCCGGTCAAGCAGACGTTCGGGCGGTAACCGATCCAGCGGGGACCTCGTCGCGGCCGGGACCGTGGTGTAGTTGTGGCGCCCGATCGCCGACTGATGCAACTGATTTCAGGTGCAGGACACTCAGTCGGTGGCCGGGCGACCAGTGATGCCGTACAAGCACAGGGAGACGATTTCATTCATCAGTCGGTCTGGCGATGCTCCCTTGATTTCATCCGACAGAAACCAGTCATCGTAGACGGCGGTGGAAACGATCATCGCGGTGGCGACAGCGAGGGAGACGGAATCATCGAGCGGGTAGCCACGAGCCATGGCGCCCAGTCGTACCACTCGTTGTACCCGACCAAGTGAATTGGCGAATCGACGACTTACTTCTTTGGCGAGAGTCGCAAACGTTGGATCGGCGTGTTGCGGGAGAGTCATCAGTTCGCGAAGAAGATGGCGATGGGTCCGGGCCACATCGTAGACGGCGCGGACATAGCTATCTGCCATTGCCGCGATGTCGGCCTCGACGACTGTGCCCTCCCATCGTGTAACCCAGTCCTCGATTGCATCAGTGAATGTCGAGACTACGGCGACGCGGAACAGTTCCGATTTCGAGCCGAACTGGGTATAGATGAGCGACTCGGACACACCAGCCTGACGAGCGATGTCCTTCGTCTTGGCGCTGTACCCGATGTCGGCGAAAGCCTCTCTGGCTGCTTGAAGGAGTCGTTCGCGCACCTCCTCCGACGATCGTCGGAGTGCAATCCCGTCCCGCATCGAGCGATGTTAACACGCCTCCTTAAAGAGCGGCACTACACAAATTGACTAGTAGCGCTTGACTGCGCGACTCTGGCGTGCGAATGTGGTCGCGACCACATCGCTCGACCACGTCGCTATCGATAGGTGCAGATGAAGATGGACTTCGACGCTGTCGTCGTAGGAGGAGGGCACAACGGCCTCATCGCCGCTTGCTACCTGGCTCGTGACGGGTACGAGGTAGCCCTGGTGGAGGCCGCGGAGCAACTCGGGGGGCTGAGTACCTCGGGTCCTTACATTCCGGAGGCTCCCGAGCACGTTGTCCACCCGGCCGCTCTGGACTTCATGATGATCCGCAGCACTTCGATCGTGGAGGAGCTGGGCCTGACCTCGCACGGGTTGTCACTGATCGAGGCCGATCCGCCGTACGGCTATCTTCATCCCACGGGCGAGAGCGTGATGTTCTGGCGCGACCCTGCTCGCACCATCGATGACATCGCGCGGTTCAGTCGCTCCGACGCCGATAGCTACGCTCGGTTCGTCGAAGTGCTCGATGGGATCCTGGAGATCGGTGTGCCGTGGATGCGGACAGATCTCATGCGGCCCGACCCGAGGGAAATCGCTCGCTCTCTGCGCGGGCTCGGTCGTCATCACAAGAACGTCGATGACATCATCGCGTTCTCGCTGTCGAGCGCGGAAGCGCTGGTGCACGAGTACTTCACACATCCGGCGACCATCGCTGCCGTATTGGGTCTGGCGGCCGGCTCGGCTCCTCCCGACGCCGACGGTAGTGGCTTGGCCGCACTGGTAGCGGGGATCCTGCACAGGGTCGGTTCGAGCCGGGTCCGTGGCGGCATGCAGAACTTTGTGACCGCATTGGCCCGGGTCTTCGAGTCCGCCGGGGGGACCGTTTTCACCGGTACTCCGGTGGAGGAGATCGCGGTGAGCGGAGGCGCAGTCCAGGGCGTCCGGCTCGCAGACGGCCGTGGGCTGCGGTCGCGTGTCGTGCTGACAACATGCGATCCCAAGCAGACGCTGGGCGAACTGCTTTCGCTGGGCGACATCGACCACCGCACGCGTGTACGTGCGTCATATATGCCCAGCAACGCATCGGGCTGCGACGTAATGAAGATCGATTTGGCGTTGTCAGGGCAGATCAGCTTCCCATCGCATGCGCGTCCGGACGGACTCGATCTCCGTAAGCCGTTGCTCATGCTCGGTACTGCTGAAGAAACGATGGAATCGTTTGCCGCCTCTCGTCGGGGCGTGCTGCCGACGACACCGCTGGTCTGGGCAGCTACCCCATCCGGTTGGGACCCTTCTCTGGCGCCCCGGGGCCAGGATGTGGTGTACCTGTATCCCGCTGCCGTGCCGCGGGAGCCGCTCGAGGGTTGGCCGGCTGTTCGTGACGAAATGGTCAAGCGGACTCTTCATCAGGCCGGGCGGTTTATCGACGGCCTCGACACACTGACGTTCGCGTCACGTGTCGAAACGCCCGACGAGCGCGCACGCCGGGCTCGCACCACCGGCGGCGGCAGTTTGTTCCACATCGACTTCGGCTTGCTACGGAGCGGACCGCTGCGGCCGGCCTGGGGATTGGGTTCCTACCGGACCCCGGTGGAGGGGCTGTTCCTCGGCGGCTCGGGCTCGCATCCGGGTGGCGGCGTTACCGGATTGCCGGGCCGATTGTCGTCGAAGCGCGCGGCGCGCTACCTGTCGAAGTCCGGGGATCGTCGGCGGTGGATACCCGGTGCCCAGCTGACACAAAAGTTCTCTCGCTGAATGCAGGAGTGATAATGACTGTCGAAAACAAGAGTGACAACAGAATTCGCAGCTCGATAGATACCAAGATTCAGCTGATCTGTCTCTGGTCGGGTCTCGCATTCGTCGTGGTCTACCTAGTGTTTTTCTTGGGTGTTGCACGATGGGTTCCCCCGCAAGCGCCGTCGTGGAGCGTGGACCAGGTCGCCGCGTTGTACAACTCCCATCGAGCGGCTATTCGCGTAGGGCAGCTCGGCGCCATGGTCGCCTCGTTCCTGCTCTTCCCCTTCTGGGCGGTGATCAGTAAGCAGATTGCCCGGATCGAGCGCGGCCGCATGCCGGTGCTGGCGCTGATTCAGTTCGGCGCGGCTGTCCTGTTGCAGGTGTACTTCGTGATGTGCAGCATGCTGTGGCTGATCGCGTCCTTCCGAGCGGAGTTGGAGCCCTCGACAGTGCGTCTGCTCCACGACGCCGGCTGGTTGATCTTCGTCATGGTATTTCCCGGCTACGTCCTGCAGATGGCTTGCATCGCGATCGCTTCCTTCTGCGACCGCAGTCCGAATCCGATCTGGCCGCGCTGGTTCGGTTACGTCTGCCTGTGGATCGCCCTGTCCGGGTCCGGTGGCGGTCTCGCCGTGTTCTTCAAGCGCGGGCCGTTCGCATGGAACGGGTTGATCGGCTTCTACCTGCCAATCGGGATGTTCGTGATCTGGATCTCCTGCATGACCTATCTGATGCACCGCGGCATCCTGCGGCAAGCAACGGAAGAACACCAGGACGAGCATTCGGCTGTTCCGGCCGGATAGTCCGCGCGGTATTGGAAAGCGTTGGAAATCGAAACCAGAAAGGGACAATCGTGACTGTAACGAGAAGCCGCCTCGGAGTGTCGCTACCTATGCTGAACCAGCCCTATACCAAGCTTTCCGAACTCGCCGCGCTCGCGGACGAGGCGGGATTCGACTCGGTATGGGACTACGAATTCTTCCGAAATCCGTTCATCGCGCACGCGCTCAACGCTCGCGCCACCGAGAATGTCAAACTCGGCACCGGGCTGGCGACCGCGATCAGCCGAACCCCGTTCGAGATGGCCAACGCTGTCGCCGACGTCGACGAATTATCGTGCGGTCGAGCGATTCTCGGGTTGAGCACCGGAGCAGCGAGCTGGACGGATGCATTCAACGGCGGCGATGTCAGTCACGCGCTGCCGCGTATGCGGGAGTACATCGAGATTTTGCGACTCGTGTGGCGGCACTTCACCGACGGCGAGCCGGCGCACTATCAGGGACAGTTCTACAACTTCGAGACCCCTTTGATCAATCCGTGGGGTGTGCGGGAGCTCGAACGGCCTGACATTCCGATCTATCTGGGTTGCTTGAAGGAGCGGATGCTGCAAATGGCGGGGGAGGTAGCCGATGGTGTACTGACCTACTTCGTCACCCCGGAGTTCATCACCGGCCACGTCCTGCCCAACATCACCAAAGGGGCCGAGAAATCGGGGCGCAACCCGGCCGAAGTCGATGTGACAGCCTTGGTGCTGTGCAGCGTCTCCAGCGATCGTAAAGAAGCCATCCGTCGAGCCCGCATCAACGTCGGTAATTACGCGGCCTTCCCGGTCTCCGCCACTCCGATCGAGTTCATGGGGTTGACGGAAGACCGAGACTATGTCGTCAAGAAATTGTTCGAGGAAGGACCCGCCGCGCTGGAGACGGCCGTGTCGGACGAATTGGTGCGTCGCTTCTCGATCGTGGGTACTCCGGACGAGGCATGTGAACAACTCGCCGAGTACGACGGAGTGTTGCCCCACATCGTCCTCCACACCCCCTACGTCCCGCCGATCGCTCAGGCGGACAGCGAGGACGCCTTCCGCACCATGGTGCGGACTTTCGCCCGGTGAACCTGTGCGGTGCGCCGGCGGCATGGGCAGCTGGCGCACCGCATCAACCACAGCTCGGAGTTCCTTGCCGACGAACTTTCGGCCCCCCAATGTCCACGCAGCCCGGCTGCCGTCCGGGGAAGTTGCGCCGACTTCGGAATAGGGGTTGTCGTTGGACACCCGCGGCCTCGAGTGTGAGTGGGTGACCTCGAGATCGGCGAGCAGCGCAGCGACGGTTTTGCTGGTCATCGAGGTGCCCCGATCCGCGTGCACGACCTGTGGGATGCCGTGGCCGAAGATCTCCTTCATCAGTTCACTGGGCATAGGCCTGCAACAGGGCCAGATCGACAGACCGAGAGCTGTTGAGGACCTCCAGGATTCGGCGTCGCTTTCCAGCGGGCTCAGCTTGTCGGCCGGATCGATCGCCGACCGCGCCCCGACCGCTGCGGAGGCGTTGCCCCGGCAGAGCGGCCCCACAGAACCCATGCGCCATTGTGGTCGCTGACCCTCGAGGCCCTCGTGCTGGTCATGAAATATCGATCCGTATCTCGCCCCGCGTCAGGCCGATTTACTCTGAACCAATGGACTCGACTCAGCCTGACACGCAGGGGGCCGGCGCAGATCCAAGACGTACGCGAGGCCGATGTGCTCTGGCTGACCTCTAGTTGATCAGTACCACTCGGTGGGAACCGTTCACCGGTGCCGTGTGTAGGGATTGTGACCGATCGATATCGGTCGCGGTCATGACGGTATCTGGCGTGGGGCGTGGTCATGGAACGACGGTGACCGGGCATTTCGCGCGCTGCACCAGCCGGGTCGATACCGAGCCGAGCAGCCGGTGGTACCAGGCGCTGGCGCGGCCGACGACGATGCTGTCCGCCGTGTGCTCGTCGGCCAACCGGGCCAGCTCGATCGCGGCATCTCCCGGGCGCGCGGTGAACGACCAGGGCACCGGCGTGTCGTCGAGGATTTCGGCGGCCATCGCGTGCGCTGTGATGATGCTATCTGCTTGAAATTCAGCCGTCGTACCGGCGCACAATGGTGCCATCATCGTCAGGCAGTTCATGGTGGTGAGTGAGGTGATATGGGCGACCAGCAGATTCGCGCGGAGGCGATGGGCCGCGCCGGCCGCGTACGCCAGCGCGTGCTGGCTGGGCGGGGAGGTATCGAACCCGACGACGATCATCGGGGTATGTGCATAGTCATGCCGGTGGGGGTGTGGTTGGGTTTGCTCAGTCACAGTTGGCCATCTGTCTGAGAGGTGGTGCCGGCGCGTCCTGACCTGGCCGGTCGGCGAAATTGGTGTGTTCGCCCATACCCTACCGACATTCGGCGAACTGCGACACTGCGTCGCAAAAAATTTCGGCTGCTATCCAGCAACTGAGTGGAGGCGACTGCCGGGCTTGCGGATCGAGCCGGGTTGGCGAGTAGCTCGCCCCGACGAACCGACGGGCACACCCACTAGACTCCGCTGCCATGCAGCACCCAGATCTCCGTGCGCGGACAGGTCCAACCGACAGCGGACGGGCCAGGACGCTGGCCGCGGCTCATGAACTGTTCGCCACCAACGGATATCGGGCCACCACGACCAAGGAGATCTGCCTGCGCGCAGGCGTCGCGGAGACGACGCTGTTCCGCAACTTCGGCTCGAAGGCTGGCCTGTTCGAAACGACGATCTTGGAATCCTTCAACCGGTTCGTCGATGGCTGGATCGCGTCCTGGCGGCAGTTCTCTGCCGACAACACCGTCCAGGACATGGCGCAGCGACTCGTTGAGGGACTGTTCAAGCTCGTGCGCACCGACCGCCTCCTGTTCCAGGAACTCATCGAGGCCCGCGCTGACCCGGGCAACGACCTGCATGCGTCTGCGGTCGCCGTCAGCACCCGAATCCGCGAAGGCCTACGCGCCGTGCATGACGTCGGCCTCGAAATCGCCGAAGACCGCCACCTGCCCCATCTCGACCCGTCCGCAACAATCATGTCGGTCGCCGCGATGATCATCGGTTCGGTGATTCTCGAAGACTGGATCGTCCCCCTCGGCGTGCGCACGCCCGGCCAGGCCCGCCTGATGCAAGAGATGGCCATGCTGATCACCCACGGCATCTCCGACCGACCCGACTGAGCGCAGGTCCACCAACCGATGCACCCTGCGTCCGGCTAATTGTTCTGTCGTGCATGTCAATTGACGCGATACGCCGGAATTGTCCGGCCATCGACGCTAGTGGCACTAGCCTCATTGGAGCCGATCACGCCGCGTACGCTAGTGACGCTTGCATTTTTGAGAGAATCGGGCTCATAATGCTAGTGGCACTAGCGTCGATTAGGTGGGCGCGGAGCTGAAGCTGGCGGCGATGAAGGGACGGCACCGTGGCGACGATCAACAGGGGACGAGTCCGCGCCCCCTCGGGCGAACTCTTTCGTGCCCCGCAGGCCGCTCCGCCGCGGCCCATCTTGTGGTGGGCCCTCGCGGGGGTGGCGCTGCTGGCCTTCCAGGTTTTCGTGCTCGCCAGATGGGTCTTCGGGCCGCACTTCACCTCCACCGATCCGGGGCCGGACAAGCTGCCGCAGTGGCAGTCGGTGATCTTCACCGTGCTGCAGATCGGTGTGCCCGCAGCTGCGGTGGTGTTGCTTTATGTCTGGATTGTCAGGCCGTGGCGAAAGCAGGGACGTCTGAGCACCGACGCGATGATCGCCCTGTCTGCGGCGATGGTGTTCTTCTGGGACTTGTGCATGAACTACACCTCGGTGTCGTTGTTCTATAACTCGCATCTGATCAACCGAGGTGCTTGGGCCAACGGTTCGTGGCCGACATGGACGAGTCCTAACGCCAACAAGTTGCCCGAACCGCTTCTCATCGTCCCGCCCGCGTACACGGCTCTGGTGTTCTCGCAGGTGATCGTGATCTTGTGGCTGTTGCGCAAAGTAAAGGCACGCTGGCCGCGCATGGGCATCGCCGGCACCATCGCCACCATCTTTGTCGGCCTGACGATCACCGATACGTTCGTGGAGGGTCTGGTGCTGCGCACGGGTGCCTATGCCTATCCGGGCGGGATCCGCGCGATCACCTTGTTCGCCGGTCACACTTACCAGATCCCGATGTCGGAGACGGTGCTGTTCGGCGGGTTGGGGCTCGGCGCGATCGCGTGCCTGAGCCACTTCCGCAACGACAGGGGCCAGACAGTCGTCGAGCGGGGTCTCGACACGCTCGCGCTGGGCGCCAAAGGCAAGCAGGCGGTTAAGTTCTTCGCCATCTACGGCGCCATCCACCTGGCGTTCCTGCTGCTCTACATGGTTCCGCAGCAATGGTTCGCCACGCACTCGGATCCGTTCCCGGCCGGTTACCCGTCCTACATGGTCAATGAAATGTGCGCCGCCGGGGCGGACGGCCACACCTGCCCCGGACCAGGGGTGCCGATGCCCCGACCTCCCCGCAACCCATGACAGCCAGGTAAGCCGATGCGACATGTGAACCCTTGAAATGTTGAGTCTTTCGCATTCGCCCGGCCGAGGTTGCGGACGGTCAGATCCGTTCCGGCATTGGCGATTACGACCTGAGAGGTCGCTCATGAGACCGCTGTCGGACGGTGAGCCCACCGACACCCCAGCAAGCCACATGGCCCGACAACATCGCGAACGCGATCTGATCACGGCGCCCCATAGCGTCGATGCTCAGGTCTCCGAATTCCACTGCCGCCCTGGCAGTCTGACGACAACCCTCAATTCAACGACGTTGGGAGTGCACGATGCGTGCTGACGGTTTCAGCCCGAGAGTTCTCAAATTCTGCGCCTACACAGGACTCGCGTTCGCATTCTTCTGGCCGTTCGCCGCAACCGTGGTGGCGAACTTCCAGTACATCTTGCCGCCCTCGGCGGCAGACTCAGCCGCGAAAGTGGTCGCCGAATACCTGGCCAACACCACCCGCATCCGCGTAGCGACGGTCATCTTCATCTTTTCCAGCATTCTGTACACCACCTGGAGCGTCAGCATCATCCAGATGGTCAGGCGCCGTGAACGCCAATGGCCGATCCTGTTCAACATCATGATGGTCGCGGTCGCCTGCGAGGTCGTGGTGGTGATGTTCATCGGGTTCTTCTTCGGCGCTGCCGCGTGGCGCCCGGGTGAGACCAGCCCCGATGTCACTCAGGCGTTCAACGATCTCGGTTGGCTGGGTGTGCTTTTCACCGGCGCTCCGTTCGCACTGTTCCAACTCGCCTTGGCCGCTTGCATTCTGATGGATACCAGCGCCCGGCCACCGTTCCCGCGCTGGTCGGCCTACCTGAACATCTTCTCCAGCTTCTTCATGTGTGAAGCGTGCCTGCTGCTGTTCTTCAAAACCGGCCCGTTCTCACAAAACGGCGTACTGGTGTTCTACGTGCCGATGATCGTGTTCTTCGTGTGGATCATCACCTTCTCGATCCTGACGGTGCGGGCGATAAACGCCGAGGCTGCCGCGGGAGAATCCTCGGCTGAGGTGTCGGATCAACGGGTGGCTGCCGCAATGTCGAGCTGACGACGTCCCGTAAGGTCTGCGGTTCGCCAGCGTTCGATGCCCAGTTCTTCGAGGCGATCGAAGGACGAGGAAGAACCGCACGGCGTGGCCGTGCTGTTCCCAACAGCCGTACCCGTCGGGACGGATGTGGTCAGCTGCCGGGTACCCACGGGCCGGATCATGACGTCCGGCCCGTCTGCCAGCACCGTGCGGTTCGTATGCTGGTCCGATAGGCCCACAGGGAAATGATCAGGCTCGGCGAATTGCCGGGCCTGCGTCGTGCGAGGTGATCACGATCGTGCGTTCCACCGGGCGCTGACCGGCAATGCGCGGACCGACATGGTGAATCGCCTGTAATTGTTTGGGGTGGCTGGCCTGGGGCTGGCTGGAAGGGTGGGTGCTGGCTTTTCGGGTTGGGTGTGACTCGTGAATCGTCTG
>NZ_JBHZCS010000077.1:0-44546 GCF_042755705.1 Nocardia sp. NPDC059154
CCAGCCGCACCGCGCCGACCCGGCAGCAGACCCTGCGATGGTGTGTCGACTGGAGCTACGAATTGTGCACCCCGGCCGAGCAGCGGTTGTGGGCCAGGCTGTCGATATTCGCCGGAGGCTTCGAACTCGACGCCGCCGAACAGGTGTGCGGCGTCGACCTTGCTCCCGAGGATCCGGTCGATGTGCTGTCCTCGCTGGTGGACAAGTCGATCCTGATCCGAGACGAGTCACACCGCATCGTGCGGTTCCGGATGTTGGAGACCGTTCGCGATTACGGCAGGCAGAAGCTGCGGGAGTCCGGCGAGGATCAGCAACTACGTCGCCGGCACCGTGACTGGTACCAGCAGTTGGCGCTGGGGGCGGAGGCCGGATGGGTCAGCGACCGGCAGCCCTACTGGACCGCCAGGCTCGAACGCGAACAACCCAACCTGCGCGAGGCGCTCGAATACAGCCTGGCCGAAGACACCGAGCAGGCAGCCGAAGCCGGACTACAGACCGCCGCAGCACTGTTCATGTTCTGGACCTTCCGAGGTCTGTACAGCGAAGGTCGCCGCTGGATCGACCTGCTCCTCGACCACCCTGCCCACCAATCCGTACCCGACCGTGTCAGAGCGCTTCATGCCGGCTGCATCGTGGCAGTGATGCAGGGCGACTCATCGGCGGCTGCCGCCCTTCTCGAGGAGGGACACGCGCTCGCCGAACAGGATCCCACCCCGATGACCCAGGCACTGATCGCCTACGCCGACGCCGGCGTGGCGATCTATCGCGGTGAACTTGCTCTGGCGGCCTCCTCTTTGGAACGCGCTGTCGGGATCCTCGACTCGAATCGGCAAGGATTCCTTTACGCTGCTGCCCTGTCCGCGCTCGGTTCGGTGTACGCGCTGGCCGGGAATACGGAACAGGCGATCGAGTGCCACCGGAAGATACTTTCCGTCACCGAAGCGTGCGGCGAATCGCTCTTCCGCTCGACCGCCTTGTGGGGCCTGGGCGTTGCCGCCTGGCAGCAAGGCGAACCATCGCGGGCAGCCGAATTGCTCGAAGATGCATTGCGAGTCAACCGGCGAATGCACAGTCCGCTCATCGCCGCGCTGAGCCTCGAGACGCTGTCCTGGGTTGCAGGCGCCAACGATGACGCCGAGCGTGCAGCCGTACTGATGGGAGCCGTGGAAGAACTACAGCGGTCCATGGGTAACCCTTCGCCAATCTTGCCGATGGTGGACGATCACGACGAGTGCGTCCGGACAACGCGATCCGCTCTCGGCGCCCGCGGATTCGATGCGGCATTCCGCAAAGGCCGAGCGATGGGGATGGACGATGCCGTGGCTTATGCACTCGGCGAGAAACCTGCCGACACCGTGCCCGCATCGGGCCCGGCCGTGGCTCTTACCAAGCGCGAGAGTCAGGTCGCGGATCTCATCGCGCAAGGTTTCAGCAACAAGCAGATCGCGGCCAAACTGGTGATCTCCCAACGCACCGCCCAGGGCCACGTCGAGCACATCCTCACCAAACTCGGATTCACCTCCCGCGCGCAAATCGCGGCCTGGATCGCAGAAGACGCCGAACGACAGGCTCATTGATCGTGCCGGCCGGCCATGGGATCCGGTACCGGGGGATCCTCGAGGCCGCCTTTCGTCTCATCGATTCGTTCGATCGCCGCAACCACACCGCCCGGGCGCCGATGCGCGCGGCGCCGATCGCTGCAGGGGCCTCGGGCGCGTCAGCAGTCAGGGTTGTGAAGAGTCGAGACACCGCCGGGTCCCAGGCCATGATGCCGAAACCACTGGCTCACAACGTAATACCGCTAGATCGGCGCGTAGCCAAGGCCGACAGCGATCGCCACGGCCAGATCTGCCACGGTTTGGCCCGGGTCGTGGATCGATCCAGGTTTGCGCCACGGAATCAACACGTCCGACAGCAACCGGATCATCAACCCGACCTGTTCCGCGGTGCGCAGCAGCGTCACCGCCCGGCCTTCGAGATCACACCCGAACTCTCCCCGTCGACTTTCAGCGACGGGTACCACGACGCAGATCTTGCCCACCAGAACGGTGCTCCTGCAAATGCGTATTCGGTCCAAGGAAGGTGGAATTCTCCCAGCTTGGAGCATCTTTCGCTTGTTCGAAGCTTGCACTACCGGAAATTCGGTGAATGGCCGAGGAATCGGGTGAGCGCCATCAGGACCGTTTGTCGGCGAGGGTTCCGGGGAGGACGTTCGGTTCTGCGATGTGCCCGCGAAAGATCGCCCTCCACAACGATTTCCAAGGACAATCGGCGTGCGGCCTGTAGCGCTCAGGGGTACCGCCCACTATCTGCCGAGGCTGCGTCCGCACCTGGCCGTGGTGACTGGAGGAAATGGTGCCCGAAGTTGCGCATGTTCGCCCATTGGCCTTCAATGACGGCGGGTTGGGGACGGTGAGTTGCGGGGTGCAGGTAGACCGAGTTGGTATGTGGCGGCTCGGTAGCCGCGTGAATCGGAAATAGACGCGTCGGCGATGCGGGGCGTGTGTCACCGGGGTGTATGCGTCTGCCGTCCTGCTCGTAATCCAGCCAAGATGCTCGAGCTGACGTAGTCGAGGTCCGACCGTCGCGGTACTCAAGCCGGTGCTCTGGGCGAGCTCATAGCCGTAGAACTCCCGGGTCGGTCGGATCATCATCTGGCGCAACAGAGCTCGGGTGGCGGCATTCATCCTGATTCTGGCAACCGGAATTCCTGGTAGTGGCTGCGGCGTGCGGGCCGGTCGGGGCGCGGTGAACGAATGGACCGCTGCGGCGATCTGCGCGGGGCTTGCCACGCCTGGGTCCGGGTGCGGGTCATGGTCGAGCGCGGCAGCGAGCTCTGCGCGGACCGTCCTGTCGGACAAGTCATCCAGCAGTGCCCGGCCGTAAGGGGTTGGCTGTTGGGGTCGGCGACCGGCTGATCGGACGAACAGCGTCTGGCCCAGATCGCGTTCGAGACGTTGCAGCTGGGTTTGCAGACCGGACTTGTTGATTCCAAGGTAGTTCGCTGCCAAGCAGATGGTCGGAAAGGCCATCGTGACCTGGAAACGGTGAAGTCGCTGCCATCCGTGCAGTGTTCCTTCCACTGCGGCACGGACGCCAGGCGGGAGGTGTTCGTAGGTGGCGATCATCTCCGGGAAGCTGCGGGTTCCGGCCGACCGCACGCTGATGTTGTGGCGGTGGAGAGCCCCGACGAGGGTTGCTTGTTCGATCCCGAGCTCGGTTGCCAGAGCATTGGTGGAGCGCTTGTGAATCAGGTATTGCTCACGCAACCACTTCTCGTCGATCGGGAAACATGGACTGGCACTGCGAATCTCGATCCCGGCTTCGCGGGCGACGCGGCTGAGAATATGTCGGGGAATACCGGTCTCGGTGGCCAGCTCGGCGAGGCCGCGCCGACGCTGAACGTATTCGCGCAGAAAGTAGTCGCGGGTGAGAACGCCCGCGGCATGACGCTCCGTCTTCCACCGGGCGGGCACGGAGTTGGGTGCCCAGTGTCGTTGCGGCCGGTCCAGGTGTTCCGCGGCGAGCCGGATGTGGTCGATCTGTACACCAAGTTCGCGTGCGACCTGTCCCAGTGGCTGCCGGTGACGTGGTCACCGCCGCACCACCTGGCAGACGGACTGACCTTGCCCGGGATCGACACCAATGCCCTCGATACCGAACGCATCTGGGCCCTCGTCGTCTATCGCACCGGAGCGGCCGACGACGTGCTCAGACGGCTAGCGCAACTGCGGGATGCTGTGCAGCACGACGACGATGTGGACGACCGCTATTAGTTGCGGCCGTTGCCGAGTTCACGAATCAGGACGTCCAGTTGCGGAGCGTTCGGCCAGCTCGGTTGGAGCACTCCAACTTTCGACCACCCCCAGTTGATGTAGGCCTGGTAGGCCCGCGTGTTGTCCGGCTCGACGAGCAATGTCGCGCGTTCTTCCGGGCGGGTCCGGAGTATCTCGTCGTGGAGGGCCCGCGCGATACCTCGGCCGGTGAACGGCTTGCACACCATGATTTCCGATAGCGCGAAGGTGCGCATGCCGTTCTCGGCTACGAAGGCTGCGCGGTCGCCGGTATCGAGCCGTAGATTGGTCCACCAACGGCTTTGAGCGGTCAAGGGCCATCCCCAGGTTTGTCCGACGGGCTCGCCGTCGATGCGGCCGACGACGAGCTCGAATCGGCCGGCCTGCGGATCTGTATAGGCGTCGAATCTGTGCATGAACGAGTCGGGTGCTTCGAAGGGGTCGCCCGCCTCGATCGCGTCGGCGTAGGCGCTGCGGTAGATCGCCTCGACGACGTGGCGGATGTCGCGGGCCCCGGCCGCGGAGTATCGAGCGAAGCTCAGCCCCTGAATCAGGTTGGTACTCATACCTTTACTGTGCTCGCTACCGCATCGAATCGTCGACAGAACTCCTCGGCCGCTGGCAGTTGGTCGGCTGCGGAGCGGACGGGCTCGAGGAACTTGATCGTCCGGGGTGATCTGAGGTCGTTTTCCAGCTCGTCGAGCACGAGGGTTCCCTCTGTGACCGCTGCCGCGATGTCGCCGCCACCGGCGAGTGTCGCGGCCTTGCCTGCCCGGTAGAACGCGGCGTTGCGGCCCGCGCCGCGCTCCATATCGCTGAAGATCTCGACCGCGGCGGTTGTTTCGCCGAGCCGCGCGTACCCGCGTGCCTCGTGGAACCTGACCTCGCTGCGTGAGACGAATTGGAGCCAGACCGGGCATTGTTCGATCGGTTCGTAGTCGGCGGCTTGTTCCATCTCGCGCCATGCCGTCGATATGGCGCGGACGAATTTCTCGCGGTCGCCGATCTGAGCGTATGCCTGAGCCTCCCGGGTAGCGACGAGGGCATGAATGCGAGCAGGCGGGCGGCCTCGCAGCAGGTTTCGCGCCAGGCCGGTTAGACGAAGAGCGTGCTGCGGGCTGCCCTCGCCGGTTTTGGCGAGTGCGAGAGTCTCGAGTGACAGCGCCATGCATGCGTGCACGGTGACATCGTCGTCTCTGACCTGATTTGCGACGGTGAACGCCTCGTTGACCGATCGTTTTGCCTGGTTGACGAGGGTCGAGTCGAATGCGAGCCAACTTGCCGTTGCCGCCAGATGGCCGACCGCCGAGGCATAGGTGGCTTCGGCCTTGGAGTTCCCGAAGCTCGCGACGTCGAGCGCCCGCAGGGCTCGGTCGGTTTGGTGAAGAACCGTCCGCACGAGCGAGGCTCCACCGACGCGGCGCGCCTCGTCCTCGACGAGATTGACGTACGCCGAGACACGGTGTGCGTCGCCGACATCGATATGCAGGGTTCCAGCCACCAGCGCCCCGGCGATTGCTTTTCCGAACTCTCGACGTTTCACGTCGTCGACCACTTCCTTGCTGTGGAGTTCGACGGCGAGTTCCGCGACGGTCGGTCCGAAGTACGAACGGGCTAAGGCACTTTGGAACCGTTCCCGTTGCGTGGGGTCGAGCCGCCCGAACAGGCTTTCAAGGTCCTCGACAGTCTTGCGTCTGCCGAGTTTGCGGCCCGCAGGAAGGTACTCCCATTTCTGGACCGCCTGGACTGAGTAGCCCAGCGTTTCGGCGAACTCCTCCTGAGTTTTCAGGAGTGCGTCGCGCAAGGCTCTGACCTCAGCGCTCGTCCAATCGCCAACGATCATCTATGCCCCTCTGCCTGCCCGCAATGCCCGTAGGCGAAGCGTACGACCGCCGTAGGAGTTCCGTATGTGGGATCGCGGCCTTTTCTCCCCGACGCTCGAATCAGCCCGGTTGCGGGGGCCTGCGGGTCCCGGCAGTTAGCGCGAACCGCTCGCGCCGGGCCTCCTCGAAGTGCAAGACCGGAAGGGCACTCGACATGACCGTAATCGCCGCCGTTGCGCGTGGCGCGCTAGTGCTATTCGCGATGCCAGTCGTGCGCGGCCGAATCACCACAACTCGGCGCGGAGGGCATCTCACTGTGGACGACGTCTGGGCCCGCCTCGCCGCAGAGTGGGGCCGAACCTGCAGGCCTGCGAGGTCGCGGTGACCGATCTACCGGACCTCGTTGAATTGCAAGCGGATACAGACGCGAGCGTCGCCCGTCGCATCTCGTCCCACAACTGCCCGGATCAGGCGCAGCGCGCACCGCATCAGGCATGGCAGGTCCACCGCGCGTGCCAGGTCGGTACGTGCATCACGAAAACGATCGCGTTTCTCGAGCTGGCGCGCAGGGGTGTCATCGTTCCGGACTCCGGCCGTCTCGGCCGATACCTGCGTGCCCTGCGAGCCGCCCCGTGAACATGCATGCCTTCGAGTCGGCACCCGACATCGACCTCGACTCGGACAAACCGATTCTTGCCCTTGGATGGGTGTGGGCGAGGTACAGCGACAACCTCGTCGCTGATATCAATCGGGTCCGGATGTACATAGCCGGGAACCGTTGGCAGGTTCCGCCGGTCAGCTATATCCGGCCGATGTCGGATGTCGTACAGGTTGGAAAGTGGGTCCGCCGCCCACGCGCCATGGATGAGTTGATGCTCGCCTGCGGGTACTCCGAGGCTCAGATCCTCGTCGTGCCGAACCGCACTCACATTCCCGATCTCGCCGTCGCAACCGGATTGATCAACATCGCCAGCATCAACGATGGCGAAATCCTTTGGCGGCGTGTGCGTTCCGAGCTCATGCGCCAGCAAGCCGACGCGAACCATACCGACTCGCCAGAGGAAAGCCCAGGACCGGGATGAGAGGGCAGCCGACGAGCCGATCGCCGCCGCATGCAGAACGGGCGCACATCCGCCGTTGCACCGGCCGTGCGCCCGTCTCCGAGAACCAGACACATCATCGATTCCCTCGTCCAGTGTGAAGGAGAACCACCACCATGGCCACTAATTCCGAGAACGCCATCGACCTCGCCAATCTGGCATGGCGCAAGAGCATCCACTCGAATCCGTCGGGCAACTGCCTCGAAATCGCCGAACTGCCCGACGGCGGGATCGCGCTGCGCAACGGCCGGTATCCGGCCGCGTTCATCACCGCTACCCGCGGTGAGCGCGACGCATTCCTGGCAGGCGCGAAGGACGGCGAATTCGACGCCGTGTAGTCGCTGGCAAGGGTCACCCGCTGTGCCCGGTCGCGAGCACCTGCGACCGGGCACAGCTTTGTTCAAACCGGCTGGGGCACTGACGAATTGTGCTGTTTGCGGACGTGTGTATGGACCGTTAACGCGTCCCGCAGTAGCGTCCCGGCCATCACGCGAGAGGACTAGATGAAGCCTTTGCCCTGCTCGTCGCCGTAATCGCTGGCCCGCTTCTGGCTGGGTGCGGATCGGCCAGTCAGTCGGGACAATCTGGGTGGCCTGGTTGCCCTTTGCGGGGGTGTCAGTGGTGATGGGGCTCAGGGGTGCAAGGTGATGGAGGTGCACCCATACAGGGCTGCAACCCGTCTCAGGGTGTAAGTACTGGTGGCCTCACCGTAGGGGCAGGCCACCGCCAGAATCCACTGTTGGGCTTGGTGAACCCGAAAGCTCACGGATCGCCATTCATCAGCTCAAAAACGACGATCGCTTGAGGCGCTCCGCCATATTGTGGCGAGTGCGGGTCTGGAAGGCGCCGGCTCTGTGTGAAGTCCGCCGCATGCTTGTCGAGTTCTGCGTGCGGCGGACGGTTGCGGCCTGAGTATCGCCAGAGGTTACACGTAGTCCAATTGTGGATTTGCTACCTGCCGAGTGTGCGTCTGCTCCTATGTCGAGCCCTCGCCATTTGTGACGACCGGTACATTATGGTTCGGGATTGCCGAAACTTATCGCACAGGCGACGCGGGCGGGCTGGCTTGGGGTTGTCTGAATGCTTGGCAAACGCGGATGTCGCGGTTGTCGCCCAGTTCTGCGATGTCGACACTTATTGAGTACGGTTGGCCCGTCGACGGGTCGCGAAGGTGGGCGAGGTCGGACGGCTGCCGCGCGTAGGCGACGTGGATACCGCTGCTCCAGATCCGGCGGAAGTCTCGATAGCGTTTCAGTTGTTCCAGGAGCTCCTTCGCTCGTGGGCTGGTTCTGTAGAGGCCCAGGGCGCCGCGGGTCATCGCTGTGTGGAACAGCGCCTCCTGTTCCCATGTCAGCGTCACGCTCCTTGCTGGGCTGGAGTCCTTTTGCGCGTGGTAGAGCCACAGTCCGACATTGTGGTTTGCGGCGTCGAGTCCTGGCAGTGCGTGGTAAAAGGCTTCATTGGCGGACAGGATGTTCCATAGCGGATCGATATATACGCACAGCATTCCTATCTTGTCCATGTGTGCGAGGGCTTCGCGGCGGCTCGGGGTGTCTATTCGTTCGCGTAGCTCGTCGATCGAGGGGAGGGGGACTGCCGGCTCCCACAGGTGACGGGTGTGACGCCCTTGCATCGGGTTCATGTCGTAGGCGATGATCAGTCGTTCGACCACTTCTCGGGTGGGTACGTAGCCGCGGTCGATTTTGTTGATGTAGTCGACGCTGATGTTTGCGCGGTCGGCGGCTTGCTGGCGAGTCAGGTTGCGATCGTCTCGGACCCGCCGAAGCCATGCGCCGAGGCTTGGCATCTCGATGTCGGCGGACTCGCCGTCGTGGATGGCCGGTTGTAGTCGTCGGATTCTTCTACCAGGAGACGGAGCCATGTCCTCTCCCCCCTCTTCTGCGGTCATTTTCAGGTCGCATGGCTAACTGCGATGAATGGTGTAACTCCCCCTGTGAGTTGAGCCGTTCCTACCAGGGGCGAGCTACCTCGGCAACGCTATTTGTTCATGCGGATTGCGGGGCGGTTGCGAGTGTGGCAGCAGCGGACTCTGGCGTCGAACCGAGTCCGGGCATTCTGGAGTGATTCTCAAGTAATTCTATTACCGAATTGCGGGGTTTTGCCTGCGTGCTGAGGTGCGGCCATTGGTAAAGACGTTATTTAGTAAATTCTTTACCAGTCGCAAGTATGGCGTCGGCGTGGATCCCGGGGTTTTGATGATGAGGCAAGTGCAACCGCTACGAGAGGCAAATTCGTGGATCCGATGGATATCCTGTCCTACCTGAACTTTGGTTCGGCGATCGCATCTAATGCTCTCAGCATTGTGACCCAGCTCATCTCGCTGGTGGGGCAGTTCCTGTAAGTCCCGATCCTTTACGCGGGTGCGCCGGGCCGCGTTCTCGCAGCCTGGCGCACCCGCGCCATCGAGTACGGAACGCTCGTTGAATCCGAGCTGACTGCCTTTCTTGCTATGAAGGGTCTCTTTGACATGCAAATTTCCAGACGCAATTCAGCCGGTCCTGCACGGTCGACCCGACGTGCACACGGTGTGGGAAGTTCGAGCGCAGCGATGTCGTCGACGCCGATCATCGTTCGCTGCGGACGTCTTGTTATCGCGGGAGTCGTGCCGTTGTCGCTCGTGTTGTCGGCACCGGGCATGGCCGTGGCCGCGGGGCTCAGCGATATAGCGAATCAACCCGGCGTCACCAGCCCCGCGCAGCCAGGTACCACGACCCCCGCCGCACCGTCTCCACCGCCGGTCGAGCAGCAGCCGCAGCCCGATCAGCAGTACTCCGAGCAACCCCCGGAAATCCGCAACGGTAGGTCGCCGCGGCCGCAGCCGGCGGCTGATCCCGCACCTCCCGTGCAACTTCAAGATCTTCATGCGCCCGAGCCCGTTGCTCCCGTCGCGCCGATCGCGCCGCCGGACAACACGATTCGCATCGGCGAGTGGCAGACACCCTCGCCTGATTGGCTCCCGACGCCGGTCCGCGACTGGATCAACGACACGTCCGCCAGTGCCGAAGCCCAGGTAGCGACTGCGCTGGACTCGATCGGTTTCCCGGCAGGGCGCTCGGACCGTGTCAGCGGTGCCACCCTGGCGGGCGCGGGCGTCGGGGGCGCTGCCGGGGCGGTGATCGCAGGCGGCCCGGTTGCCGCGATCGGCGCGGTCGTGGGCGGACTCGTCGGCGGCACGGTCGGTGGTATCGCCGGAGCCGCGGTGGGAACCCTTGTGCCCGTGCCGGTTCTGGGAACGGTGACCTCCGGAGTCTTCGGCACAGCGCTGGGTGCCGCGGCCGGCGGGGCGGTCGGAGCCGCGATCGCGGGAATTCCGGTCGCGATCGTCGGTGCGATCGCGGGAGGGACGGTCGGTGCGGGCTTCGGGGCTGGAGTCGGGGTGGGCCAGGAGTGAGCACACGGATTTCACGGATCTCCGGTGGCACGGCCATCGCGCTGCTGTGTGGTGCCTCGCTGGTCAGCGGGTCGGAACCAGCGGCCGCTCAGCAGATTCCGATCGGTCCGGCCTGTCCCGCGCTCTACGCACTCGGTGTTCAAGGGACCGGTCAGTCCTCACCCTGGGCGAGTCCGACAGCGGATACCGGGGTGATCGGTGCGCTGCTGGGGCCCGTGGTCTCCGCGGTACCGGGCTTGGTCCAGCGCAGCTACGTCGCCTACGAGGCCGGATTCGGCGGGGTGGTACCGGGCGGCGGTGCGGACCCGTACGCGGCGTCGGTCGCGTCGGCCCTGAGCGAACTCGACGACGCGGCTACCCAGGTGATGGTGGCCTGCCCGGCCACGATGCTCGCGGTCGTCGGCTATTCCCAAGGTGCACAAGCGGTCGCCGAGTTCGCGCAGGCCGTCGGTGCCGGCAAAGGTCCGATACCGGCAGAACGAATCGCGGGAATCGCGCTGTACTCCAATCCGATTCGATCCTCGGGCGAACCCGTGTTCCCCGGCCGCCCCGGGCAGGCCACACCTGATCCTGCCCCAGGAAGTACCGGAGCAGCGGTATCGGCAGTGCAGCTCACCAATTCCGCGTCCGCTGGTGCCGGAATCGCTGACGACGGCACGACCTACGGTGCGCTGACCGGACGGGTGGCCGATATCTGTGTGGAGGGGGATCTGGCGTGTTCGGCACCGGGCAACGCCGCGGTGCTGCGGGCGGGGGCCGATCTCGCGGCGCAGGCCGACCTACGTGACCCGATCTCGGCAGTCGGATCGATCCAATCCCTGCTTTCCGCCGCCTTGGGGAATGCGTGGACCTCGTTCGTGCTCAACGACTTCCGTCTCGATTCCGGCAATGTCGACTACACACCGGCACGCACGCTGGCACAACGGCTGACCGACGCCACCGATCCTCGGATACCCGGACCGTCGACCGAGGACACCACTGCGGCAACCTCGCGGTGGAACGAGATCACCGCCACCGTCGGCCAGAACCCGCTCGTCCTGGTGCCGAGACTCGTCTCGCAATTGTCCGGGGCGTGGGGCCAGTTCGCCGCTGACAACAGCGACCTGGTGAATCCTGCGGTCTGGCTCCGATTCGCGGACACGGTTGCTCGCCACAACGGCTACGCCACCACCGGACAGCTGAACTCCGGGATCGCGTGGCTCATCGCCCTCGCGCACGACCTCGCGGGCAGCTGACCATGACCGACTTCTACGCACTGCTTCCCGCAGAGCACGGCGACCGCCCAGGCCAACTGCTGCGCACACAGGCCATCACCGTCCCGCAACTGGATCACCGGACGAGAGGCTGGCGCATCATGTACGTCTCCAGCGACTCGCGGGGAGAGCCGATCCCCGTCACAGGAACGGTGCTCTCCGCGACGTCGACGGCGCAGCCGCAACCGGCGCCGATTGTCGTGTATTGCCCCAGCTTCCACGGACTCGGTGGCCAGTGCGCTCCCTCCCAGCATCTGCTCACCGGCGACGAACCGCTCGAACAGATCCGCGAAGCCCTCGATCGAGACTGGACAGTGGCTGTGCCGGACGGCGAGAACCTCGGCATCACCGGCCTGGGCCCGCACACCTTCCTCGCCGCCCGCGCGGCCGCGCACGTCGCGCTGGACCTGGCCCGAGCCGCCCAAGCGATTCCGGAATTCGCACCTTCGCACACCTCGCGCGCACCAATCGTGCTGTGGGGCTATGGCGACGGCGGCCGTGCCGCAGTATGGGCCGCTGAGCTCGCGCCTGAATACGCTCCGGAGCTCGACCTGTGCGGAGTCGCGGCCGGCGCGGTCGTGACTGATCCTGGCGCGCTGGTTCGCACACAACACCGCGGACCGTGGGCAGCGCTGGCGCTGGCTGGACTGATCGGACTCTCACGCGCGTACCACCATCTGCCATTGCGTCATGTCCTTACCGAGGATGGCCGCAGGGTGGCACGAAACGCTGAGCAGCTCAGCGCGGCAACGCTTCTCGCGCAGTATCGACAGCCGCTGCAACATTGGTGCGAACGCCCGGACCCGTGGAACGACGCCATATGGCGCTTCGTCCTGACTCGCGAAAGCCGAAGCAGCGCAGCAACTCCCGCGGTCCCTGTCCATCTGTATCACGGCACCCAGGATCCGATCGTGCCGATCGAATCCAGTGGCGAACTGTTCATCGAGTATCAGCGCCGCGGCATCGAGGTCAGCTGGCGCGAATACGACGCCAACCACTTCCGCACTGCCATCGACAGCACACCAGAGGTCGCCGACACGCTCGCCAGCTTCCTCCGTTGGCTACCGACCCGCGGCGGGCCGTCGCCCAGCCCCTAACGCTCGAGCGTGACGTTCGCGTTGTCGCCACACGCCCTCAGAGATCAGGAATGCGAGGTGAATCCTTTGTTGCACAGTTCAAATACTCAGCCCACACCCTTCGGCCGCACGGCCGCACCTCTGGTGACCCTTGTGGTGACGATCGTGTACTTATCGACCGGTTTGCTCGCCCGCTCGGAAGCGGATGTCCCCGTCGACGGCGCATGCCCCGCGTTGTACGTCTTCGGGGTTCAAGGAACAGACGAAGGCCCCTCCGACGCTGCACCGACCACCGACACCGGAGCTCTCGGACAGTTCTTCTCCGCACTGATCGCTGCGGCCGGAGCCACCGTGCAGCGCGCCTACGTGCGCTACGGCTACGCCGACGACGGCACCGAGACGCCGTATCAGCAAGCCGTGACCGATGCTGCGGACCTGCTCGGAAGGTATGCCGCCGAGATTGCCCAACGCTGCCCGGCCACTCGCATCGCCGCCGCCGGTTACGGACAGGGTGCCGCCGCCGTCTCTGCATTCGCCCATACTGTCGGCACGGGTGCCGGTCCCGTAGAGCCGGACGTCGTGGCGGGCATCGTCCTGTTCGCCAACCCCGCTCGCGCCGACAAGGCTGTGCTGCCCGGCCGTCCGGGGCAAACCACCCCGACCGCCGCGCCCGGCACCGCAGGCACCGCGGTCGCACAGATCACGCTGACCGATACCGGGACCAGCGGATCCGGAATCGCCAGCAACAGTGCTGTCGACTACGGCTCACTCGCCGGACGGGTCGCTGACTTCTGCACCCCGGGCGACCTGTCCTGTGACTCCTCTACCGATACACCGCTGACCAAGACTGTGAAAAACATTGCCGCACAGTCCGATACCAAGGATCCCATCACAGCCATCTCCACGATCGCGCAAGCATTGGCGGCCACGGTGTGGAAGACCACCGTGGGGGTGGTCACCGAAGACCTCTCCGGCACGAGCTTGGATCAGCTGTCCTACCAGCCGACCAAAACGCTCGGGCAGCGATTGGCCGAAGCATCAGATCCCAGCACACCGATCCCCGGCATCGGTGACGCCCTCTCGGTGCTGTTCCGGCTGGGCACGATCGGACTCAACACCGTGGTCTCAGTCGCACAGAAAGTATTCACCACAAGCACGATCAGCGAACTCGCCACAGTAGGCATGGCCGATCCGGTCGCGGCCCTGGCCGCACTCGGGGCGAAAGTCGTTGGCGCGGTGGCGGAATTGATTCCTCCGGCGACCGCACTGGGCTGGGTGAATCAAGCATTCACCGCCATCACAACCACTGTCACCAACGACAGCGACCTCTACAACCTGGCGACATACACCCAATACAGCGACACCGCCGGACGACACGACTCCTACACCAGCGCTTCGGCCGACTCCTCTGGAACAGCCCCGCTCAGCGCTGCCGCCACATGGTTCGCCGCACTGGCCCACGACATCGCCGCGACCAACCCCGCGACGTCGCTACCGAAATCTGCGACACCGTCCACCGGCGTGACACTGAGCGCCGCAACGCCCACACAGTCCTCGTCGCCCCCGGTCGCGACCGCACCGTCAGCGACCACCAGCAGCACGCCTGCTCCCTAGACCCCTTCGGGCAGACGGTGGTCTCTGCGCCAGAGAGATAACCAGACCAGTCCCTCGCGGGCCGTCTGCCCGAAGGGCCCACCCTCACCACATCACCCAGCACAGGAGGTGAATTTCGATGCCCCACAACACCACCACCGATTCGCGCACCCACGGCAACAGCGAGTGGGGCTGGCTCGAAAGCTCAACACCCACGACATTGCCCGCCCAGCCCAGCGCCCCGACCAACCCAACCCGCGAGACCAACTCCGAATGGGGCTGGCTCCCCGACGATCTGGATGCCGCGGCAACGTACGATGAGTCGCGAGACGCCTTCGACGGGCGGCCGGTGTCGAGGACAGCACGCCTGCGATGGGTCGTTCCCATCGTGTCGATCCTGGTGTCGATCTTGGTGATCGTTTTTGCCGTCTTTGCCCTGGGCGGCGGGACAGAGTCTACCGTGTCAGCGCCGCAGACTGTGACATCGAGTGCGACGCAGACCCCAGCACTGACCGGTGCCTGCACGGGCCTGACCGCCACGACGGTCACCGCCGGCCCCGGCGACCCAGCCAGCGTCACTGGCGTGATCGCCGCCTTCGAGTACGCCTATTACCAGCAGCGTTCGGCGGACGCGGCGCTTGCATTGGTCACCCCCGAAGCCGGGCTCGCACGCGATCCGCTCACCGCTGGCATCGCGTCCATTCCCGCCGGGACCATGCACTGCGTCGCGATCACGCCGATCGCGGACGCCACGGCCAACGTGCACCTGGTCGAGCTGCACCCCGACCACACCCGAACGGACTACCTGCAGGTGATCAACCTCCGCCGCACACCGGCAGGGCTGCTGATCGACAACATCCAGAAGCAGGGATAACAGATGCGCGCCAACGTCATTCATCTCCACCATCCCGACAGCACCGAGCCGGGACGTTTCGAGCCAGATACCGTCACCGCGCCGACTCCGGACCGTCAAGCACCGGTTCGTTCGACCCCGCTGCCCACGACCGGCCCCTATCCGCCACTGTTCGCCGTGCAAGGAGCGCACGGCGGCGCCGGCACAACCACGTTGGCCCACTGGTGGGCCCCCGCAGCAGATACCGGACTAGCCTGGCCCGCCTCTCCGCAGACCACACAACGCGTCGTCGTCGCCGCACGCGACTGCCTCCCCGGACTCACCGCCGCCGCGGACCGTCTTCGCGAATGGCATGCCGGGCTTGCTCCCTCGGGTGTCATCGTCCTCGGACTGGTGCTGACCCCCGTCCGGCCTGGGCGCATCCCCGCAGCGGTTCGCCGTTATCGACGCATCGTCGCCGATCTGGTGGACGAGGCGATCTGGTCGATCCATTGGCACGAGGAGCTCCTCGTCTGTGACCTCGCCCAGCTGGCGCAATTCACACCGAACGATCCGCCGCCGCCGCGACGCGCAGACCCGAGCAGCGCGGTGCCCATCGATGTGCACCGAGCGGGGACAGCGATCACCGCACGGATCGCCGCCACTCGTCCGACAACCGACCCAGACGTGCCCGGGGACCTTCAATGACGTTGCCACTGATGTTGTCCACCGTCGAGGTACTGGCTCAGCAGGTCCACATCACCCCCGAGCAACCTCCCGGCGCCAACGGCCTGATCAAGATCGTGAACTGGTTGTCCTGGTTCGTGATGCTCGCGGGAATCGCCGCGCTCATCTACGCCGGCGGCAAATTCGCCTGGGAACGCTGGCACGGCGGTGCGGTCGAAGCTCCCAAGATCGTCCTCGGTGCCCTCGTCGGCGGGATCATCGCCACCAGCGCAGGAACGATCATGACGCAGATCACGAGCGCGCAATGACATCCCCAGCGAAAACCACGACCCGCGAACGCCTGTCGACATCGGCACCGGCCTGCGCGTGTATCGCCGATTCGGCCGAAAGATCCCTTCGTCGCGAAATTCAAGGAATCAGCACTATGACCCTGCTCGACCCCTGCGTATTGAGCGTCCACGCCACTGACGATCTCGAACTCGCTGCTACGCGGCTCGGTGCACCTGACGCTGCCAAGACCGTCGTCTACGTCCACGGCCTCTTGAGTGACGGCAGCTACTGGTCGCCGGTCGTCGAACACGTGCACAGCCGTCTCGGCGACACCATCACCCAGATCGCCTACGACCAACGCGGCCACGGCATCTCCGGTCGACCCGATCGCCGCAGCGCCACCACGCTGCGTCATCTGGTCGATGACCTCGACGCTGTACTCGCGCACGCCAGCGGCGAGGTCATCCTGGTTACCCACTCCGCCGGGTCGCTCGTCGCGGCCGCGTACGCACAACACCACCCGACCCAAGCCTCGGCCCTGTCCGCGCTGGTCATCTTCAGTGGCGGCGGCGAATTTCCCGAATTCCCCTCTCTCGCTCCGCGTTACCGCGAACTGCCCCGCCGGGTGCAGCGACTGCGGCGAACCCACCTCGACGCCGTGTCGGTCGCGATCATCGCGTTCTTCGAACGTCGCTTCCGCGCTTTGAGCCGACGTCTGGGCTCCCGGGCGCCACTGGTCTGCGGCGCACGTCGAGGCGACCCGCGGGTCCTGGCCGACGTGCTCGCCGCCTACGGCGAGTTCACCCTCCATGGCGAAGCCGCCGCTTTGCTGCGCGGGATTCCGACCTTCGTGATCGCCGGTGAACGCGATCGGGTAGTCCCACCGACCCAATCTGCTCGGCTGGCCGAACGCATCTGGGCCGATTACGAACTGGTGCCCGGCGTGGGCCACAGCCTCCCACACGCACAGCCCGGCCGGGCTGCGGACGCGATTGTGCCTGCCCTCGAAGCCGTCGAACGCAACGCAATCGACGACGCCCTCGTCCGAGCCGAACGTGCCGCCACCGCAGCAGGAGACGAACCGTGGTGCTAGCGAAATCCCTTCCGTCACAGGTCACGCAATACCTCACTCCGATGCTGGGATGGCTCGCCTGGATCGTGCTGCTGCTGTGCATCGCGCGCACGATCTTTCTCGCCGGCCTGCTCGGGATTCGCATCTACCGCGAAGAAGCCACCGAAGGACTGGCCGGATCTCTGCTGGCCGCAGTCCTGGTCGGCTCCGCCAGCGGCATCGCCGCCGCGATCTACCCAACCCACTGACGCTCATAAAGGGATAGAAATGCGTTGTTCACCCTCGACGGTCATGGGCACGCTGACCTTCAGCGCGGGTCTGCTCGGGTCGAGCATCCTGCTGACAGGGTGCAGTCACCACAGCACTGATTCCGCGCCCGGCACTGCCACGACCGCGAACGTCGATGCCCCGCCGAGCAACCTGAAAGCGACTGTATTTCAACGCATTTCATTGCCGGTCGCGGATCAGGGTCCACGAGACAGCGGCGGCGCTGTGGTCAGCGGATTCGATAGAAGTCCCGTTGGTGCCGCTCTGGCGGCGATCAACGCGACAGTTCGGATATCTGTTGCGCCGGATAGTGAATGGGCGCTGATCGGTCAGCGGATGCTCGCGTCAGGACCCGGTCGTGACGCCTGGGCGATAGCTCGATCGCAGATCTCCATCACCGACCCCATTACCGCTAACGCACCGAGAATCGCTGGATACCACGTCGCGACCTATACCGCGGGTCGCGCCGAGATCGTCATTTTCACGATCCAGTCCGATCAATCGCTCACTCGGAACACCGCAATTGTCATTTGGCAACTCGGTGACTGGAAGCTACTGCTTCCCAGCCAGCTCCAAACATCGCCTGTGCAAACGGTCACCGCGTTGCCTTCCAATCTCATTCCGCTACCACTTCCATGAGATGAGGACGCGCCGATTATGAGCCTTCGACGTCCTGGACCCGTGCTGCCTATCGGAATCACGGTCCTGATCATCACTCTCACTGTTCTCGCCGCAATTCGATACCACGGCAATTCTGATAGTGGCTCGACACCGGCCGCGAAGATCACGCCCCCAACGGAAAACACAACGACAGATTCCGGATCGTCTCGACTGCCCACCACCGACATCTTCGGCAACAGACTCGAAACCCCAGCCGATCCGGGAGGCGTCCCCCTTCCCCAGGAGCCGATACTGCGGCCGAACCCGAATCGGCCCGACTACCTCACCGCAACGCCTGCTCGACTGCAATGGCAGCGCGGATGGGGAGGCGCGGCGCTGCCGATCTCCGGCAGCGACGGACCCGCCACCATCGCGGCAGGAGTCGCTTCAGGGTTTGCAGACACCCCACAAGGCGCTGCCCTGGCCGCGTGCGACGCGATCGCACGAGCCCTGTCCGCGCCAGAAGAACTGTGGCGCAACGTTGTCCACCAGCGGTTCCTCGGCGGTGGTGCAGCCCTGACCGATCGCCTCGCCAGCAGCCGCCTCGAGACGCTCGACGCCGCGACCTATGTCGTCGTACCCGAAGGAATCCGGGTGCTCCCGGGATATCAGCCAGATTTTGCCGTAGTACAGATCGCCGTTCGCGCGACCGGTGGATGGGCCTACGCGAACTGGCCAATGGCATGGAGCGACGGTGACTGGCGAGTGCGGGTTCCCGACGACATCGAATCCCTCTGGGCATCCGCAGTTCCCGTCACCTCCCTTGCAGAGTTCGGTTCCTGGAAAGGAACTTCACTATGAGCAGCCCGATTCTCTTGGCATATCCGGCCGCTGAGGCCGGTCCTTTGCATGACTCACCGGGACAGATCCTGTGCAACCTGCCGAATGTCGTAGGAGCCGTGTGCCAGTTGAAAAATCTCGGCGAAAAGGCCGTGGGAGCGGCGGGGAGCTCGGTCCTGGACAACATCGCCAACATGTTCGGAGAGGCGTTCGGCAATGCACTCCGGATGGCGATGACTTGGTGGGTCAGCCTACCTTCGCCGCAATTGGCCTCGACAGCTGGTGACCCCGGTCCTGTGCTTGCATCGATTCAGGGCTATACCGGCGGCCTGCAAGTGCTACTGATGATCGCGGGCATTCTCTTCGGTGCTGCCCGGCTTGCCATGGCCAAACGAGGCGGCGTCGCGGGCGAGGCCCAGGAGAGCTTTCTTGTCTTTGCTCGTGCGATTTTCGCCTCGATGATGTTTTCGGCGCTGATCACGATGGGCACCAAAGCGGGTGACGCCTTCAGCAATTGGGTGATATTCGACGCAACGAGGGGTGACCTCAACAGCGCTGTCTCACGGTTGGTGGACTTCGACCTTCGACACAATGGTGGGCTGGGATCGGCACTTTTGCTGTTGCTTGGGATCTTTGGCGTGATCAGCATGCTCGCGCAGCTGGTAATGCTGGTCATGAGGCAGGCCGTGCTGATTCTGGTGGTCGCCGCCTTTCCGCTTGCGGCCTCGGCGGCCGGTACGGGTCCTGGTTCGCAGGCCTATAAACGAATGCTGTCGTGGGCGTTGGCGTTCGTGCTGTGGAAACCGGTCGGCGCGCTCGTCTACGCCATCGCGTTCACCGCGGCCGGGACCAAGAGCAGTGATCAACAAGATGCCCAGCTCGTACTGCTGGGCCTGCTTCTGCTGCTGTCGGTACCGATTGTGCTGCCCGCACTCATGCGATTGATCGCGCCAGCGGTGTCGACCCTGGGAGGTGGGGGAGGTGCGGCGGCGGCGCTCGCGGGCGGCGCGTTCGGTGTCGCGATGGGATCAATCGGCGGCGGGGGATCGAACGCACGCAAGGTCTCCGAGGGGGACAACGACACAGGCGGTGGTTCGAAACCCAGCGGCGGTGGAGGTGACAGACCTCCTCCCGGCGGCGGTGGGGGTGGCGGACGTCCGATGTCCGGCGGAACGGGCGATTCCGGCGGCTCCGGCGGCGGCTCCGGATCGGGAGGATCACCGAGCGGAAGCGGTGGATCCGGAGCCTCAAGCAGTGGCCAGGCCGCAGCCGCCGGGGAGAGCGGCGGGGCAGCGGGCGCCGGTGGCGCGGCAGCTGCGGCAGGCACCGCCGGGGCGGTAATGGCTGCCGCAGAAGGCGCGAAACAAGCTGGGCAGCAGGCTGCTTCGGCGGTTGATGACAAGTTCCGAGATGCCACTGAGGCCGGGTGGGATGTGGACGCACCGAGTCCCATGGAGGTGCGGCGATGACATCCGCACGCATGTACGGCAGATGGGAAAAGCCGCGCTCGGCAGGCTTTTTCGGGCTGACCTGGGGCGTGAGTATGGTCGGCCTCGGACTGGTGATCGTGGTGATGCTGACCTTCATGGTCAGCCACTCCCTGTCGCTAACCGGCACCGTAATCGGGTGCAGCGCAACACTGTTCGCCCCGCTGGCGGTCACTATCGGCGGGAGGACCGGCTGGGAGACCGTCGTGCTGCGGTACCAGTACGCGATGGCGCGGGCGCGCGGCGAGCTGGAATATCGCGCGGGGCGGTTCTCACGGATTCCGGGATTGGCGAAATTGCCTGGTCTGCTGGCTGACTCGAGGCTCTCGGAGTACGAAACGCCCGGCGGCAAGCGGTTCGCGCTGATCCATATCCGCCGGACCGACCACTACAGCGTGGTCCTGCGAGTGCTGCCGCGAGGCAAAGAGCTCGTCGACCAATCCCAGATCGACGCCTGGGTCGAGGACTACGGCCAGTTCCTGGCCGCACAATCGCGCGGCGGGGAAGTCGTCGCTGTCACCTCCGTGGTCGACACCGTCGTCGAGACCCGGCTCAAGCAACGCCGCGAAGTCGCCCGGCTGGTACGCAACGACGCGCCCGAGTTCGCGAAAACTGTCATGCGCGAAGCCGCCAGCGACATCGGCGGACTCGGCGTGCGCATCGAAGCCAGGATCGCGATCACCTACCGAGCAATCGGCAAGGGCCGCATCCGCGGCGACACCGCCGAACAGGCCCGCGAAATCGGACAACGCCTGCAAGGCGTGCTATCCCAACTCGCCCGCGCCGGCCTGCCCGCCACACCACTGGAAGCGTGGGAAGTCCTGGGCCTGGTGCGATCGCGCTACGACATCGCCTCCCAACGCGACATCGAAGCGGCCGGACGAGACATCCTGCGCACCCAATTCTGGGACAGCGTCGGGCCGATCGCGCACGCCGACCGCTGGGACCACTACGTCCACGACGGCGCCCGGTCGATCACCTGGGAAATGGACGCACCCCCACGCGGCGCGGTCCTGGAAACCGGTCTCGAAGAACTGCTGCGCCCACGCCTGGACGTACCCCGCAAGCGAGTCGCCGTGGTCTATCGCTTGCACTCCGCCGCCGAGGCCGTCGACCTCGTGGACTCCGACTACAAGGACGCGTTGGCCGCCGAGCAGACCGAACGCGGCATCACGTCCGCGTCGGCCTCGATCCGTGTGGACAACACGCGCGCCGCCCGGCAAGAGCAAGCCCGAGGTGCAGGCCTGACTCGCTTCGGTGCCCTAATCACCATCACCGACGCTCTCGACGGCGACCTTCCAGGAATCGAAGCGTCAGTACGAGCGATGTCGGCCGCGGCACGACTACGTGTGCGTCGCTGCTACGCCGCTCAGGCCGCAACTTTCGCCGCCAGCCTCGGTATCGGGCTCATCCTGCCCGAGCACACATCGATCTCCAAACGAGTATCGATGTGAACGGGTTCACGGAAACTGAAGCGTTTTCAGGGGGAACCCGAGTGCTCTCCGGCGGCATCCGGGTGGGTGGGTGCTCGGGTTGGTGTGGAACCTGGCGGGTTGGCGGTGTGAGGGTCGGTCAGCAGTTGCCGGGCGTTGGTGGCCCACCGGATCGCGTTGGTGCCGGAGATCCCGAACATCACCGACAGATGCAGCGGGTCCGCGCCGCAGGTGATGGCTTCCTCGAGTTCGCGGTCGATGCGCAGTCGTTCCAGGGTCGCTGCCAGGCCGCGCAGGTTCGGCAGGAACGCGGTGCTGACCGGTCCGGTGCGCAGTGCGGTTTCCTTGCTGATGAGCAGGTGCGGGTTCGCAGTGCGCGGCCAGCGGCTGCGCCGGTGGTCGAGCCACTCGCGCAGCACCGTGGCGGTGATCTCGTCGATCGGGAGGCTGCGGCCGCCCACGGTTATGCGCCGGTTGCCCAGGTCCACGTCGTCGAGCAGCAGGGCCCGGATCTGTCCGGGCCGGGCGGCGTAGACGGCGGCGAGCACGACGCACAGACGTGCTTGTGGGGTGTCGGCGGCGCGCAGCGCGGCTGTCATCTCGTCGTCGGACAGTGGTTGCCAGATCCGTCGGACTCGTGGTGTGTGCCGGATCCGGGTGCAGGGGTTCTGGAAGACCACGCCGTTGCGTTTGGCCCAGGCGAACAAGGACCGCAACCCTCCCAGCGCGAGGATCCTCGGCTCGCCGTGCAGATCGGCGAGATAGGCGAGGACTTCGTCGCGGGTGATCTCGCGCAGATGATCGTGGCTGGCCGACCATGTCTGCAGCGCGGGTCGTACCCCGTTGAAGTAGGCCATCGCGTTCGCGGGTGTGCGGCGGTGCTGGCGGGGTCCGCCGTCGTGGAGGGTGCGAACCCAGCGTTCGGCCTGGTGGGCGATCGCGGGGGCGAGGCCGTCGAGTTTGGCGTCGAGCCAGGTATCGAACGCTGTGGGTCGGTCGTCGAGGAGGATCCCCATCGCCGACAAGATGTCGATGACGTGGACGAGCGCGCTGCCTCCCTGATGGCAGATCAGCCGGTGGAACTGCGAGACCCGCACGAGGTCGCCGTCGGTGTGCGTGGTCAGCAGCATGATCAGGTTCCGATCGAGTGCCCGGCGCACTTCAGGGGCGAAGCCGTGTGTCTCGGCCGTTGTCCAGGCCAGGTGCAGGGCCCAGGCCAGCCACGGATTGTCCGGCGCGGCAGTCGATCTCAGATCGACACTGCCACGCCGGTAGGTGCGGGGCAGGTCTGTCAGCAACAGCAGTTGCGCGGAGTCGGGACTGGGGCGCGACGCGGCCGGCGGTGCTTGTTTGGGCCGGCGGCCCTTGGCCCCGCGTCGGCGTGGCGTTGTCGGCGGTGGCGCGTGGGGCTGATGGAGGTCGGCCAGAAACAGTTGGTGGTAGCGGACTTTCGCTGCATATGGAGCGAGAACGGTTCTGTCGCGGGAGTTTTCGGCGGTGGCGGCCCGGTCGAGCCGGGCCTGGCACCAGCACAGGCGGCAGTAGCCATCCCTGAGCGGGACTCGGCGGTGGCAGGCCAGGCAGTGGTCGACGCAGCGGCGGTAGTGGACAGCGAAGTTGTAGCAGGCCAGGCACACGCCCTGAGAGTAGGTCGGGCCCCATGCCAGACATTCAGAGCAGCTGGTCACCGAGCGCGCGATCGGCGGCCGGGCACCGTCTCGGGCGACCATCGCTCAGGTCGGCGGCATCGAACGCCCGTCCCGGCGGCGGGGCACCACCCTGGGGCGAGGTCGTTGTGCCGCCGCCAGCACGTCGTCGTCGCTGCCGGAGTCGGGACGCGGCACCGAATCCGGTTCCGGGATCAGCAGTTCGCCGATGTCGCAGCCCAGCACGGCGCAGACCACGTCCAGATCGGCGAGCTTGATCGAGGCGGGCCGGCCCGACCACAGGTGCGACATCTTGCCCGCGGAAATGACCAGGCCACGCTCGGCCAGCAGGCGCTGCAACTGCGAGGCCTGCCAGATACCGCGGTTCGCCGCGGCCAGACGCAGATTCCAGCGCATTCACATCAGTCCCTTCAAGCGCGTGCCGACGCGTTGTTGACCGGCGATCCAGGCGTCCTCGATCCGGCTTCGGTGCACGTGAACGTATTTCATCGTGGTGGTCACCCAGGCATGGCCATACATCTCCTGGATCGAGATCAGGTCCACGCCATCCAAGTACAGTTGCGAGGCGCAGTAATGGCGCAGCACATGCGGCGACATCCGCCCTACCCACGTCGGCAGATACGCCGCCGTCGCCTCGGCCAAACTGCGACGCAAGGCGTTGTAGCCGACGCGATTTCGCGATCGGTCCGCGTTGATGCGTTCGGTGGGCAGCAGCGGCGCGCCGGGGCGGGTGTGATCGTCGCCGAACTGTCCCCACACGTCCTCGACATACCAGCGCAGGGTGCAGTCGGCGCCGTTGAGCAACGGCACCATCCGTTGCCGCGGTCCCGACCCTCGCGCGCCTTTGCCGACGCGGACATGGAGCTTGCCGAAATATCCCAGCTCCCAACGGATGTCGTCCAAATCGAGATGGCGGGCCTCGCTGATCCGCAACCCGACATCGGCCATCAGACGCGACGCGGTGTAGTTCCGGGCGGCCGGTGCGAACTTCCTGCACGTCGTCAGCTCCTGCGCCCACCCCGCGAACAAGGTCTGAACCTCCTCGCGCAGCGGTGGGATCCGCACCCTGGTGTCCTTGTGGCCACGGGGCCGGTTCATCTCATCGATCGGGCATTCCACCACCCGGCCGGTCATCGCATGCAACTCGACCTTGTGCCGAAGCTCGAGGAACTCGAAGTACACCGACAACGCCGCACAACGCGCCAACCGCGTGCCGCTCGGCGACCCGCGCAGCACCCGCCCGAAATAGGTGTCCGCGTCCGGCGGCTCCATCTCCCACAACGGGCGACCGAACCAGGTCCGCATCTGTTCGAGATTGCTCAGGTCACCCCGGATCGTTGCATCCGCCCACCCCGCTGCCGAGCGCGCGAGCACGAACTCGGCCAGCACATCGGTCTCGAACCGCTCCAACTCCTCGGCCGAGGCCGCCGGCCGAACCGACCGCAGATCCCGGACCGCCGCGACGCCCAACTCACACACCTCGCCTTCACCCGACGTGGAAGGAGATCGAGAAGCATGAGACCGCTTCAGAAAAGCCGAGACAACCTCAACACGCCGATCACAGCACGTATCACGGTTAAGGCCCCTGGTCTGCGGCTAACCGCCTCCGCCCACCACCAATCGAACCTGAGTGATGGGGAATTGGCATGACCGGCCGACGTCGCCCCCGTACTCGTTCGGTCGCGTCCCGGACACCGAGGACGGTTAAGGTCGGCGGGATCGCGATCCTGACTGCCGAAGCGCGGCTCCGAGCCGAAGCTGCCGCGCAGAAGCGCGGACTGCGTGGTCTCACCGCGCGGTGGGCGCTGTCGTCCGATGACCATCGGCGCGCGAATGCCGAGCGGCGCAGCGACGCCGAGAACCACAGCGACTATCACCTACCACGCGCGGCCCTGAGCGACCGCGGCTACCAGGGCTTGGGCGGTGGGCGCGCTTCGGTGGTGCCAGCGATGCCCGAATGGCGCTCGACCACTGTCCAAGTCGCTGGCCTGTGGCCCTTTTCGGTCGGCGCCGCAGCACCCACGGTCGGCACCCCCGTGGGCACGCACTACATCACCGGCGCTCCGGTGCACTTCGACCCGATGAGCTGGTTCCTACGCGGATTCATCACCGCGCCGATCGCTTTCATTCTGGCGCTCAACGGATTCGGCAAGAGCTCGCTGATCCGTCGGCTCGTCACCGGATCGGTCGCCATGGGGGAGACCGTGCTGTGCATGGGCGATACCAAGCCCGACTACCGCGACCTGGTCGAGAAACTGGGCGGCCAGGTCATCGAACTGGGGTACGGCTACGGCAGTATCAACCCCCTTGCCGTGGGGGCGCTGGGTTCGGTCATCGATCAACTCCCCGATCCCGACCTGCGTCGCCGCGTCGCCGCACGCGTGGAAGCCGGACAGGTGACCATCGTCGCCGGGCTCATCGAGCTGGTCCGCGGCACACGCATCGCCGACTACGAAGAGACCCTCATCGCAGCCAGCCTGCGCGAACTCTACAGCCCGACAGGAGGATTCACGCCCGACAGCCCACCGCTGCTGTCGGATCTGCTGGCCGTCATCTCTAACGGTGCCGATCAACTGCGCCAGTTCGCCGAGGAGGACGACAACCCCTCCTATCGGGCCAGCACGAAAATGCTGCGGCGATCGTTGCGCGCCCTGATCGAAGGCCCCTGGGGCGAGATCTTCGATCGGCACACCAGCACACCGATCGACCTGCACAGCCCCGCAGTGTGCGTGGACGTCTCACGCATCCCGGAAGGAGACACCAAACTCCTTGCCGCGGTGCTGATGACGTGTTGGAGTGAAGGTTTCGGGGTGGTAGCCGCCGCGCACGCCCTCGCCGACGCCGGGCTTGCTCCTCCCCGCACCTTCGGGGTCGTCATGGACGAGATCTGGCGGGTCCTCGGCGTCGGGGAATACATGGTCGACCGAGTCGACGCGTTGACGCGGCTCAACCGGGTCTTGGCGTGCTGGCTGGTCATGTGCAGCCACACCATCAAAGACCTCGCCACCATGAAGGCGCTGGGCTTCTTCGAACGCGCCCGCGCCAAAATCGTCGGGCCGGTCGGCCCCGACGAAATCGAGCGTATCCGCGCCACGGTCTCGATCACCGAGACCGAGAAACTACTCGTCACCTCCTGGGCTGCACCCCGGCCGCCGACCGATGACGGCCTCGACGGCTCGCCGATCCGCGAAACACCCCCGGGCACAGGCTGTTTCCTGCTCAAAACGGGTGAAGCCGCCGAGCCGGGCATCGCCTTTCGGATGACCTTCACCCCGACGGAGCGGGAGTCGCAGATCCACAACACCAATCGGCGCTTCGACCACCTCACCACCACGACGCCGAGCGATCACGACCACCCTAGCGCACCTGCGATGCACAGCGCCCACAGCACTGGGGCAGCCTCCGACGGCGGGAGACAAGGCGGTGACCTTTGAATCTGCCGAAAATCGCAGTGGCGGGAGCATTTTCGCTCTCGCTACTCATGATCGTGTTGTTCCTGGTGATGATCGGAGCCACACCGATTTCGTCGTGCGCGACGTCCCTGTCGGGCACTGGGCTACAGGGCTCCACGGGTGTGCAAGTCGACGGCTTGACCGAAGCGCAACTACAGCTGGCCCGCAACGGGGTCGTGATCGGGAAACAACGCGGCGAACCCGACACGGTGATCCTGGCCGAGCTCGCCGCGCAAGCCACCGAATCCACGTTCCGCAACCTGGCCAATCCAGCAGTGCCCGATTCGCTGAACTACAGCTCGGACGGGCTCGGATACGACGGCGATTCCGTGGGCCCGCACCAGATGCGTGCCAGCGTGTGGGGCTCGGTGGGCATCGCCACCCTGATGAACCCGGTCTATCAGATCAATTGGTTCTACGACCAGGCCGATCGCATCCCGGGCAGAGACCACATGGCACCGGCCGACCTGGCACAAGCCATCGAGGTGGCCAGGGTCAACGCGTATGCGGGACAACTGGATTTGGCGCGCAGCCTGTACTCCACGTTCGCCGGCATCAACCCTGCGCCGCTGTCCACCGACCAAGCCGGTCAACCGGCGAGCGGATGCGGCGCGGGCGGAGCAGGTGGGCTGCTGCCCGCGACGACGAGCGATTTCGGGGCCGCGATCATCGCAGCCGCCGAGAAGTGGATCGGCACCCCCTATATCTGGGGCGGTGGGGACCAGAACGGGCCGACCGGCGGTGGCTTCGACTGTTCGGGACTCACGCTGTACGCGCTCTACCAGGCCTCCGGCGGCCGACTGCGGCTACCGCACTTCACCCAGGCCCAACAAGACGACCCCGCCGCAACGATTATCCCGTTCGAACAACGCCAGCCCGGCGATCTGATCTTCATCACCGCCCCAGGAGAGAGCACCTCCCATCACGTCGCGATCTATTACGGACGCAACGAGCAAGGCCAGGACCTCGTCCTGCATGCACCCCAGAGCGGGCAGACCGTCACGATCGCGCCCCTGTGGAACGGCGACCACCTCGACCTGCGCCGCTATTCGATCCCCGCCGACCCCCGCACCAGCGAAGTTGGGAAAAGCCTGTGACACAACCTGATACGCCTCCCTCGAAGCGCAGCGAATCCTCCGCCAGCACCGAGTCGCCTGCCGGTCACTCCGGGTTCGGCGCGCGGGGAGTCCGGTCGGGGAAGAACACGACACCCGAGGAGCGGATGGCCCTCCTGGCCGCCCGCGGACCACAGCTGATGTTGTGGTCGAGCGCGACGCTGCGAACGTTCACGCTGTGCAGACCTGACCAAACGGTCATCTGGCACGCGAGGTTCCACTCCGATCTGGTCATCGACACCACGACTGTCGCTGCAAAAGTTGCAGCGCTACAGGCGATTTGGATCGCTGCGCGCGCTCGGCAGGAATGGGGTGCCGATGTCGCCACGCTGCGACTGGTCGTGGCGCGGTCAGGTCTCGAGCGCGAGGAGCTCACCACTGCCGCGATCAGCAACGGACTGATACTCGACCTTGTCGTCGACGCCACCGCCAATCCAGCCCTCTCCCACCCGGAGAACCAGTTCATCGACTGGTGGACCAGCGATCTCGGCTCCTTGATCCGCAACCCGCAGGGGCTGCTATGACACGCGATCATCCCGAACAGCAGATCCTCCATAAAGCGGTGGCGGTGGTTGTGCTGCTGTCTGCAGCGGCACTCGAGGGCTGCGCTCAACCCGGACAATCCGGGAATAATTCCGAAAGCAATTGCCGCGATGCAGAATTCGCACCCCCCTTCGAACATCTCGATGGCTGCTCGCCATCGCAGGTAGTCCTGGCGGCAGTCCAGACCACCTTCACGTATCGACCCGATCAGCAGGCCGACCAAGGCGCGTCGTTCCAATTGGCGACGCCGCTGATGGATTCGGCGCTCGCCGCTCACATGGACACGACCGCCCACATCCTGGCACCAATCACCAGCGCGCAGTGGCAGCGGTGGCGCGACTCGAACGTCTCGGTTGTGGCGACCGCGCGCCTGGGTGCCGATGACCACCCACCCGACACCGGCGTCACCTTCGCTCGGGTCGCCGCAGTCACCCTTGCGCCCGACAACCGAGACCCTTCGATCCTGCTCACGGTCTTTGTCCGAGCAACGCGAGCGGATTCCTTAGTGGGATGGCGTGTTTCGGCGCTCGAGGTGAGAACGTGAGCGGCGGCGACCCGGTCGAGGAGGGCGGGCAAGCCGTCCGGACCGGGTTCGTGCAGGCCATGCAAACCGCGGCGATGACGATGAACCTGCTGCAACGGCGCGGTGCCGAATCTCGCTCGACCGCTGAGTTCGAACGCCGCGCCGAGGAGTCGGAGGTCCGGCTGCAGCAAAACCGCGAAATCCACGATCTCAAGGCCGTCGGCTACCAGGCCCGCGCCCGCAACGAGTCAGAACTCCACACGCTCGAAACCGATTTCAAGGCCCGCCAGATCGAACGCGCCGAAGAACTGCACGTGCTCGAACGCCGGATCAAAGAACGGATCATCGAACGCGGCGACGCCGACCTCGACCGGCGTACCACCGACGCTGCGGCCGATCGCGCGAACAAGGACGACCTGCATCACATCCAGCGCGAGAACCTGATCAACCGCGGTGCCTGGGAGCAACAACGCCACGACCTCGACGTCGAATACAAGACGCTGCTCATCGATATCCGCCGTCGCGCAGCGGGATTCACCGAGACTCTCAACTCCCAGGCACCCGATCAGGCCGCCGGAATGCGCTCGGCCGCCGCCTACGCGGCCGCCCACAGCACGGCCGATCTCTCCGAGACACACAAGTCGCACGCCGACGCATTCGACGAGCGATTCGCCGAGGACACCGGGATGAGCGCCTCCGACCTCTCCGACCCCGGGCCGCAGGATCTCGGCCCGCACCCGGGAAAAGACCTCGCTGTGTGGCAGGCAACCCGTGGCCTGACCGAGGAAATGAATTTTTGGATCGTCGTTGACCATGCCGCGCACTCCGACACCGGCACTGCGGCAACCGAAGCCGTCGACGGCAGCGTGATCGACGCAGCAATTGATCTGGCCGACGTCATCGACGCCGAGGTCGTGGAGGACCCCGGCATCGCCCCGATCACAACGCCCGAGGCGACGGCAGGACCAGCACTCGGACCGGACCAAGGACTCGAACCATGACCAGCCGCAGCGAGCCGTCCGACGGCGCATTGCCGCCTCTCTGGGCGTGGGCGGTCAGGAGAAATCGATGAGCAACTCGAGCAAACCGACCCCGGTACAGATGAAAGTCCTCAAAGCCGTTCACAACCAGGCGGCGATGGCGCGGCTGATGCAGGACCGAGCAAACGCCCGAGAGCAGACGACCGGTCAAGCGCGGCCCACGTCCTGGTACGAGGACTTCCACGGGCACGCGCTGTTGCGCCAACAACTCGAAAACGCCGCTGCCGCCGCAGCGATCCCGACCGCATGGATCGACCAATGCCGCGAACGCGGCGATCGCGGGATGCGATGGCGAGCCGACCTGCACTGGCGCGAGCCCGCGCCGATCCCTCGACACCATTTCGTGGCCGAGCTCGAAGGACAGGTGCGGCACCTGCAGGGCATGGCCGCAGTGGCTGCAATCTATGGCGAGGTCGGGGCTCGCGCCGAGGTCGGCACCGCCCAACTGTTCGACCGCAAGCTGCGGGTCCTGGCCCAACATGCTCGCGCCATCGCCAGCGTCCTGACGATCTCTGCCGCGGAAGGCGATCGGTTGTGGGGCGCACACACCTGGGACGCGGCCGCCACGACCGTGCGCGACCTCAATACCGCTGAACTGGGGAAGCGATGGCGTGGGTATGCCGGGATCTACACGACTGATCTTGCGCTGCAAACCAAAGCGCTCGGTGACGTCGGCCTGCCCGCGGAGGGCGGCGTGTGGGAGCGCATGACTCCGGCCCACATGATCGACGAGATCAGAACTCGGCTCTCAGCGACCCCACACCAGCCAGGCGCCGACGCGCCACCCGGCACACAGATCACCGAAGCGATCGAGGTCGCCGGGATCCCCGACGGGGTGGACACACCACTCGATGTCGACACGAGCGTGCCGCATGCTCCCGCGCGCGAGACAACGCCAGGGATCGAGCTATGAGTGACACCTCGGACCAAATCGCTAGCGAGCCAACACAGCTCACCGCGCCAAGCCCAGCGCACAAGGTGGTCCTGCGCGAGATACAAAACACCGCCAAACAGTGCACGGACATGCTCGAAGCGCACCGAAAATTCGGTGAGGTCACCGGCACCATAGCGCCCGACGCCTTCTACTCGGTCTACCAACGCCACAACGAGCGGGGCCGCGAACTGGAAGGTATCGCGCGGGCCGGGGGAGTGCCCGAGAACTGGATCACCCACGTACGCACCAAAGGTGAGCACTCCACGACCTTGCACGACGTGCACAAATACTGGCGGACCCCCGAACCCGTCGACCGCCGTGCACTGATCGAGAACGTCAGTGCCGAGGCCCGCACGCTGCGGCTGGCGCTGGCAGTCGCCGCGACGGGCAAGATCTTCGACGCCAACGGACAGCGACTCTGGCCCGTCGGCGCCTTGAACGATTACATGGACGCGTCCTGGAACCGCATCTCGAGGATCGGAGCGCTGCTCGATCCCACCGCCGCCGAACGAGAACAGATCTGGCCGACGAACCCCGAATCGGCCTACACCGCCGTCGCCACGGTACGAGCCTGGGATCACCGCGCACTCACCGACTGGCGTGACCGCGACCTCACCCTGTCCGAACCGGCCGAGGCACACCACACACGACTTCTGGCCGAGCTGCCGATCGCCGAGCAGCACCGGATCGTGCCGCCCTATCCCACATCGGTGGACCTCGTCGGGGCCGCCCACCGCAGCCTGGAACATCCCGTCGAGCGACTCGCGGACGACACGGACGCGGCAACGGTCCCGATCGACGCCGGGAACGGCGAAGCGATCGCCGAAGCGGTCGCCGCAGCCTCACTCAACGGTGAGCAACCCCCAGGCTCCGGACTCGACGACATCGCGAGACAGCCGGGCGAGTACCGGCCTCCGCTGCTCGAGGCGCCAGGCCCCGAACCCTGACTTCGGGAACTCCCGCGCCCGCGGGTCGATCAAAACCATTGCACAACACGCAGATGCGAGTAGGAGAGCAGTGAATGACCGAACCGAATCCGCCAACCGCAATGGCAGGTGAGCCTGCCTGGCGGCTACGGCTACTCGAGCGAATCCAGGACCTGGCTGCTGATCGCGCCCGTGTCCTACACCAGGGATATCAGACCGGCGCCGGGGGAGGGGACGCTGCGGTGTTGGCGTGGCGCACCCAGCTACATCTGCTGGCCGATGCCCGCGAGGAAGTCGAAACCCACGCCACCGCGATCGGCATCGCGGCAGAACACATCGATGACGCCCGGCTGCTCGGCAACAGGGGATTTCGCGTGCATTCCGATGCGCGATCCGGAAACCCTGTGCGGGAGAAGATGATCGACGATGTCGTGGCCGATACCTGGCAACTGCAGCACATGGCCGCCCTCCACGTGGTCGGGGCGCTGCATCCCGGCACCATCGGCCCGGGAACCGATTCCGAAGCAGCCGCTCAATTCGAACGCAACATGGCCGCCGTGTGGATGCGCGCCACCGCGGTCTCGCACGCGATCTCGCTGACCGCCGAGGAACGCGCGGGCATGTGGGCCACCGATACCACCGGATGGCAGCGGGTCTTGGCCGCCACCGTGGACACTTACGACACGCAAGACCTGGAAGAACGCTGGCGTGTCTACGCCTGGCCCGGGCTCGCCGACGAAGCGCACCGAGACTTGCGCGCCCTCGGCATCGATCCTGCCGACGCTTTCGCCCCGGAACCCATCCCTTCACCCCGCGCGATATACGAGCAGATCTCCATCGCCCTCGATGCCAGCGACGATGCCGCCCTTGCGCACACGATCGACACCGCCATCGATGCGGCGCTTCCCGTCGAGGCCGAGTTGGGATGGATCCCCGAATCCCCTGACGTGTCGAACAATTCGCTTCCGCACACAGGCCCGTCAGCCGGGGCCGAACCGTGAGTGGCCGAGTCGTTCGGCACGCGAGCGGAGGGGGGAGGTCGCTGTGACCGAACCGCACCGCGCGGCAGGCGCACGAAATATCCCGGCGGATCAGGTCGCGCTGCTGCAACGCATCCAAGCTCTGGCGTTGCGTAGCGGCCAGCTGCTGCAGCAGATGTACGAAAGCGGTGGCGACGCGCGAACCTCGGTGCAGGCGATCACCGAGATCAACACGGTCGACCGCGACAGGGACCTGACCGAAATCATGGCCCGCGCCGCGGGTGTACCGGACGAGTGGATCGATCGTGTCCGAACTCTGGGACAACGCGGCTACCCCTGGCGTGAGGGTCAGCCGCTGCCCGATCCCGCACCCCGCGCACGCCGCAGCACGATGCGGCGGGTTGCCGATGACGTCGAACAGCTCAAGGATATGGCGGCTGTCCACGCCGCGTATCTGCACACCCGGCCCGTCGACGAGCCAGTGTCCGACATGGAACAGGCGGTGACACAACAGCTTCGCCGAAACATGGTCGCGGTGTGGATGCGGGCTGGGCGCACCGCTGCATCGATCGGCATGAGCACGCGGGAACGCGCGGTCTTGTGGGCCGTGACACCGCAGGAGTGGCAGCAACGCGTCGCGCACTACCTCGTAGACAAAGACCTCGGAGAACTCCATACCCGCTGGCGCGGCCACGGCGATCCAGCCATCGCGAACGCTGCGCGCAAGTCGCTGGGCAGACTGCGCCGCGCCGGCGAACACGGTCCTGGGGTTCCGCTACCGGATATGCCGATGCTGCCGCAGCAAATGCTCAACGAAGCCCATAACGCGTTCGCCGACCCGGAATTCTTCGACCACGCGCACAGCGCCGCGATCAGTGCGGCTGTAGAAGCCGCCCTGCCCGGTGAGGAACCCTCGCTCGAGTGGGCGGCTGAGAACCGTCCGGTCTCGGAAACGTCGAGCCCGAACAACGAGCGTCGTGCCGACAGCGAGTTGGAGCCATGAGCACCGCGAGCCGAGTTATTCTGGGGCATAAGACATGTGGCGAGTCGGAGCGACCGCGATGACCGGCCCTGACTTCGAGCCGCCGCCGGAGCCGATCGAGCGGTGGAAGATCGATCTGCTGCAGCAGGTACATGACTACGCGGCAGAGTTCCGGCGCATCGAGGCCCTCGGGGCCGCTGGCTATGACGGTACCGATGGCGACGGCACGAAGGACTGGCTCGATCACCTCGACGCCCTCTCAGCTGTGCGCGAAGCGACCGAGCGCGTCGCGTTGTCGGCCGGGATCCCGCAACCCTGGATCGAGCGTGCCCGCACCGTCGGCGCCGAATACTCCCCGACGCCGCCACCGGATCTGTCCCAGCCGCCAGCGAGTGAAGCCCAACAGTTCTACCTCGACATGCTCAGCGTCGACGTGTGGAACCTGCAACGGATGGCGTACGTGGCCGCCGCGCGAGAACTCCGCGAAACCGAAGGCTCCTACGAGTTCGGCACAGCCCCGTTCGCCCGAGCCGAATACCAGCACAACATGCAACTGCTGCACCTGAGGGTCCGCGCCCTCGCCGACGCCGCGCACCTCACTCCTGCTGATGCCGAGAAGCTGTGGGGCTCATCGGACAACGCTGACCTGCAGCAGGTTACGGCCGTGGCGGTCAACAGTTGGGACAACCTCACGCTCGAGTTCGCGTGGCGGCAATACGCGCAACCCAACCCCGCCTCCGCCGTCCCGCCCTACCTGGACGCGGACTACCACGGCGAACATCCACTCACACCGGGCGACATCCAGCCACCCACCCCTGAACAGCTCATCACCCAGGCCGCACAGACGCTGCGCGCGTACCCCTTCGAGCCACCGACTCCGCACTGGGACATCGAAATCGCGGTCGACGTGGCAATACAAGCCGACACGTACTGGCAATGGGCACCCGAGCCGCCCCCCGCCGACACCACCGCAACCCCGCTTCCACCCAGCCCTGGACCCGAGCCCTGAACGACTGGTGAATTTTGCTCGACCACGGACTCGGCATGAGAGGGCCCCGAACGATATCCCGCTCACGGTGGCGCTGGCGCTGACCATCGTGAGAACAACCAGAACCCATTCCGCGAGGGACATCACGCAACCGCGAAGGCGGAAACATGGTGTCCGACAGATACTTCGACCACTCAGCACCCGATCCCGAGCTCAAGCAGGAAAGACCCTCCGACCCGTCGGGATCGACCCCACGAACACATGCACGCGGCGCAGGTTCCGGCGACGTTTCGCCAGAAGACCTGTGGCCGATTGTTCGTCGCTTGTACGACGCGAAATTCGATGTGCCCCAAGCCTTGCGCGACGGTGCGATCGCTCACCGCTTCGGACCGGGCGACGTCGACGCGATCCACGCGGCGAAACTCAAAGCCGTCCAGAACGCGGCGTTCCTGCGCGCGGCCTGGATGGCCAACGCCGTCGCCCACGACCTCGACATCAGCGACCCCCGGCCCCGCTGGGCAATGTACGTCAACGGCATCGCCGAGGACCTGCACGCCGCCCGCATCGACGCCGCGCAGGCAGGCGTCGACTCCGCCGCCATCGACGACGCCGACAAGATCGGCAGCAGCGGCCTGGCCTGGGACCAACAGCCCGCCCATCGACTCCTCGGCCGCCTCGAAGACCTCAGCCGCGAACTGTTCGACCTCGGCAACCACAACGCCGAGCAAGCCGAACAGATCCGCAACCTCACCCAGCGACTCGAAACCGCCGAGGCCGCCATCGATGCCCTCGGAGACACGGTCTCCCGACAAGAAGTCTCCCTGCGCGAACTCCTGGGCGAAGTCGATGACCACCACTGGATCACCAGCCACGCAGACGCGGTCCGGGAACTGGATTCCCTGGCGAAGTTGCGTCACGCCAACACCGTGCTCGCCACCGCCAACGTACTCGACGCCCTCGACGCCCCCGACCCGGCCGAGCACCGCCCCCGGACCGGCGCGGACATCGGCACCGCGGTCGAGGTCGCGATGACCGGCGCCGACCCACCCACGGCCGAGGATCCCGCCCCGCCTGCCATCCCGCTCTTAGAGCACCCCCACGCCGCACCAGAAGGCGAGCTCGAACCATGACCTGGATCACCGAACCGGTCGGGTACGCCAACCCCGCCTACTACTCCGACTCGGCCGACCACAGCGAACGACAACTGCGCGCCGACTTCGCCAAGTACTACCAGCTGCGCGAAATCGCGCCCTTCGGCGACACACCCGCCGACACCGCCGAAATGACCCAGCGCGCAGACGAACTCGCCATGCGGTGGGGCCATCACCAATCCGCCGACCACCGACGCATGTGGGAGACGCTGCAAGCGGCCGTCATGGGCTGGGAAGTCCGCCCCGACCTCGCCCGCCGAAACTTCGACCAACTCGCCCGCGCCCGCAGCGCCGGAGACCTCACCGTCGATGACACCCTGTGGCGCAGCCTGCAACAAGCACGCGCGATCACCGGCCACGGCAGCGACGTTGCACCCTCGGACTCGATCCTCGACGCGGCCCGCCGATTCCCGAACCTGGAGCCCGGTCGCGCCCTGGCGAGTGAGCCCCACTACGACGGCGTTGAAGCTGATGCGCGCACCGCCGTGGAGCGCACCCTCGGTGCACCCCGAAACAATGCCTCTGCCTCGACGGTGACCAGTCTCGACCACGTCCGCGACATCATCGCCGCCACCGAAGACGCGCTGGGCACCGAAGAAACTGCTGGAGATCTCGATACCGGCCGCGAGGCCCGCCGCATGCTGTTGCCTCGCGCCGTCCGAGACGCGCCGATCAGCTACAACTACGCGCAATCAGAGGTATGGGAGCTCCGGCAAGCCGCGCTCCTGCGCGAAGTGCAAGACCTCGCCTGCGAGCACACGACGGTCGCCGACGCCTTCGACGGACACGACGACCAAGCCCGCATCACCCACCTCGAAGCCCTGCGCGACGGACTGGCCTCCGCTCGCCGCGACGCCCTTCGCGCCGGCGTCCCCGGACCCGATGTCGATCGCGCCTACATCCTCGGTCGCGACGGCATCTACTGGAGCACCGAGCCCTCCCACCCGCGCCTGGGCCGCATCGCGCAACTGTCCGACGAACGCGACCGCGCCCGCGCCGAGGCCGCCACCCTGCGCAACCAACACCCCCGCCAGCTCGAACCGGCCCATTCTGATCAGTCCTCCCAGCCGAGCGCCGAGTTGGCCAGCGCACGACCGACTGTGCTCGACTCGCCTGTCGGCCACGGTGATGGCGGCGCGCGGATCGTCGAGGCCATCGACGCCGTCCTCGCCGACACCGACGCCGACAACTGGACCGAACCCGGCTTAGCCCTCCCGGCACCCGCGCCCCCGGAAGTGGAAATCCAACAGGGGATGCAGCTATGAAAGCCGCTGCGCCGGGGCTTGCGTAATGCCGGTGAGAGAGACGCGCCGCCGCACCACCGGCGGCCTCGGCGAAGAGGCATGGTTGCTGTTGTTGTTTCTCGCCGCTGTAGCCCTCGCGCTGCTGGGCTGGGCGGCCCTGTGCATAGGGAGCTGGTGGGCAGGACTGCCGGTCACCGCCAACCCCGTCGCCGCTCTGCTCAAACTCGCACTCGGCCGACACCCATGGCCCTGGCAATCCAGCTGCACCGCAATCGTATTCACGGGCATAGGCGCATCCGCCGGCCTCATGGTCCGCCGTCGAATCCCCGCTCGGGGCCGGCTGGACTCCGCGGCGAGAACGATGGCCCGACCACGCACCATCACCGTCGCACGCGCCCAGGACAACCGCGCCGCCGCGACCCGCCTACTCAAGGACGCACCCGCCGACGCGCAGCAGCGCCACGGGCCGCCATTGGGACGTACCGTCGTGAGCGGCGTTGAACTGTTCGTCCCCGCCGAACTCGGCGTCTTCATCGCCGCGGGACAGCGCACCGGCAAAACCATGGCCTGGGCCATCCCCGGACTACTGTCCGCATGGGGCCCTGCCCTGGCCACGAGTAACAAGCCAGATCTCTACCGGCACACCAGATTCGGGCGCTCCCAGCGAGGTCGAGTGTGGCTGTGTGACCTGCAGGCCGTCACCGGGCACGCGGAATGCGGATTCTGGGTCGATCTACTCGTCCAAGTCAACAACCTGCCTGCCGCACGCAAGCTGGCAGCCTTCTTCGTCAGCGGCTCCTCCGGGTCGGCAGCACAGCAAGCAAACGCCAAGGTCGACTCCTATTTCGACGGTGGCGCTCAAGAACTTTTAGCCCTGTACGCCTTCGCCGCGGCCTGTGTCGGCGGTGACCTGCTGCATGTGGCCGAATGGCTCTCCGGCGATCAGGACCAGACACCGGAGCTGATCCTGCGCCACCACGGCCACCACCGGCCCGCCCAACGAATCCTCGACGCGCAAAGTCTCTACGCCAGACAAAGGGACGGCCTCTACGACATGGGCCGCCGATTTCTCAACGTGCTCAGCGACTCCGCCTACGCCCGCATGATCACCCCACCCTCCCGTAAACGCTTCACCGTCTACGAAGGCGACAACGGAATCGTCATCGACGTCGCACGCGAACCCGCCACCCACACACTGCCGGAGTTCAAACCCGCGCAGTTCGTCCACAGCAACGACACCCTCTACGCACTGTCGATGACCGGCCCCGACTCCGCGGGACCGTTGACCGCCGCATTGGTCGGGCAGATCCTCGAAGCCGCACTCGCCGTGGCACGTTCACGCGTGGATGGCCGGCTCGCCGTACCGCTGCTCGCGGTCCTCGACGAGGCCGCCAACTGCGCACGCATCGGTGAACTCCCCAGCTACTACACCTACTGCGGCGGCTGCGGCATCATCCTCATGACCATCATCCAGGTCCTCGAACAAGGCGAAGACCTGTGGGGCGTCAACGGGGTGAAAACCATGCGCGCCCAATCGATCGAACTCTACGGCGGCAACATCGCCTCCGTCGGCTACCTCGACGAATGGTCGAAGCTGATCGACGAGCACGACGTCGCCGACCGCTCCCGCTCCATCGGCCCCGGCGGGGTCAACCACACCGTCTCCTGGCGTGCCGAACCCGTCCTCAACGTCGCCAAACTCGGTGCGCTACCCAAAGACCGCGCCCTGGTCCGGCTCCCGAACCACGAACCGATCCTCGTGCGCAAGGTCTTCTGGTGGGACCACCCCGAATTCTCGGCAATGGTCAACACCTCCCTGGCCGAATTCGAACCCACTGTGTCGCTGGTGAAACAACCTCGAAGGCCCAATAGTGCTGAACAAGAAGGAGATTCATTATCGTGACGACACCGTCAGGGGCAGCCTCCTCGCAAGGTGGAACAGCCAAGAAGGCACCCAAGCCCCCCGCCTATACCGACTTCGTCACTTTCGGCGAGAAATGGCTGTTCCCGTTCGTCACGGTCCGCCTGGCCGAAGCCAACCGCGAACAAACCTACACGTGGTGCGCGCAATGGTGGCGACATCGTCCCGTCTCCGTGCGAATCGCTCACCTATACAGCGCATTCGAAGCATCACGCCGTAGTCAATCTGGAGGCGCCATATCGGCCTTCCTGCTCAGCCACATCGACGCCCACATGCGCATCATCCTCGATGCCGCCAACGGCCCACTGCACCGATGCACCAGAACCAAACACACTGCACTGCAATCACTGTCCGCCGACCCGGTCCCGCCCGGATGGTTCGGACCACCCAAACTTCCGCCGTCCGCCAACGGTGACGGCAACGAACCCAAGACCAAGCCACCGCGATTCACGCACTACTCCGCCTTCGTCGACCGATGGCTATTGCCGGTGACGGCAGTGCGCGTCGCCGCGAATCACCGTGAAGGCCAATACACCTGGTGCCGACAATGGTGGGCACACCACGGTGTGGCCGTCCGATTCGCCGCTCTACATGCTGTGTTCGAAGCCGCACGTATCACCGAAGACCGCACAGCAATGAGCACACTGTTCGCATCGCACATCGACCCCCACATGCGGGTCATCCTGGATGCGGCACAGGGGCCACTACATCGATGCACTCCCACTCGGCATGTACCTCAGCCCGGCCTCCCCTTCGGCGCTGTGCCGGCTGCGTGGTTCGAATCACCCGGGGAGAGTCTGCCGGTCGAGGAGCTCGGATTCGGGCCTGACTTCCGGGTGCTGCGTGGCATCCCGCCGAGCTGATATCTGCCTTCAAGTTCGCAGGTCTATTGCCTGCGATCTGGGCATGATAATAATCCGAGTTTGAGCGATGGCCTTGGCAAGCCGTAGCTAACGGATTGCGGTCGTGGACTGCCGAGTTGTGACCGCCGGAGTCTATCTCGCGACCGTTCGGCTAGACCAGGGGTGTCAGCAGACTGTGATGAACCGAGCCGCGAGTCTGCAGCCGCCCATTGCTGGACTGCCTCGAATACGTGCATCAGGTCCTTAAGCGGCGGCAGATCGACCGGTGCGTGGTCGAATGGATAGTGCGTGCCCGGGATCCGTTCCGGCAATTCGTATTTCATCATGTACTCCTCTTGTGAGGTCGTGAGCAATGCTCGCGTGCTCAGCTGCCCTCTGGCTAGCCTGGATCACCGCCGGACCGACGGCTATGCACGGTTGTGCTCATTCGGTATGCATTCGACGCATAATCGACCGCCCTGAATGGCACTAGGCTCGGTGCGCTCGACACGATTCCCCAGAAACAGTCCAGCTCAACGCACATGCGAAGGTTCTTGAAGGGAGAGGTTGTGGACACGGCAATCCAGCCGAGCCAGGTCGCAAAGCCGCCGCGTCACAAGGTGACTGGCGATGTGCATCTGCTGCTGCGTCGCGACGGCCAGGTGCTGTTCGGCCAGCGCCAGAACACCGGGTACGAAGATGGAGCATGGCATCTGCCGTCCGGGCACCTTGAGGCAGAAGAATCGGTCATCGCAGCACTGGTCCGCGAGGCCGACGAGGAGGTGGGCGTCAGCATCAAGCCCGAAGACGTGCAGTTCGCCCACATCATGCACAACTCGTCCTCGGGCGGCCGGGTGGCGTTCTTCTTCCTCGTCGACGAGTGGGAACATGATCCGGTCAACCGCGAGCCGGACAAATGCAGTGAGCTGGAATGGTTTTCGCTCAGCGCACTGCCTGATCACCTGATCGATTACTGCCGCACCGCGCTCGAACACATCGAGGCTGGCGAGCAGTTCTCGGTGTACGGCTGGTAGATCGCATGACCACGCAAGACAGACCGGTCGTGTGCGTCAGCTACCTGGCGGCGGCCGAGCTGTGGAGCGTGCCGAAGTTCCCCGCTCCGAACCACGGGGCCGAAATCCTGACCACCGAAGAGTCCATCGCCGCGGACGGCCCGATGACGGCCGCGGTTCTCGCCGCGCTGGACGTCCCAACTCTTCTGGTGGCCAACAGGATCGGCAATGACGACGTGGGCGGGAGAGTCGGTCGCTGGCTACAGCAGCATCACGTGCCCTCCACTGCTGTAGTCAGCACCGACGTCACGACTCCGAAGATCGTCGTGGTCGCCGACGGACGGGATACGCGCACATGGTTCGCGCATCTGCCCGGGATCACCGACGAGTTGAGCCGCAGCGACCTTTCGCCGATCGGCACGGCGTCGCTGGTGTATCTCGATGCGTACCAGCTCATCGAAACCGCGGCGCTGCGCGTGGTCCGGGCCGCGCGGGACTGCGGCACCGAGCTGCTGGTCAATCTGGGCGGATCGCCCCTGTCGGAGGCGCTGCGCATCGAGCTGGCCGGCTACCGGAACCTGATCATCCAAACCAACGTCGACGATGAATCTCGCAGCGCTGTACCGGAAGTCACCAAGCAGCTGTTGACCGAGACCAGCGCGCGCTGGGTGGTGGTCACCGCCGGGGCCTACGGTGCGAGCGCCGCCAGCCGGGAGCGGATCGTGACGGTGCCCGCGTTTCGCGTGCAGGTGCGCCATACACATTGCGCCGGCGCCGCGTTCTCCGGCGGCTTGCTCTATGGGCTGCGGTACGCCATGCCGATCGAGCGCAGCCTGCTGCTAGCCACGGCCAGCGGGGCGCTCCGGTGCGTGCGGCACCAGAACGCCCCGCTTCCGACGCTGTTGGAGTTGGAGTCGGTGATCGCGTCGTTGGCGCGAACCTCCTCAAACTAGAACAGCTCCCAGCCTTTCAAGCGGTCGACGACTTCCTGAAGCCGCGCGGGCGTCATTCGCTTCTTCGCTGCCTCCGCTACGGATTCCTTGAACGCGCCGTACTGCCACCAGGCTTCTCCGGTGTCGCGGTCGCTGACCACGAAGCGGTCCTTCACCGCGGGGCCGCGCACGACCAGGCTCACGGTGTCGGGCTGGGCGACCACGGCGTGCACCATCGTGTGGTGCAGCGCGTACGTGCCGCCGACCGGTTCCTCCCGCACCTGCAACACAGGCAGTTTCGTGGGGTCGAGCTGGTCGTCGATTTCGGCGTTGCCGAACAGGTAGTGCCGGTACTGGCCCCGCAGGATCCGGCTGGCGTAGGACCAGCGGTGGTTATGTGGCCGGTCGTAGTACCCGGGCAGGAACAGGTGCAGCCGGATCCGGACGCCGGATGCATCGTCGCTGAACAACACCACCTTGTCCAGGATGTCGTAGTGCTCGCAGAGGTCCAGCAGCTCCGGCCGCTGCGGCAGTTCGTCGAGGCGGGAGCGGACGATCGCAGGCTCGGCAGCGACCGTTTCGAAGAACTCGAGCGCGGCCTTTTCGACCTCGTCGATGTCGTTCCAGTCGATGCCGCACAAGGCGGTCGCCGCCAGGTCCAGCCCTTCGGCGATGTTGGTTTCGTACATGGCATTCACTCCTCTGGCTTGGCGCTGGATTTCCACAACCGGCACACTGGGACGATGTCGGGGTAGGCGCTGCACGAAGACGCGCCCATCACGAGTTCCTCGGCCGGGCAGCCGCCCATGCAGGCGCTGGCTTTGCAGCCCCCGCAGCTGGATTCGGTCAGCACGCTGGTGAACAGCTCGAATTCATTGGGGCCGTGGTTGAGTTGGACCTGCCCGTCGGTCATCTGGGCGTAGTTCATCTTGGTGTCGAATAGGTAGCTGCACACGTACGCCCGGCCGTCGGGGAAGATCGAGATGCGATCCAGCGTGCGGCCGATGCAGCCGGCGTAGCCCTCGCGCGCGTGCCGGTCGATCTGGTCGCGGCGCACGTAGGTCGGCTGGTACCACACCCTGGTCTTGAACTCGGGGGCGACCTGATTGAGCTTGTCGCAGAAGGCAACCCACTCCGGCGGCGTCATCGCCATGTCGGGATTTCCGTGGCCGGTTCCGATGGTGCTGAACACATGGAACTTGACCAGGCTGACGTTCAGGTCGTCGGCGATGTCGAGCAGCCGAAGGACATCGCCCTCGTTGGCCTTGTTGACCGTGCAGATGATCCGGGTGTCGAATCCGCGCTCGGTCAGCTCGGTCGTCGTCGCCATCGCAGTGTCGAAGGTGTCCGGGCCTCGGACCGCGTCGTGGGTGGCCTTGCTGCCGCCGTCCAGGCTCACCTGGACGTACGCGAAGTCCGAGGGATCCATGTTGCGGAACTTCTTGGCCGCCGGTAGCTGGGCGTTCGTGGTGGTGATGACGTCTTCGTATCCGAGCTTGCCGGCCGCGCGGATAGCGTCGATGAAGTACGGGTGCAGCGTCGGCTCGCCGCCGAGGATGGTCACCTTGCCGCCGCCGAGCTTGCGCCAGGTCTTGAGCCAGTCGACGATCACGGGCAGGTCCAGCTTCAACGCCCGATCGAGCCGCTCGCCCATATAGCAGTGTTCGCAACGCAATTGGCAGGCTTCGGTGATGTAGAGGTAGACGTTGCGGAAGCGGCCGTACTTGACGGGGTCGATGCGCTCGGGCTCGGGCATGTGGATGCGGCGGGGCATCCGGGCGTGGCCGTAGCTGTCGGCGCCGACTTTGGGGGTGGGTAAGGAAACCGATGTCATTGAACTGGACTCCGTGAAATAAGCAGGGGGGAAAGGAGATTCGCTGCGCCGTCGATGGTCGTGGTGGTGTCCAGATCGGTGACGTCGATACCCCAATCGGCGAAGGCCGTGCGAATACCGATGGCGGCGTTCTGGTAGCGCTGGCTGCGGGCGCGCAACAGCCGCGGGGAATCTCCTCGGCGTGGGTGCAGGACGCCATCGCAGCGCGAGCAGGCCCAGATGTCGTCGGGTTTGGGGATCGCGGGCAGCCGCGGATCGGAGATGGGGTCGCGTTCGCAGCGGTGGCATACCTTCCGGTTCTGCGCGCGCTGCTTCAACGTCCGTGCATCGGTGTGGACCTCGACGGCCTCGACACGGCTGGGCGGATCGAATTCTTTGAGCACCGAGAGCAATTGGCCGACTTGATTGGCCGATCCCGGGAAGTTGTCCATCAGCACCGTGTGCGCGTCCGGATCATCGGCGACACCTCGGAAGTAGTCGCCGAGGGTCGCTTCCACGATGTAATCGTCGATCCACCCCAATTGCTCGCTACTGCCAGCGGTGGTCGATAGGACTTTGTGCGGCACATGCTCGCGGAGGCGGAAGACCCGCCTGCCATCGTATCCGCCGAGCACCATGGTTAGCGTGGTCTTGCCCGCGGCCGGCGGGCCGAACAGCGGAACTACCAACAAAAGCGCCACGGCCTGCTCCCTTCTCTGCGCGTTTTCGGACGGTCCAAGCGTCCGATGTGCGCGCCGGTCGGACCATGCCAAGAACCGCCCCCGAGATATGTATTGAACGCATACTGGTATGCGCGGGTGCGTGGTAACTTCCGCAGATCAGGGAGGGTTGCGTCCAATAGCGTGGTGTAGCAGCAGCGATCGGCTGTTGAGTCTGTCGTAATCCCCGGACAGCAGGGTGGCCACCGCGTGATCCTTCAG
>NZ_JBHZCS010000078.1:0-43905 GCF_042755705.1 Nocardia sp. NPDC059154
CCTCTGCCTCCCGGGACAGTCGGATACGTCCGAGTATCCGTTTCCCTACATGTTCGTTGCTCACACGTAAGTTGTACATGTTCGACCGTCGACATCTGCACCGCCCAGATCACGTCGGCGAGCTTCTCGACGCAGAGTTCGTCGGCGGTGCGGCCGTAGCGCGGGAAATACAGCTGGACAGTCGGAATCCAGTCCGGCGCACCGCCGGGCAGGCGTTTCTGGTGGACCTTGCCGCCGGGCAGGCCCTTCGGGAAGCGGTGCAGCATGCACGGCCGGTCCCGCAAGGCGTTGACGATCCCGCCGCCGACGCTCAGGTAGTACTGCACCAGGTCGAGCTTGGTCGCCCCGGTCTCCGGGAAGTACACCCGATCCGGATTGGACACGCGCACCGTGTGTTCGCCGACCGGCACCTCGATCGCCGGTGCGGCTGACTTGCTGGCCACCCGTCCGACGGTAACCGGCCTTCCGGTCATCCGCGACCGGCTCGCCGCGAACCACACACCTAACTAGAACACGTTATAGTTCACCTCGCTGGGATTTCTTCACTCGGGAAGGTGGGCGCAACGGTGCGGACCTGGGACTCTTCGGCCGATGTGGTGGTGGTCGGATACGGCGGCGCGGGTGTCGCGGCGGCGCTGGCCGCGCGGGAGTCGGGCGCCGACGTGCTCGCCCTGGACCGCTACCTGGGCGGCGGGGCGACCGCGCTGTCCGGCGGAATCGTGTACGCGGGCGGCGGCACCTGGGTGCAGCGCGCGGCCGGAGTCGAGGACGACGTGGAGAACATGCTCGCGTATCTGCGCGCCGAGGTCGGCGACACCGTGAGCGAGCGGACACTGCGCAGGTTCTGCGAGGAGTCGCCCGCACTGATCGATTGGCTGACCGGGCACGGGGTGCCGTTCCAGCCGTCGCTGTGTCCCTTCAAGACCTCGTACCCCACCGACGACTACTACCTGTACTACTCGGGCAGCGAAAACTCCGGCGGCTTCCGGGAATTGGCGCGACCGCGGCAGCGCGGGCATCGCGCGCACGGACGCGGCGTGTCCGGCAAGAAGCTGTTCGGTCCGCTCGCCGAGTCGGCGGCGAAACACGGAGTGCGCGTTCGAACCGGCACCCGGGCAACGCGACTCGTGGTCGAGGACGGCCGGGTGGTCGGCATCGAGGCGACCACGATCAGCGGCGCGCCCGCGGCGGTGCAGCGCAGGTTCGCCGCGCTGGCCCGGATCTCGGCGAAACCCGGTGTGTACCACCAGGGCTTGCGCAAGGCGGTGCAGGCGCTGCTGGCCCGCATCGAGCGGCGCTACGGGACGCCGGTGCGCATCCAGGCGCGGTCGGGGGTCATCCTCACCACCGGTGGCTTCATTGCCAATGGCGCGATGGTCGCCGAGCACGCGCCCGACTATCCGTGGGCCGAGGGCCTGCCGCTGGGCACCGCCGGTGACGACGGCAGCGGTATCGCCATGGCCCAGGCGGCGGGCGCGACCACCGGTCGCATGGACGCGCTGTCCACCTGGCGTTTCATCGCCCCGCCGAGTGCCTACTTCGGCTCGATCGCCGTGGATGCCAACGGGCAGCGCATGATCGACGAGTCCCGCTACGGCGCGGCCCTGGGCGCGGCCATCGCCGCCAGTCCGGGGCATCGGGCCTGGCTGCTGGTCGATGCGCGGCTGGCCGCCGAGGCGCGCCGCCAGATCGGGAAGCAGTCGGTGTGGTTCCAGCGCATGCAGGCCGAGCGGCTGCTGCGGTTCGGCAGCGTGACCGGCCGGACCGTCGAGGAGGTCGCGGCCCGGGCCGGTATCGACCCGGCGGCCCTGCGCAAGACCGTGGACGCGCACAATCGCGCCATCGAGCAGCAGCTGCCCGACCCCATGGGCAAGCCCGACGACATCCGCCACCCGTTGCACGCGGGACCCTTTGCGCTGCTGGATATCTCGTTCAAGTCCTGGCTGACCTACCCGATGCCCATGCTCACACTGGGCGGGCTGCTGGTGGACGAGGAGACGGGCGCGGTCCGCACCGAATCCGGTGCGGCCATCCCGGGTCTGTTCGCGGCGGGCCGGGCCGCGGTCGGGGTGTGCTCGAACTCGTACGTGAGTGGCCTGTCCCTGGCCGACTGCGTCTTCTCGGGCCGCCGCGCCGGCACCCACAGCGTGGAGCTGGCGGCCACGCACTGACCCCGGCGGCCGGCCGCGGCGTCAGTCGGTGGTGCGCGCTCCGAGTTCGAAGGTGTGCAACAGATCCGCCGCGACGCTCACCGCGATGACGGCCGGTTCCTTCCCGGTGATATCGGCCAGCCCGATCGGAGTCTTGATGCGGCCCAGGGCTTCCGGCGAATGACCGCCCTCGGTGGTGAGCCGCTTCCGGAACCGCGCCCACTTGGCCGGGGATCCGATCAGGCCGATGGTGCCGAGGCCGTCGGCGCGCAGGGCGGCATCGCAGAGGGCGGCGTCCTCGGCGTGATCGTGGGTCATGATCAGGATGTGGGTGCCGGGCGGCAGCCGGTCGAGGACCTGCTCCGGCAGCAGCGGCGTGTGATGGGTATGGACCCGGGCGATGGCGTCGTCCAGCGGCGCGAGCCGTTCCCCGGTGAGCACATCGGGCCGGGAGTCGATCAGGTGCAGGTCGACATCCTGACGGGCCAGGATGCGGGCCAGTTCCAGCCCGACATGACCGACCCCGAAGATCGCCACCGCCGGGCGCACCGGCAGCGGCTCGAGCAGCACGGTCACCGTGCCGCCGCAACATTGGACGCCGTGCTGACCGACGACCTTGTCGTTGAGGGCGAATTCCATCAGCTCGGGCTCGGCGTGCGGTTTCGCGATCAGCTCCCGGGCGCGCTCGACGGCGACGGCCTCGACATTGCCGCCGCCGATCGAACCCCAGATATCGGACTGTCCCACCACCATTTTCGCGCCCGCCCGGCGCGGCGCATGGCCGCGCACGGACGCCACCGTCACCAGGACGCCGGGTTCCCGCCGGTCGCGCAGGCGCGCGACCGCGGTCACCCAGGTCATGTCACGCACGGGCGGAAACGCTTTCCTCGGTGGCGAATTCGCGGGCCCGCCGGGCCGCGTCGAGGGCCCAGTACACCGCCTCCGGCGTGGCGGGTGAGCCCAGCTCGACGCTCACCCCGTCCGGTCCGAAGGCCGCAGCGGCCTGGCGCAGCGCCTCGCGCACCGAGAACGCCAGCATGAGCGGCGGCTCACCCACCGCCTTGGACCCGTACACCACGCCCTCCTCGTGCGCGTGCTGCAGCAGGGTGACATTGAAGACCTCGGGCATCTCCGAGAAGCTGGGCAGCTTGTAGGTGCTCGCCGCCTGGGTGAGCAGCCGCCCGCGGCCGGGTCCGTCACCGGTGTCCCAGCGGATGTCCTCGAGCGTCAGCCAGCCCGCGCCCTGCACGAAACCGCCCTCGATCTGGCCGATGTCGATGAGCGGGGACAGGCTGTCGCCGACATCGTGCACGATGTCGACGCGGCGGATGTGGTATGCGCCGGTGAAGCCGTCCACCTCCACCTCTGCGGCGGCGGTGCCGTAGGCGAAGTACTTGAACGGCGAGCCGTGCATGGTCTTCGCATCCCAGTGCAGACCCTCGGTGCGGTAGAAACCGGCCGCGGACAACTGAACTCGCTGCAGATAGGCCGTCCGGCACAGGTCGTTCCACTCGACGACCGGGTCACCGGGCCCCAGGGCGCGGGCGACGCCGTCGGCGATGCGGACGTCGGAGGCATGCACCCCCAGCCGGGCCGCCGCCACCTGCAACAGGCGTTCGCGCAGTTGCTCGCAGGCGTTCTTGATGGCCGCGCCGTTCAGGTCGGCCCCCGAACTCGCCGCGGTCGCGGAGGTGTTGGGCACCTTGTCCGTTCGCGTCGGCGCGAGCCGCACCTTGTCCAGCGGGATGCCCAGCGTGGTGGCCGCCACCTGCAGCATCTTGGTGTGCAGGCCCTGCCCCATCTCGGTGCCGCCGTGATTTATCAGCACCGACCCGTCCTTGTAGATCAGCACCAGCGCCCCGGCCTGGTTGAAGGCCGTCATATTGAACGAGATGCCGAACTTGACGCCGGTGACGGCCAGCCCGCGCTTCACGTGCGGATGCGTCGCATTGAAGGCCGCGATCTCCCGTGTGCGCGTGGCGATCTCACCGCGTTCGAGCACCTGGTCCCAGGTGGCGGTGATGCGTTCGGGGTGGCGCACCTGCTGCCCGTAGGGGGTGGACTGCCCGGCACGGTAGAAGTTGCGGCGGCGCAGTTCCATCGGATCCAGGCCGAGCAGCGGCGCGCACCGGCCCAGCAGGTCCTCCATGACAAGCATGCCCTGCGGACCGCCGAAGCCCCGGAAGGCGGTATTGGAGGGCTTGTTGGTCTTGGCGATGCGACCGGTGAAGCGCGCGTTGGGAATCCAGTACAGGTTGTCGACATGGCAGAGCGCGCGGGCCAGCACCGGTTCCGAGAGGTCCAGGCTCCAGCCGCCGTCCGAGGTCAGGGTGGTGTCCAGGGCCTGAATGTGCCCGTGGGCGTCGAATCCGACCCGCCACTGCGCGTGGAATCCGTGCCGCTTGCCGGACATGGTCAGGTCCTGGGTTCGGTTGAGCCGCAACCGGACCGGACGCCCGGTGAGGGTCGCGCCGAGCGCCGCGATGGCCGCGAAGCCGTGCGGCTGCATCTCCTTGCCGCCGAATCCGCCACCCATGCGCAGGCATTGCACGGTCACCTCGTGACTGTGCAGCCCGAGTACGTGGGCCACGATCTCCTGGGTCTCCGACGGATGCTGGGTGCTGGACTGCACGAACACCTGCCCGCCCTCGTCGACATGCGCCAGGGCGGCATGGGTTTCGAGATAGAAGTGTTCTTGATCGGAGAAGTGGATTTCACCGGTGAACACGTGCGCCGAGGCCGCGAACCCGGATTCCAGGTCGCCGCGCCGCACCTGGGGATGCGCGCCCTGGAAGCTGCCGGCCGCCACGGCTTCCTCGATCGTGATCAGCGAGGGCAGCGGCTCCAGTTCCACCTCGACCGCCGCCGCGCCCAGCCGCGCGGCCTCCAGCGTCTCGGCCAGCACCCAGCAGACGGCGTGGCCGTGGAAGCAGACCTCGTCGGGGAACAGCGGCTCGTCGTGCTTGACGCCGGCATCGTTGATGCCGGGGACGTCCGCCGCGGTGAGCACCCGCACCACACCCGGCACTCGCAGCGCGGGCGCGGTGTGCAGGGCGGTGATGCGCGCGTGCGCGTGCGGCACCTGTACCGGATACGCGTGCAGTACATCCTTGGTGCGGTACACCAGGTCGTCGGTGTAGAGCGCGGCCCCGGTGACGTGCAGGGCGGCGCTCTCGTGCGGCAGCGCCACACCCACCGCGGGATTCTCGGGTCGTTGCGACAGGTGGCTCATGACAGCACCCCCGCGGGTTCGGTGGTCTCGGCGAACAGTTTGCGCAGGCTCTCCCCGAGCATGGCGCTGCGATACCGCGCGCTGGCGCGGTGATCGTCGAGCGGCGTGCCCTCGTCCCGCAGCACCTGCGCGGCCGCCATCACGGTCGATTCGGTCCAGGGCCGGCCCACGAGGGCCGCCTCGGTGTCGTAGGCGCGCACCGGGGTGGCGGCCACACCACCCAGCCCGATGCGCGCGGTTCGGACCAGACCATCCTCGATGTCGAGCGCGAAAGCCACTGCGACGCTGGAGATGTCGTCGAAGCGGCGCTTGGCGATCTTGTGGAAGGCGGTCACCGGCGCCAGCGGCAGTGGAATCCGGACGGACTTGATGAGCTCGTCCGGCCGCCGCACCGAGCACCGGTAGCCGGTGAAGTAGTCGGCCAGCACGACCTCGCGCTCGCCGTCGGCATCGGCCAGCACGACCGACGCCGCCAGCGCCAGCAGCACCGGCGGCGCGTCGCCGATGGGCGAGCCGGTGCCGAGGTTGCCGCCCAGGGTGGCCGCATTGCGGATTAGCCGGGAGGCGAACTGCGGGAACAACTCCGACAGCAGTGGCACCCGCCCGGCCAGGCGGCGTTCGATCTCGGTGAGGGTGAGCGCGGCGCCCAGCTCGATCCGGTCCGTACTGATGGTCAGCTCACGCAGTTCGGGCAGCTGATCGACGGCCAGCGTGTACTCCGCCCGCTGGCCGCGGAGGTTCACCTCGACGCCCAGGTCGGTGCTGCCCGCCACCACCGTGGCGTCCGGGTGCTCGCGCAGCAGCCGGAGCGTGTCGGCGAGAGTCGCGGGCCGGACGAAACGCTGCCCACTGGAACTGAAGTCGGTCGCCACCGGTTCCGGCGGGTCGGAGGCGAGCCGCCGGGCCAGTTCGTCGTCGGCCTCGGGCTCGCCCACCGCGAAGGCGGCATCGCGGATGGGCCGGTAGCCGGTGCACCGGCACAGATTGCCGCTGAGCGCGTGCAGATCGAAGCCATTGGGACCGGTCTCGGCATGCGCGCAGTCGGGTGCGATCTCGTCGAGCGGCCGCCGATCCGGCCGGTAGTACTCCGCGGCCATGCTGCACACGAATCCCGGTGTGCAGTAACCGCATTGCGATCCGCCGCGCACCGCCATCTCGCGCTGCACCGGATGCAGCCGCTCGGGGCCGCCCAGGCCCTCGGCGGTGACGATCTCCTGCCCGTCCAGCGCGACGGCGGGCACCAGGCAGGCATTGATCGCCACCCATTCGGTCGGCTCGGCCACTCCCGGCCGGGCCACCAGCACCGAACACGCGCCGCATTCGCCTTCCGCGCAACCCTCCTTGCACCCCGTGAGCCCGAGCTCCCGGAGAAAGTCCAGCAGAGAGGTATGCGGCGCGGCGGGAGAAATCGTCGTGGTCTTCCCGTTCACCGTCATGAAAATTGCCATTGCAGGCTGCCTTCTACGTCGAGTGCACTATCCAGTGTTCGCGGATTAATTCCGCTCGTCGAGAAAGCCGTGCCTCAGCAGCCGTGCGCCACGCGGCCGGGCACCCACACCGTCCGGTGGGCGAGGCGACGCAGGTCGGAATTGGTGGACATCCGGTCGCCTCCTGCCTGTGACCACGGGTTACGAGGCACCGAACCTACGTCGCGGCACAATATTAGGTCAACACGAAGGGCCGCGGGCCGCGGGATTCTGTAGGAAAATACGAAGGCGGCCGGGAGGCGCGCCGAACCGGCTGGACAATCGAACAATCTGCTGCGGGACAGGTATTTCCTGCGCCATCATTCGGGTCGTGGTCGCGGCCTGTTCGGGCCGTTGTTCACGCGTTCCAGGAGGCATCATGCAAATGCGCTTTTCGCGCCCCTCCCGTAAACCCGATATCGGCGTCGCCCGGCCCCGGCATCCGGTCGACGAAATCCCGCCGCCCCCACGATTGGCGCTGCTGGGCCTGCAGCACCTGGCGATCATGTACGCGGGCGCGGTCGCGGTGCCGTTGCTCGTCGGCGGGGCGCTGAAACTGCCGGCCCACACCATCGGCCTGCTGGTGAATGCCGATCTGCTGGTCTCCGGCATCGTCACCATCATCCAGTCGGTCGGCATCGGCCGGATTCTCGGTGTCCGGCTGCCGGTGGTCGCGGGCGCGACCTTCACCGTGGTCTCGCCCATGATCCTGATCGCGCAGCAGTTCGGCGGCGGCGAGGCCGGGCTGCCCACCGTCTACGGCGCGATCCTGGTGTCGGGCGTGTTCGGTCTGATCATCGCCCGCTTCTTCGCCAAGGTGGTGCGGTTCTTCCCGCCGCTGGTGTCGGGCTGCGTGATCTGTGTGATCGGGCTGTCGCTGATCGGCGCGGACGCCGGGCTGATCGCCGGCGACGACCCGAAAGCGGCCGACTACGGCCAGATTTCGCATATCGCGCTGGCCGGGCTGGTGATCGCGCTGATCGTGGTGATCCACCGGTTCGCCCGCGGGCTGATCGCCCAGCTGGCCGTGCTGATCAGTGTCGTGATCGGCACGCTGGTGGCGGTGCCCATGCATCTGGTCGACATGTCGGCGGTCGGGTCCTCGGGCTGGTTCGCGATCTCGCGGCCGTTCATCTTCGGCGCCCCCGAGTTCCATCTCGGCGCGATCATCTCCATGTGCGTGGTCATGCTGGTGACCTTCACCGAATCCACCGCCGATATGGTCGCCGTCGCCGAAATGGTCGACAAGCAGCTCGAGCCCGCGGACCTGGGACGCGGCCTGGCCGCCGACGGACTCTCCGCGGTGCTGGCCGGATTCATGAACTCCTTCCCCGACACCGCCTTCGCCGAGAATGTCGGCCTGGTCGGGCTGACCGGCGTGCGCAGCCGCTGGGTGGTCGCGGCCTGCGGCGGCATGCTGGTGGCGCTGGGGCTGGTGCCCAAGGTCGGCAGTGTGGTCGCGGCACTGCCGGGTCCGGTGATCGGCGGCGCGGCCACGGTCATGTTCGCCATGGTCACCGCGGTCGGGCTGCGGGTGCTGCACAAGGTCCAGTTCGAGGGCACCAGCAATATGCTGATCATCGCGGTCACGCTGTCGGTGGCGCTGCTGCCGGCGGTGGCCCCGAACATCTACACCAAGTTCCCGGCCGACTTCCAGATGATCGCGGGCAGCCCGATCACCTCGGCCGTGATCGTGGTCTTCGTGCTCAATCTGGTCTTCAATCACTGGGGTGCGAGCAAAACCGGCACACCCGTGAACGAGGCGCACTGACCGATCACACCGGTTCCACTGCACCGCTGGGTAACTCGGCTTCCACCGGGTCCGCCCGGCGGGCATAGCGCTGAGCCAGAGCCGCGCAGGTGAAGAGCTGGATCTGGTGGAAGATCATGAGCGGCAACACGATCAGACCGACCGGATGCCCGGCGAACAGCACCGAGGCCATGGGCAGGCCGGTGGCGAGGCTCTTCTTGGAGCCGCAGAAGGTCAGCACGATGCGGTCCGCGCGGGAGAAGCCGAGTAGCCGGCCACCCAGCGTGGTCAGAGCCAGCACGGCGGCCAGCAGGGCCGCGCAGACCAGCACCGTGGACACCAGCACCCGAGCCGACAGTCCGTGCCAGATGCCGGATGTCACACCGGCACTGAACGCCGCGTAGACGACCAGGTAGACCGAGCCTCGATCCACCGTCTTGGTGGCGGCCGGATGGCCGAGCACCCAGCCCAGGCGGGGGCGCAGCAGCTGCCCGGCCAGGAACGGCAGCAGCAGCTGGACCACGATGGCGAGCACCGCCGACGGTGAAACATGCACGCCCACCGTGGTTTTCATGCAGACCATCACGAGCAGCGGGGTCGCGAGAACGCCGATCAGATTCGACAGTGAGGCGCTCACCACCGCGCCCGCCACATTGCCCCGGGCCATCGAGGTGAAGGCGATGGAGGACTGCACCGTCGAGGGCACCAGGCACAGGAACAGCACACCGGTGTACAGGTCCGGGGTGAGCACGCTCGGCACCAGCACCCGCAGGGCCAGGCCCAGCAGCGGGAAGATCACGAAAGTGGCTGCCAGCACTCCGGAGTGGAGTCGCCAGTGCCGCAGTCCGGCCAGGGCCTCACGGGGTTCCAGGCGGGCGCCGTAGAGCAGGAACAGCACCGCGATGGCGATCTTGGTGGCCCAGTCCAGCACCTCGGCCGCGTCCCCGCGCGCGGGCAGCAGGGCGGCCAGCGCCACGGTGGCGAGGATGCCCAGCATGAAGGTGTCGATGCGGAGTTTGGCGAGGAGCTGCACGTTTCGACGGTAGGAGCGCGGACGCTGATCGCGATAGTCGTTCGATCCGATATCTCTCATCGGGATACGTGATAATTACCGGCATGTTCGAACCCGAGCTGCTACGCACCTTCCTGGCCGTGGAGCGGGCCGGCGGCTTCACCGCCGCGGGCCGTCAGCTGGGCCTGCGCCAGTCCACCGTGAGCGGCCATATCGCCCGGTTGGAACAGGCCGCCGGGCGGGAGCTGTTCCGCCGCGACACCCGCAATCTGGCGCTCACCGCCGACGGCGCGGCCATGATCGGCTTCGCCCGCACCATCCTCGACGCGCAGGCCCAGGCCCAGGCCTACTTCTCCGGTTCCGCCCTCACCGGCCTGGTCCGGCTGGGCACGTCCGACGATGTGATGGCCCGCGCGCTTCCCGACATCCTGGTGGAGTTCCAGCGCACCCATCCGGGCGTGGATCTCGAGCTCACCGTCGGCCTGAGCGAGACCCTCAAATCCCGCATGGCCGCAGGCGAACTCGACCTGGTCTTCGGCAAACGGCTGCCGGGCGAGCGGCACGGCACTCTGCTGTGGCGGGACCGGCTGGTGTGGGCGGGGCGTTCGGCCACAACGGAATTCGAGGATCCTGTGTCCTTGGTCACCTATCCGGAGCCGAGCCTGACCCGGCAGCAGGCGTTGCGCGCGCTCGAGCACGCGGGCCGCACCTGCCGGGTCGCGTGTGTCAGCGACAGCCTGCTCGGACTGCGGGCGGCGGCCCTGGCCGGGCTCGGGGTGATCGCGCATGCGGCGGGTGTGCTGCCCGATGGGCTGGTCCCGCTCACCGACCCCCGGCTCCCCGAATTGGGGGAACTGGATTTCGTTCTCATGCACCGCCGCACCCGGCTGGCGGATCCGGAGCAGGCGCTGGCCGACGCAATCATCGCCAATGCGCGCCGCCTATCACTCCAGACCACACGGTCGGGCATGTGACCGCACCGCTCGCCGTGGACGGTAGGGTGCTGAGAATCCGAATTCGCGCTACGCAGAGCGCGGATCGGCCGGCCGATGGCCGGCAGCGTCAAGGCGGGTGGGCTGAAGCGTTCGTGTTCAGCATTTCTCGAGCCCGGCAGGTTGTATCGCACATCCGAGGTGGGTCTGGTGTTGATCGGTGCAAGGACGAACGACAGTGCTGTCATTGCGGATTCCGGTGGGCCACCGCCGGTATGGAGCAGAACGACGCTGATCGTGCTGGCCTTCGGTGCGGTGCTGTCGCTGGTGCTGATCTTCACGACCGCGGATCCGTGGCTGGACCAGGTGGGTTTTCTGGCGGGGGGCTTCGACGTCCACGTCTATCGGGACGGCGCGTGGAAGATCTACCACGGCCATCCGCTCTACACCGAGACGACGCATCGCGGCCTGTCCTACACCTACACGCCGTTCTCCACGCTGATGTTCCTGCCGATCCTGATGGTGCCGTGGGGCTACGTCACGAATTCCTGGCTGGCACTGAACATTTGCGTGCTCTACGGCTGTGTCCTGTTGTGCTGGCGCGTACTCGGCCACCGCCTCACCTGGCGGCTCGCCGGAATCAGCGCTCTGCTGGCGGCGACGGCCATGTTCCTGGAGCCGGTGCGCACCACGCTGTACTACGGCCAGATCAACCTCGTCCTGATGGCGCTGATCCTCTGGGACTTCTCGCGCCCGGAGGGCAGCCGGTTGCGCGGCGTGGGCACCGGGCTGGCCGCGGGCATCAAACTGGTGCCGCTGTATTTCGTGGCGCAGTTCCTGGTGCTGCGGCAGTGGCGGGCGGCAGTGGTGGCCGCGACCACCTTCGTCATGACGATCCTGGTCGCCGGCGCCGTCCTCCCGTCCGATTCGAAGCAGTACTGGACCAGGACGTTCTTCCAGTCGGACCGCATCGCTCCCGACACCCAGCCGGCCAATCAGTCGCTGCGAGGCGTGATCGCGCATCTCTCGGGCCATCAGGTGCCGCAGTGGCTGTGGCTGCTGATCGCCGTCCCGGTCGCGGTCGGCGGCCTGCTGCTCGCTGCGGCGCTCTACAGCCGCGGCGAGAGACTGCTCACCGTCACCACCGCGGGCCTGACCTCGTGCGCGGTCTCCCCGTTCTCCTGGAACCACCACTGGGTCTGGTTTCTGCCGCTGTTCGTCTACCTGATCAACCGGGCCGCGTCGGAACCGCGTTGGTGGTCGGCGGCCGGTTTCCTCTACCTGACCACCGGCGCCTGGGCCTACCACTGGACCGATCGCTGGGTGGTGGTCGGCTGGTTCCTGTTCCCGCCGTCCTGGCCGATCTCGCAGATCCTGCTGAACTGCTATGTCATCGTCTACGTGGTCATCCTGGGCGGCCTGATCGCCTGCCTCCGGCGCTCCCCCGATCGCGGATAGGCAACCGACCGGTCGGCTATTGGGCCGCATCCGTTATGGAAGAGATGCCGAGGGTATATCCGAATCAGGCCCAGGATGGGAATCCCTCTCGCGCATACCTTTCGCGAGCGATGACCGAGGAGGACGCCATGAAGGAGCCGGTGTGCATCGATTGCTGGCGGCGTGACAACCTCACCTTCGCCCAGCGGCTGGACCCCGCCTTCATCAAGCCGGGGCCGAAGTACCGGTGCGCCATGCACCGGGCGCAGTGCGAGGCGGACGGCATCGGACCGGACCACACCGAGCGCACCGACCGCGCCGCCTGACGAACCCGGACGCGGGGCGCGTCACGGCGTCTCGATGACGAGACCCGTTCGCGCGCTCCGCTTCTCACCCCACTCGTAGAGCGCGGTCAATACCGGGACCAGACTCCACCCCTCGTCGGTGAGGTCGTACTCCACCTGCGGCGGCACAGCGGGAAACACCGTGCGCCGCACCAGCCCATCGGATTCCAGCTCCCGCAACTGCTGAACCAGCATCTTCTCGCTGGTGTCCGGCATGAGCCGCCGCAACTCCCCGTACCGCCGCACCCCCTCCTTGAGGTGCGCCAGAATGACCGCCTTCCATTTCCCCCCGATCAGATCGACGGTCACCTCGACCGGGCAGTGGTAGCGCTTGGTTGGCATCTCGCCTCCGGTACTTACCGAAAAGTGCGTTCTTGTAACACTGTAATCATGGGACTTTCATGAATTCCCATGAAGGTCATTACATTCGATCGATTCAAGCCCGGCGTCACGCTGGAGACCATCACCCCGTATCTGCCCGAGGAGGTCGCCAATGTGTGGCGGCTGTGGAAGGCGGGCATCGTGCGGGAGAACTATGCCCGCGCCGACGAGCCGGGCGTGGTCATCGTGTTCGAGGTCGACAGTGTCGAGGAGGCACAGCGATACGTGAACGACTTCCCGCTCACCAAGAAGGGGTTCCTGGAGTGGACGTATGTGCCGGTCACGGCACCGCTGCCGATCGAGGCGCTGATGGACGCCTCGGTGGATGTCGCGGAACCCTACGACCGCACCCGGTGAGGCCGTCATGCGACAAGCCTACGGACTGACCATTCCGCAAACCGTCGAGGACGCCTGCCACCCGGAGCGCATGGCGCTGCTGATCTACGACATGCAGGTCGGCATCGTGGGGCAGCTGCCCGACGGCGAGAGCATCGTGAAGTCCTGCGTGCGGTTGCGGGATGCGGCGCGGGCGAACGGTTTCCGCGTCTTCTACACCCGGCACATGTCGATTCCTCCGGCGGCGGCGGGGATTTCGCAGTTGCGTACCGCCATGGAGTGGCAGCACGTGGACGATCCGGCCGAGGTGCGGGCCGCCTTCGCACAGGGCTCGCCGCAGTACCAGTTGGTGCCCGAGCTGTCCCCGGGTCCGGACGAGGTCGTCTTCGACAAGATCACCATGTCCGCCTTCGCCGGGACGCCGCTCGATATCGCCCTGCGGGACTTGGGAATCGGCGCGTTCGCGGTGGCGGGCATCGCCATGGAGGTCGGCATCGAACCCACGGTGCGGCACGCCACCGACCTCGGCTACCTGCCCATCGTGGTGACCGACGCCTGCGGTGCGGGCCATGCCGAGGCGGCCGAACGCTCGCTGGCCGGACTGGCCTTCGCGGGCGGTTCCCGCACCATCGACACCGATGCCCTGAGCGCGCTCATGAATCGCCGCTAGCGGGCAGAATCTCGGTGTAGGACAACGGGATCGCGGCCGGTCCGCGCAGCGTGACGTGTTCCCTGTACGGCGGACGCTCGCAGTCGAGCCGGGGTTCTCGCACGCGCCGCGCGAATCGGGTGAGGGCGATGTCGGCCTCCAGCCGGGCCAGCGGTGCGCCCAGGCAGAAGTGCTGGCCGAGACCGAAGGCCAGGTGCCGGTTCTCGCGGGCCGGGTCGAAACGGCCGGGCTCCGCGAAGACCTCCGGATCGCGGTTGGCGGCGGCGAGCAGCATGATGATCATGTCGCCCGCCGCGATCTCGATGCCCGGCAAGGTAATCGGGTCGCGGGCGATGCGCGGAACCAGTTGAACCGGCGGGTCGTAGCGCAGGGTCTCCTCGATCACCGGCCCGGCAAAGGGTGCGGCGGTACGCAGGATGGCCAGATGGTGACGGTGATGCAGCAGCGCCAGGGTGGCATTGGCGATGAGGTTGACGGTGGTCTCGTGACCGGCGATCAGCAGTAGGCCGCAGGTCGCGATGAGCTCCTCGTGGGACAGCGCGTCGCCGGATTCCTCAGCGGCGATGAGCGCCGAGAGCAGGTCTGCGCCGGGCCGCCGACGCCGTTCGCGCGCCAATTGTTCGAAGTAATCGTGCAATTCGTTGTTCGCACGTACCAGCTCGCCCGGATCGGGGCGGCCGGCCGTCGCGGTGCCCGACACCGGATCGAGGGTGCGGGCGAGCACGGTCGACCATGCCCGCAGACGCGGCTCATCCGCGAGCGGCACGCCCAGCAATTCGCAGATCACCGTGATCGGCAGCGGGTACGCCAGATCTGCCACCACGTCGAGGTGCCCGCGCTCGGCAGCCCGGTCCAGCGCGGCATCGGCGATGGCGGTGATGCGCGGCGCCATCGCGTGCACGACCGCCGGGGTGAACGCCTTGGCGACCAGCCGCCGCAACCGGGTGTGATCGGGGGCGTCCCGGAAGAGGAACGAGTGGGTTCCCGCCAGCTCCCCCGCCCGCTCGCCGGCGAGATCGTGGGTGGGTGTGGGCCCCAGCGGCAAGGTCGCATGCCGACGGTCCACCACGGCCGCCGAATGCCGCAGCACTGTCGCGCAATCCCGGTAGGAGGTCAGCACGATCACCGGCCCGGCACCGAGCCGCACCGGCCCGTGCTCGCGCATGCTGTCGTAGAGCGGATACGGGTCGGCCCTATTGGCCGGATCGAGCAACCCGGCGAAGAAGCCGGGTGTGGCCGAGGAGGACGCGGTGGTCATGAGTGCCGCCTGGAATCAGCCGTGCCGGATGGCGCGGTGGGTGAACGTGGGCGAGGTGCCGGGGTTGAGCAGTGCGCCGGTCAGTTCGCTGGAGGGGAAGAACTGGAGGAACCGGGAATCCTGTTGGGACACCTCCACGATTGTCTTCTCGATGACGAGCGAGTTGTACTGCTCGTAGGTGGTCTCGAGGGTATTGGCGTTGAGGATCACCTCGTGCCCCCAGGATTTCGCCGCGTGGGACAGCCCCGGAATACGCGACCGCTCCGGCGTGAGACATTCGGTGGCGATGGCGTTTTCGCTGATCGCCCAGATTCCGGTGTCGGTATTGAGCACCAGGGACTGATTGCCCAGGGCGTGGCCGGGCGTCGCGATGAGCGCGACCCCAGGACCGAGCAGCACGCTGCCGTCCAACGGCAGGATCTTCTCCGGCGGCAGATCGACGAAAGTGGTGGGCTGGTACCAGGGCCGTTGGAACGGGTGCAGGTCGGCCATGGCCTCCAGTTCCTCGCGCTGGGCGAGCAGCTTGGCGTTCGGGAAGGCCGCTGCCACCGGCTTGTTCGGGCTGATATCGGATTGCGGCCGGGTGGTGCCCAGCCAGCGACGCACATCCTGGGTGTGCAGGTGGTCGAAGGCGAGGTAGTCGACGTCGCCGGGATCGATCCCGGCCTTGCGGCACACGGTGAGCACATCGGAGTGCTCGGTCACGAAAAGGCGGCGCACCGGTCCGGGTGTGTAGCGCTGGAGCTCCGCGAAATACGGTGTGTAGGAGTCTAGTTCGTGGTCGCTCGGTTCGAACAGCAGGGTGCGGCGGGTACCGTCGGTCTCGGTCCAGCGGACGATGATCATTCGGTTGCTGATCGTGACGAACGGCGTCGGGCTGATCGCGGCCCGGAACAGCCCGTAACGCGTCGGGTACGGCAGCGAGATCAGGTCGTGGGTGCGCACCGAGTCCGGGCGGCCGGTGGCGGCGAACTCGCGGCGGAAATCCAGTGCGGCCGTGCGAGCGGCGCGCAGCCGGGGGCCGAAACCGCCGGCTGCGGACAGGGCCTTGTCGAAGGTGTCGATCCGGGCGAACGGCGCGGTGGTGGCCGGGCGCGGAATGGCGAGCGGCTCGCTGACGAGATGTTCGGCGATGCTCATGCGAGCCTCCTGGGGGTCACGGTCGATGGTGCGGCGGTCACAGGATCCGGGGCCGCATGCGAGTCAGGCCGAACAGCGGGCTGAGGGGACGCAGCGGAATCGGAGGTACCCACACGCCCAGCAGGTCGACCCGGTGCAGGCGGGCTTCGATGACCCGGCCGATACCCATCTGGTCGAGGGGATCGCGTTCGGATCCATGCACTTCCAGCCGGAAGTCCTCGATGCGGCGGACCTCGACGACGCTCTCGCACGGGGTGAAGGCCACCAGCCAGGACGGGAACAGCCCGGCGAGCCCCACGACATTGCGGTGCGGGCGGGCCAGGATGGGCGGCGGATCGGTGATGACCTCGCCGAGTCGCCCGTTCATGCTGAGCAGTTTGTGCCCGCGACGGGTCGCCTCGGCCCGGATCTCGGTGTCGGTGACCGACCAGTCGACCTCGCCCAGCTTCTTCGGATAGCCGAGCAGTTCGCGGCCGATGATCAAGGCCACGTCGTCGTCGAGAATCATCCACGGGCAGTGGATTCCGGTGCCCTGCACCGTCTTCACGTGGACGAACACACCGGCTTCGTGGTACCCGGGCGACTCGAAATTGTTGTCCGGGAAGCAGGCGGTGAACAGATCGGCGCGCGCCGGCTCGGCGAGCCGGACGCCGGCGGGCAGCCATTGCCGCATGCGGTCGGGATCGACTTCGACCGTCGCGCTGAAGTAGTGGGCGTCCCGGTACAGGCTGCGGCGCGGATCGCCCATGGCCAGCACGCGGCGCAGGTCTCCGCCGAGGGATCGGCCCAGGGTCCGGATGGCGGGTTCCCAGCCCATGTCACTTCGCCTTTCGATAGACGGTGCGCAGGATCGGACCGATCAGCGCACGCGGGGTGTACTGGCCGCCGACCGTCTGGACCTTGGCGAAGGCACCCGGCACCACGCGGCGGCGTCCCGCGGCCAGGCCCGAAATCGCTTCGCGCGCCGCCTGTTCTGCACTCACCCAGAGCGGGCCCGGGACCAGCCTGTCCAGGTTCGGGACCTCGGCGACCTCGGTGTACTCGGTGCGTACAGGGCCGGGCGCGAGCAGGGTGCAGGTCACGCCGGCGCCTGCCAGCTCGGAGTGGAGTGATTCGGCAAGGGTATTGGCAAACGCCTTGGTGGCGGCGTAGGTGGCGTTGCCGGGGCCGGGCTGGTTGCCCGCGGTGGATCCGGTGATCAGGATCGCGCCGGTGCCGCGTTCCACCATGGCGGGCAGCACTGCCAGCGTGAGGTCGTGCACGGCAACGGAATTCAGCTCGACCTGCTGGTGCTCGCGGGCCGGGCTCGCGCTCGCCAGGTCGCCGTAGGTGGCGAAGCCGGCGTTGTTGCACAGCACGGCGATGTCGCGGCAGGCCAGTTCATCGCACAGTTTCGAACGCTCGCCGCGGTCGGACAGGTCGACGGCGCGGATCTCGGCCTCGATGCCGTGGCGGGCGCCGAGCCGGACGGCCAGCTTGCGCAGCCGGTCTTCGCGGCGGGCAACCAGGATCAGCGAATGGCCCAGGTGGGCGAGCTCTTCGGCCAGGGCGACGCCGATACCGGAGGACGCTCCGGTGACGACGGCCCGGGAGGTGGGTGTTGGAGTGGGCAGGCTCATCGTTGGCTCCTCGATCAGAACTGGGTCAGTGCGCGGGCGGTCACGGTCATCCCGGCAGCGACCAGGGTGCGCAGCGCGCCCGGACCGCTCACCTGCTTCTCACCGGCGGCGATGCGGCGGAAATTCGCCGCGTGCCAGGCGAGTTGGAGGTAGGAGTTGACGGGCGCGAGGGGTAGCGGGATACGGGGTGCAGTCGGGAGCACCACCGGTTCCGCGGTCCCCGTCAGCAGGTCGGCGGCGATATTCGAGCGCACCGCGAACGGGCGGCCCAGCCCGATCACGTCGACCGCGCCCCGGGCCAGCACCTCGTTCATGAAGTCCAGGGTGCGTATGCCGCCGGTCAGCATGAGCGGCATCCTCGAGCGGGCGCGCAGTTGCTCGGCATAGCGCAGGAAGTACGCCTCACGCTCGCGGGTGCTGTCCTGCACCACGCCGGTCATGGCCGGGGCCTCGTAGTTGCCGCCGGAGATCTCCAGCAGATCGATCCCCGCCTGCTCGAGCGCGAGCGCCACGTCCAGCGACTCGCCTTCCTCCAGCCCCCTGCGCTGGAAATCGGCCGAGTTCAGCTTCACCGAGAGAATCGCCTTCGGACCGATAGCCTCTCGTACATCGGCGATCACCTCGAGCAGTAAGCGGCGGCGGTTCTCCGGGTTGCCGCCGTACCCGTCGGTGCGTTGATTGGCCAGCGGAGACAGGAACTGCGACAGCAGATAGCCGTGCGCGGCGTGCACCTGCACACCCGAGAAGCCCGCCGCCACAGCCAGTTCGGCGGTACGGGCAAAACGGCGACGCTGATCCGCGATGTCCGCGACCGACAGGGCGCGCGGTTTGCGCAGGTTGTACCCGATCACCTGGGGACGCAGCGCCGACGGGCCGACCGGGCGGCGGTGCAGCGGACCGACCGCCACCCGGCCCGGGTGATTGATCTGCATGAGCATCACCGCGCCCGCACGGGAACCCGCCCGCGCCCAATTGCTCACGGCCTCCAGGCGCCGATCGTCCTCGAGGGTCACATTGCGGGGTTCGACATAGGCGCGGCGATCGATCATGACATTGCCGGTGATCAGCAGTCCGGCGCCGCCGCGGCCCCACGCGCTGTAGAGGCGGGTCAGGGTCTGGCCGGGTCCGCCGTCGATATCGCCGAGCTGCTCGCTCATGGCGGCCTTGGCCAGCCGGTTGGGCAGTGTCACGCCGCAGGGCAGCGTGAGCGGACTGCCCACGGCGACGATGCGGGGTGCGCGGGTCTTGGGTGGCATGAATGACTCCTGGTGTCACGGAAGGGAATCGGAGGTCAGGCGATGCGCCGGGCGGCGGCGAGGATCGGGCGCAGAACGGCGCGCCGCAGATCGCGCGCCGGGCTGGGCGGTGGTGACACGTCGGCGGCGGTCGCGCCGGGCAGCAGGGTGAGCAAGGTTGACAGTTGGGTCATGGCGCGCACCAGGAACCGGCCCCGCAGCACCTCCCAGCGCAATTCCGGTCCGCCCGCGAGGATCTCGCCGGACGGCTCGGCGATGCGTGCGTAGAGGTCGCCGAGCGGAGTACGCAGGCGCTGTTGCAGCAGCGCGCATTCGGCGAGCAGACGGGAGGCGTTCATGAGCAGCATGCCCGCGCCCGATCGGGGTGCCACCAGACCGGCGAAGTACAGGTTGGCCAGACCGGGCGCGAAACTGTGCGCGACCAGCCGGGGCTGGCCGCGGTCCCACTCGAGCAGGCCCTCGCGCAGGAACGGGAAGGTCGTCCGGAATCCCGTCGCCCAGACGATGGTGTCGTATTCACCGCTGGTGCCATCGGTGAAATGCACCGTGCGGCCGTCGAATCGGGCGATCTCCGGCCGGACCGCGATGCGGCCGTGCTTGAGGAAGTACGGCAGTTGCTGGTTGACCACCAGATCCTGGTCGAAGATCCGGTGGGCGGGCTTCTCCAGCCCGAAGCTGCCGAAGCTGCCCATCCCCAGCGTCACGATCGAGCGGAACACGGCCTCCTGCGCCGGTTTCGGAATCGGCACCGAACCGATGTCGAATCTGCCGCTCGGGATCCCGAAGACGTACTTGGGGATGAACCAGTAGCTACGGCGCAGCGAGATCTCGGAATTCCCGAACGTGACGGCGGCCTCCACGGCCAGGTCGCAGCCGGAGTTCCCGGCCCCGACCACCAGCACGCGCGAGCCGTCCAGGTCCGCGGGGCGCTTGTAGTGCTTGGAATGGATCTGCTTGCCGGTGAATTCACCCGGGTACGAGGGAATGTTGATGTCCCAGTAATGGCCGTTGGCGACCACCACGCCGGTGTATTCGCGTACCCCGCCGCCCCCGAATTCGACTCGCCACCCGGCCGTGCCGGACTCGTCCAGCGGCGCGACATCGGTTACCAGTGCGCCGAATTCGATTCGGCGGTCCAGCCCGAACTCGGAGGCGAAGGCGCGCAGATAGTCGCGCATCTGCGCGGCGCTCGGAAAGTCCGGGTAGTCGTCCGGCATCGGGTAGTCCGGGTACTCGGTGACGTCCTTCGAGCTGATCAGGTACGTCGAGTCGTACACCCCGTGCGACCAGTTGCCACCGCTGGCATCGGTGGCCTCGACGTGGTCGTAGTCCAGGCCGAGATCGGTGAATGCCTTCGCCACGGCCAGCCCGGTGTACCCGGCTCCGATGATGCAGTAACGACGCGCCATTGCGACCTCCCAGAAAAGCTACAGTTTGTGTAGCTACAGTGAGTGTAGTATTTGCGCAGCGGTGCCGGTTGTCAAGACCGGCCCTGATCAGAGAGGTGGACGGCGAGCATGGCCGAACGTCAAAACCGGGCATACGCGCCGCGCATGGCTCCCGAGCAGCGACGGGAACAACTGCTGGACGCGGTCCTGCGCGTGATCGTCGAGCAGGGCATTCACAAGGTGTCCATCGACACGGTGGCGCGGGAGGCGGGTGTCAGCCGGCCGGTGATCTACGGACTGTTCGAGGATTCCAACGCCCTGCTGCGCGCCTCGCTGGACCGCGAGGAGACCGCGGCACTGGCGCAGCTGGCTTCCGCCGTGCCGCTGGCCTCCTTCGGGGATCCGGTCCGGGCCATGACCGACAGCGTCGAGCATTTCCTGTCCGCGGTACAGGCCGCTCCGGATCGGTGGCGGGCCGTGTTCCAGCTGGTCGATTCCAGCACCCCGACCTTCCGGCGACGGCTGGATCGCGGGCGGCAGGCATTCATCGCGGCGCTGGAAACCTTCGTGCGCGAGGCGGTCCCGGCGGAGCGCGAGGCAGCGGTGGATGTCCAGCTCACCGCTCGCACCATGTATGCGTTGTTCTGGGAGGCGGGACGGCTGGTGCTGGCCGATCCCGAAGCCTTTCCGCCGCAGCGTATTCGTGATTTCGCGGCGACGCTGATCCCCGCGCTGCCCGCGTTCCGGGCCTCGCGCGGGTGAGCGCTGCCGCATCTGGGGGAATACCCGGATAGCCATTGATTCGGGCATTCGAGAAACTGGATGCCGTGAATCGCCTATTGCCCGAACGGGTCCGCGCCTTCAGTGAGGTGCAGTGGTGACGGCGCTCGCCCGCGGGGAGAATCGGCCCGCGCCCGCCGACCGGATGACGGTCACCGTAACCTGTTCCGCCGCAGTCGATGTGTCGGCGCTGCTCCTGGGCGCGAACGGGCGGGTGCGGTCGGACGGGGACTTCATCTTCTTCAACCAACCGGTCGGCCCCGGCGTGGTCTACCGGCACGGCCGCGGCGCCGGGGACATGGTGGACGTCCAGACCTCCGCCCTGCCCGCCGACGTGGATCGGGTCGCCATCACCGCGAGCCTCGACGGCAGCGGGCCCGCCACCTTCGCCGCCGCCGGGACGCTCACCGCCGCCATCGGATCCCCCGCGGGCACACTGACTTTCGCGATGAACGGCCTGACCAGCGAGGCAGCCGTCGTCTGCGTGGAGATCTACCGCCGCGGCGACGCCTGGAAGGTGCGCGCGGTCGGCCAGGGTTACGACAACGGCCTGGCCGGACTGGCCGAGGCCTTCGGCGTGACCATCGACGACGACCCCGAGCCGCCGGTGCAGGCCCCACCCGCCCCGACGCTTCCGGCGCAGGCCCTCCCGCCGCAACCGGCCGCGCCACCTCGGCAGCAGCCGCAACCCGCGCAATACCTGCCGACACAACCCAATCCCGCCGCGCAGCCGATGCCGTTGCCGCCCACCCTGCCGGCCCAGCAATTCCAGCCGCCGGCCGCGCCGCAGCAGATGCCCATGGCCCCGCAGTCTTTCGCGCCGCCGCCCTATCCGCCCGCGGCCCCCGTCTCGAATCATTCCGCGCCACAAGGAGTTCCGTCCGTGCAGAGCGAGCTGTTCCATCCGAATCATGCCGAGGTCAGCGGTTACGGCATTCAGAAGCAGGGCGGCAAGATGATCCGGGTGGCCGTCGACGGGGAGACCCTGGCGCGGGCCGGATCGATGGTGGCCTATCAGGGCGAGCTGCACTTCAAGGCGCTCGGGTCGGGTGGGATCGGGCGGGCGATCCAGCAGCGGCTCACCGGGGAGGGTGTGCCGCTCATGCAGGTGTCGGGGCGCGGGGATCTGTTCCTGGCCAATGCCGCCTCCGATGTGCACATCGTGGACCTGGACGGCACCGACGGCCTGACCATCAATGGCGCGAACGTGCTGGCCTTCGACTCCACGCTGTCCTACAACATCCAAAGGGTCCAGGGCGCGGCCGGTTACGCCAGCAATGCGGGCTTCTTCAACTGCGTCTTCACCGGTCGCGGCCGGATCGCCATCACCACCCACGGCTCCCCCGTGGTCCTGAATGTCGACCAGCCGACCTATGCCGATCCGCAGGCCGCGGTGGCCTGGTCGTCCAGCTTGCAGACCGGCATCAAGCGCAATGACTCCTTCGGTTTCAGCCGCCTGATCGGCCGCAGCACCGGCGAGGGCCTGACCCTGTCGTTCTCGGGCCGCGGCTTCGTCATCGTGCAGCCCTCGGAGCTGCCGCCCGGCGGTTTCATCGGTGGCACCGGCGGCGGTCAGGAGGCCGGGCAGTCGGGCGGCATGTTCGGCGGGCTGCTCGGCTGACCTCGCCGTTCGTGGATCAGAGTGTGGCTCAGCGCTTGACGGCCGTCACGAATTGCACTGCGCCGGATGAATTCCGGCCGGTCACCTCGCAGCCCGCGGCGGTGAGGACGTCCGGCACGACGTGGTAGCCGAGGCTGCGCGCGCCTCCGATGCCGGCCACGCCGCGGAAGAGCGGGAAGTCGAGCACCGGCGGGTGGGCCAGCGCGGTCACCGCGATCCGCCCGCCCGGCCTGGCCACCCGGGCTATCTCCGCCAGCGCGCCCTCCGCGTCGGGAAAGAAGTGCAGCGCGAAGAAGCAGGCCACGGCGTCGAAGGCGCCGTCGGCGAAGGGCAGGTGGCCCGCATCGCCGCGCACGAAACCAACCGGTCCAACCGCATTGGTGCGCGCCGCCTCCGCCAGCATCGACTCCGAGGCATCGAGCCCGACGGCCAGGCCCGAATCCCCCGCCGCCCGGCCGAAAGCCCTGGTGAACAGCCCCGGCCCGCAACCGACATCGAGTACCAGCGCGCCCTCGGTGATCCCGAGCGAGTCCACCGCACGCTGCTTCTCCCGGCGCACGCCGACCGCTTTGCGTCCCATGGCGAGCCGGAAGAACTCGCGCCAGATGGGTTCGTAGATGCGGGAGATCAGCGGCACCCGCATGGCCGCCTGCCCGATGCCCTTGGCCGGAGGCGTCTCCGCCCCGAGCACATCGAGATAGCCGTGGACGACGGTAGATTCGGGGAGGAGCAGTTCCACGATGCGCTGCTGCGGCGACTGGGTCGCGATCATGCCGCGCAGCTTACGCAGGTATTCGGCGCAGCGAAAGGATTGTCTGGGACAGGAACCGACTGTTAGGTTCGATCTGCACGTCTCGTTCCGATGGAGGGGTTTTGCGCACAGTCACCCGAACACTGCTGATGCTGGTCACGCTGGTCTCCGCACTGACCCTGCTGCCCTCCCAGGCCATGGCCGCCCCCGCGCTCGACGAGGCCACCTCGCAGCAGCTGGACGAACTGCTCGCCGTGCGCAACTCGACCACGGGCACCCGGACCGACGCCATCGCCCAGCTCTCCAGCCGCTTTCTCGGCACCCCCTACGGCGCGAACATGCTCATCGGCTCCGCCACCCAGCCCGAGCAGCTGGTCATCGACTTCCGCCGCGTCGACTGCTTCACCTACCTCGACTACGTGGAGGCCCTGAGCCGCTCCACCACCCGCGCCGATTTCATCCAGAACCTGGTGGCCACCCGCTACGCCGACGGCCAGGTCGAATTCACCCGCCGCAAGCACTTCTTCACCGACTGGGCCGCCGTCGACCGCATCGCCGCCACCGACATCACCCCCACCCTCACCCCCGCCGCGGTCACCGTCACCAAACACCTCAACGCGAAAGCCGATGGCGGCAACTACCTTCCGGGCATCCCCGTGGTGGACCGCGACATCACCTACATCCCCAGCGGCTCGTTCGACAACGCCGTCATCACCGCCCTCCACACCGGCGACTACCTCGGCGCCTACGCCCCCGACGCCGGCCTCGACGTCTCCCACGTGGGCATCTTCATCAGCACCCCGAACGGCCCGATGTTCCGCAACGCCTCCTCCCTGACCGCCAACAACCAGGTCGTCGACACCCCCCTGACCCAGTACCTCACCACGGTCCCGGGCCTGGTCGTACTGCGCCCGAACTGATTCGGCCGCGCTCAGACCAGGTGCACCTCGACGCCCGCGTCGCGGATGGGGGTGAGGGCGGTGGGGTCGGCTTCGCGGTCTATGACCAGGACGTGGATGGCGTCGATGGGGCAGATGCGGGCGAGGGCGGTGCGGTTCAGTTTGTCGGCGGTGGCGACCGCGATGACGCGGTGGGCGCGGCGGACCATTTCGGCATTGATGCCCGCCTCGTCGAGGTGGCGGCATTGGGCGCCGCCCTCCGCGGAGATCGCGCCGACGCCGAGAATTACTGTGTCCAAACGCAATTCGGCCAGGGCCAGGGCCGCCAGGGGGCCGTGGAGTTCGTAGGACTCGCGGCGGGCCAGGCCGCCGAGGCAGATGGTGCGCAGGTGGGGGCGCAGGACCAGTTCGGCGGCGATGTTGAGGGCGTTGGTGACGATGGTGAGTTCGTGGTCGGTGGAGGTGGGGAGGTCGGGGCGGGCGGCCAGGGCGCGGGCCACGGCCGTGGTGGTGGTGCCGCCGTTGAGGGCCACCACTTCGGCCGGATCGATCAGGGCCGCAGCGTGTTCGGCGACGCGCTGTTTGGGCTCGTCGGCGCTGCCGCGGTAGCGGGCGGGGAGGTCGTAGGCGACGGCGGTGGCGACGATGCCGCCGTGGGTGCGGGTGGCCAGGCCCTGGTCGGCGAGGGCGGTGAAGTCGCGCCGGATGGTGGCGGGGGATGCGCCGAGGCGGGCGGCGGCTTCCTCGACCGAGAGGCGGCCGGCGTCGGCGAGCAGTTCCAGCAGGCGATTCCAGCGCCGGGAACGGTCTGCGGGAGCGGTCATTTGACGCTGCCGGCGGTGAGGCCGGCGACCAGGCGCTTCTCGATGAGCGCGAACAGAATCACGACGGGCACGATGCCGACGGTAGAGATGGCGAAGACATATTGCCAAGCCACGTCGTACTGCCCGACGAACTTGGTGAGCGCCACCGACAACGGCTGATTCTCCGGCGTGGTGAGAATGACCAGGCTGGCGGCGAATTCGTTCCAGCACGAGACGAAGGCGAACACGGTGGCGGTGACGATGCCGGGCCACACCAGCGGCAGGCTCACCCGGGTCAGGATCTGCCAGCGGTTCAGCCCGTCCAGCTGGGCGGCCTCCTCCACCTCGACCGGCACCCCGGCGAAGAAGCTGTGCAGGATCCACACCGCGAACGACAGATTGAACGCGCCGTTCACCAGGATCATGGCGAGCCAGGTGTCGTTGATGCCGAGGGTGAAGAACTCGCGCAGCAGGCCGGTCACCAACACGGTCGGTTGCAGCATCTGGGTGACCAGTACCAGACCCAGGAACAGCGTCTTGCCCGGAAACCGCCGCCGCGCGGTGTAATACGCGGCCGGAACGGCCACCACCAGCACCAGCAGCGTCCCGAACACCGAGATCACCAGGGTGCTCACCAGATTGAACGGCAGCGGCGTCTCCGGCGTGTGCCACATGGTGGCGTAGTTGTCCGGCCGCCACTGCCGCGGCAGGTAGGTCGGCGGGATCCGCAGGATCTCCGAACGCGGCTTGAGCGACCCGAGCACCATCACCAGATACGGCAGCAGGAACACCGCCGCCAGCACCGCGCCGACGGCCGTGAGCCCCCACCGCCGCCGGGTCATCGCGCCTCCTCACCGGCGGGCCGGATCAGCTTCACGTAGATCGCGATGATCACCAGGATCAGCACGAAGTTCAGCACGCTCATGGCGGCCGCCGTCGCGATCTGCTGATTCTGCCGAATCAGCTTGAAGGTCAACGTGGTCGTGGTGTCCGCCGAGAAGCCCGCGATGCTGCCGGTCAGCACCTGCAGGATCGGCAGCGAGTTGAACGAGTTGATGATGTTGATGACTGTCGCCACCGCCATGGCCGGACGCAGTTGCGGCAGTGTCAGATACAGGTACCGCTGCCAGGAGCTCGCCCCATCGACCCGCCCCGCCTCGTCGATATCGGCCGGAATCGATTGCAGCCCCGCCAGAATCGTGTAGGTCGTGAACGGCACGGACACGAACACCGCCACCCCGATGGCCACCAGGAACGCCGGCCCCGGCTCCTTGGTGAATCCGAAACCCCGGTCCAGCACCCCGATATCGACCAGGAACCGGTTGGCGATCCCCACATCCGGATCCAGCATGTAGTCGAAGATGGTGGTCGTCATGACCACCGACGCCGCCCACGGCACCAGGATGGCCAGCCGCACCGCCGTCCGCCCCGGGAAATCCTTGTTCAGGAACTGCGCCAGCCCCGCCGAGAGCACCAGCGTGATCACCACGACCGCCACCACCCACACCAGGGTGTGCGCCAGGATCGCGGGCAGCTCGTCGATGGCGAACAGCCTGCGGAAATTGGCGAATCCGGCCGGGCCGCGGTCGGTCCCGTAGGCGCTCAGGTCACGGGTCGAAGTCCAGATCATGTACCCGGCCGGGTAGGCCACCACCGCCGCGATCAGGACCAGCACAGGGCCGATCCACGGCAACGCACGCAGCGTGGCCGTGGATCGATGGGAGGCGACGCCCCTCAACTCGCCGCCTGCTGAATCTTCTGCAGCACCGAGGCCGGGTCGCTGCCCTGCGCGATCGTGCCCATCTGCTGCCGGATGGCGCCCTGTGCGGCACCCCATTTCGGGTTGTTGCTCGGGTAGAACTTGGCGACCGGCAGGGTGGCGGCGAACGCCTTCGTGACGGGATCGTCGGTGAGCGCGGCCGCACCGCTGGTGGTGATGGGGATGAAGTGCTCGCCGCTGACGAACTTGGCGTAGACGGCCGCGGAGTAGAAGTAGCTGAGGAACTTCTTGATGGCCGCGGCCTTGGTGCCGTCCTTCTTGAAGGCCATCAGGTGGTCGGCCACACCGAGGGTGGACGGGTCGCCGGTCTTGGTCGGCGAGGGCGCGGTGGCGTACTTCAGGCTCGGATTCTTGGCGGCGATCTGGCTGATGGTCGGCGGCAGCCCCTCGATCATGCCGATCTTGCCCTGGATGAACGCATTGATGACGTCGAGCCGGTTGGTGGCGCCCGGATTCGGTTCGGTCGCACCGGCATCCGCGATGGCCTTCATGGCCCGCACGCCCTCGAGGTTCTGCGGGGTGTCGACGGTGACCTTGTCGCCGTCGGACCAGGTGCCGCCCGCGCCGAAGGTCCAGATGGAGGTCTCGCCCTGGGCTTCCTCGCTGCCCAGCGGCAGCCCGTACCCGGAGACGCCGCCGAGAGCCTGGATCTTCTTGGCGTCGTCGGTGAGCTCCGTCCACGTCCGGGGCGGTGCGCCGATGCCCGCCTTGGCGAACAGCTCGGTGTTGTAGAACAGCGTGCGGGTGGAGGCGAAAAGCGGTAGCGCCCACTGGGTTCCGTCGATGGACGCGTTCTTCGCGAAGCCTGGCTGGATGTCGGCGATCACCGCCGGGTCGGCGATATCGGTGGCCGGGTACAGCTGGCCGTCGGTGGCGTAGGTCGAATAGGCGTCGATGTTCAGGATGTCGGGTGTGGTGCCCTTGGACTGCAGTTTGGTGCGCACCACGTCATTGATCGAATCCCAGGACTCCATCGAGAGTTTGACCTTGACATCCGGATTGGCCTGCTGGAAATCCGCGATGATGGCGTCCCACTCGGCCTTGGTCGCGTCGCTGTAGGTCGGCGCGAGGAAGGTGAGCGTATTGGGGTCCGAGTCGTCGGATTTGCTCCCGCCGAAACCGCAGGAGGACACCGTCAGCACCAGGCCGGTCAGCAGCGCCACCGAGGAAAGTGCGCCGCGCAGTGGACGTTTCACGACAAGGGCTCCTCAATCTGCACACCCTGCGACTCGAATCGCGGATGATGAATGAAGCGAACGATTCGGTATGTCCGAATCTAACGCGAAGTCTGCTCGAATGTGATCGTTTGACCGGGAAAATTGACAGGAACGATCACTGGGTTGATCCTGGGTACGTGCTGCCCGAGGCGAATCGAATCTCCATCCCCGCAAGTCATCTGGCCGCCGGATCCCATCTCGCCCGCGAGGTGGACACCCAGCCCGACGACTGGGCCCGCGCCGCAGCCACCGCCGCCGCGCACCGCCACCTGCTGCCCGTCTCGGGCGAACGGGTGGCCGTACTCGGCTGCGGCACCTCGCTGTTCATGGCCCGCGCCTTCGCGGCACTGCGCGAATCCGCCGGGCAGGGGCTCACCGACGCCTGGCCGGCGGGCGATCCGCGGCTGCGCGATCTCGCGGGGATCGGCCGCGGCTACGACCGCTATCTGGTGATCTGCCGCTCCGGCACCACCACCGAGGTGTTGGACGCCATCTCCGCACTGCCCGAGGAGATTCCGCGCACGGTCATCAGCTCCAGCCCCGCCACGCCGGTGCTGGAGCTGGCCGACCCCATCCTCATCGACGAGGTGGACGAGCGGTCGGTGGTCCAAACCCGGTTCGCCACAACCACGCTGGCGCTGCTGCGCTGGCATCTCGGCGAGGATCTGCGCCCGGTGATCGCGCAGGCCCGGGCCGTGCTGGCCGACCACGACCCCGATGCGCTGAACGTTATCCGCCATGCCGAGCAGATCACTTTCGTGGGAATGGATTTCGCCGCCGCACTCGCCGACGAGGCCGCGCTGAAACTGCGCGAATCCTGCCGCTCCTGGACCGAGTCCTACCTGTCCACCGAGTACCGCCACGGCCCCATCAGCATTGCCGGACCCGGCCGCGTGGTGTGGGCGCTGGGCCCGCAGCCGCCCGGGCTCACCGACGACATCCGCGCCACCGGAGCGCATGTCGAGCAGCGCGACATCGACCCCATGGCCGAGCTGGTGCGGGTGCACCGGCTGTGCCTGCTGCGGGCCGCCGACCTGGGTTTGGACCCCGATCAGCCGCGCAACCTGACGCGATCGGTCATCCTGAGCTGATGGGTGTGCCGTGATGGCTGACGCAGCAACGGATCTAGTGCTCGCCGTGGACGTCGGAGGCGGCACCACCAAGGCCGAGATCACCGATGCGGGCGGCGCCGTCCGCTGCGCGGCAACCGTCGGGACACCGCACGGCCAGGCCGCCTTCGACGCCATCGAACGGCTCGGCCGCGAGCTGCTGGCGGCCCTGCCGCCGGGCGACCGGCAGCGGGTGGCGCGGGCGGCGGTGGTCCTGCCCGGGCTGGTCGACTCCGACCGCGGCATCGCGGTGTTCAGTAGCAATCTCGGCTGGCGGAACGTGAAGGTGGGCAATCGTTTCGCCGACGGCTGGGGCCTGCCGGTGCTCATCGACCACGACGTGACCGTGGCGGGCTGGGCCGAATGGCGCTTCGGCGCGGGCCGCGGCCTCGACGATGTGTGCGTGCTGATCCTCGGCACCGGCATCAGCGGCACACTGTCGGTGGGCGGCCGCCTGGTACGCGCCCCCGCCGGGCAGCTCGGCCTCGCGCAGGCAGGGGAATACGGGCACATCCCCGTGCGCTACCGCGACGGGCTGCCCTGCCCGTGCGGCAATACCGGCTGCGTCGAGACCCTCGCGTCGGGACCGGCCATCGCCCGCGCCTACGCCGCGAGCACCGGCCGCGAAATCACCGGCGCGGAAACCGTTTTCGCCGCCGTCGATACCGATCCGGCGGCCCGGGCGGTAATAGACGATGCCATCGACGCGCTGGCCGCGGGCCTGCTGGGTGTCGTGCACGCGAGCTGCCCCGAGCTGATCGTGATCGGCGGCGGCCTGGCCCGTGCGGGCGCGGTCCTCACCGACGGCCTGCACGCCCGGCTCACAGCCCTGCTGCGGGTGGCACCCGTCCCCCGGGTCACACTGGGCGAGTTCGGTATTCGGGCCGGTCTGATCGGCGCGGCCCATCTGGCGCGGACGGGCGAACTGCGATGAGCGGCCGGCGCGGACTCGAATTGCGCGGCCGGGTGGTGACCCGGGCGGGGGTGCTGGAGGACGGTGTCGTCTCGATCCGGGGCGAGCGGGTGGCCACGGTGCGACCGGCCACCGAATGGGCCACGACCCACCGCGAACTACCGCCCGAATACGCGGGCACGATCGTCCCCGGCCTGGTGGACATCCACACCCACGGCGGTTTCGGCCATCGTTTCGACACCGAGGATCCGGCGGAGGCGCGCGCGGCCGCGGCCTTCCATCACCGGCACGGCTCGACCAGCGTGCTGGCCAGTCTGGTGACCGCGGCGCCCGACACCATGGTGGCCCAGGCCGCCGCGCTGCGGACGCTGGCCGCCGACGGGGCCATCGCCGGCATCCACATCGAGGGCCCGTTCCTGTCCCGGACCCGCTGCGGGGCACACGATCTCGGCTGTCTCATCGATCCGGATCCCGCGCTGATCGACCGTCTGCTGCGGGCCGCCGAGGGCAGCCTGCGGGTCATGACCCTGGCCCCGGAACGTGCCGGATTCGACACCGCCGCCAAACAATTGGCCGACAGCGGCGTGGTGGTCGCCGTCGGCCACAGCGATTCGACCTTCGCCCGCTTCCGGGCGGCGCTGAGCCCGGAGGGGTCCGCCACCCTGGTCACCCATCTCGCCAACGGCATGCCGCCGCTGCATCATCGGGCGGCCGGGCCGGTGGCGGCGGGCCTGGTCGCGGCGGCCCAGCGGCAAGCCTTCGTGGAGGTCATCGGGGACGGCGTGCACGTCGATTCCGGTTTCGGCGCACTGGTTTTCGCCACTGCCCCCGACCGCGTGGTGCTGGTCACCGACGCCATGCAGGCCGCGGGCATGCCGGACGGACAGTACCGGCTGGGACCGCGGCCGGTCACCGTGACCGACGGTGTGGCCCGGGTGCCGGGCGGCTCGCTGGCGGGCGGCACCGCGACGCTGCTGCACTGCCTGCGCTGGGCGGTGCGCGAGTGCGGCGTCCCGCTGTACGACGCCGTCGCGGCCGTCACCTCCACCCCCGCCGACGCCACCGGGCTGGATCAGGTCGGCGACCTGCGGCCGGGCCTGTACGCCGACGCCGTGGTGATCGACGACGACCTGAACCTGCGGCGGGTGCTACGGCGGGGACGGTGGCTGGCGTGATCCTCACCGTCACCATGAATCCCGCCTACGACCTGACCTACCGGCTCGAACGCCTGGAACGCGGGCGCGCGCAGCGGGTGCTGTCGGTCGAGCAGCGCCTGGGCGGCAAGGGCATCAATGTCACCCGCATCCTGTGCCAGCTCGGCAGCTGTGTGCGGGCAACGGGATTCGCCGACCACACCTTCGCCGCAGCGGCCGCCGCCGAATTCCCCGCCGACTTCGTGCCCGCCCTGCCGTGGGTCCGGCGCACCCTGGTGGTCAGCGAATCCCGCGACGGCACCGCCACCGGCCTGTGGGAGCCGGGCGCATACGTGCACGAGCCGCACGCCGTGGACCGGCTGCTGGATCGCGTCGCGTTCCTGCTGCCCGAGCTGCGCGGGCTGGTGATCTCCGGATCGCTGCCCGGCGGGGTCGACGACGCGGTGCCCGCCGAGCTGGTGCGCACGGCCGTCGCGGCGGGCGTGCCGGCCGTATGCGATGTCGACGGTCCGGCGCTGAAGCTCGCGGCCACCGTCCCCGGTGTCGTGCTCACCCCCAATCAGGATGAGCTGGAACGTCTCACCGGCGTGGTCGCCGAGACCCCGCGGGCCGTGGCGGCCGCCGCCGGTCCACTGCTGGCGGCCGGTGTCCGCGCCGTGGTCGCCACCCGCGGCCCGGCCGGCGTGGTCGCGGTGACGCCGTTCGGGGCCTGGTCCGCGACGCTGCCGGAACCGGTGGCGGGCAATCCGACCGGCGCGGGCGATGCCGCCGCGGCCGCTGTGATCCGCGCGCTGGCCGCCCCGGGCGAGCCGGACTGGCCCGCCCTGCTCACCGATGCCGTCGCGACCTCCGCGGCGGCCGTGGTGATCCCGGTGGCGGGCGAGATCGACCTGACGCTCCGCGACCGCCTCGCCCCCGCCGTCCAGGTCACCGCTCTGATCCCGGAGTCCCACCCGTGACGCTGGTCCCGCTCCCCGAGCTGCTCGCCGCCGCCCGTCCCGGCGGGCTGGGCGCGTTCAATGTCATCACCCTGGAACACGCGCAGGCCATCGCCGCCGCCGCCGAGTCCGCGAATCGTCCTGCGGTGCTCCAGATTTCGGAGAACACCGTCCACTACCACCGGGGCCTGAAGCCGCTCGCGCACGCCTGTCTGCACCTGGCCGCCGACAGCACCGCCGCCCTCGCGGTCCATCTGGACCACGCCACCTCCCGCGAATTGATCACGCAGGCGGTGGAACTCGGCATCACCTCGGTCATGTACGACGGCTCCGCCCTCGACTACACCGCCAATGTCGAAGCCACCGCGGCCATCACCGCCTGGTGCCACGACCGGGGCGTGCACGTGGAGGCCGAGCTGGGCGCGATCGGCGGCAAGGACGGTGCCCACACCCCCGGTGTGCGCACCGATCCCGACGAGGCCGTCGCCTTCGTCTCGTCGACCGGGGTGGACGCCCTGGCCGTGGCGGTCGGCTCCGCCCACGCCATGCGCACCCGCGATGCCGTGCTGGACACCGAGTTGATCGCTGCCCTGGCCGCGAAACTGCCGGTCCCCCTGGTACTGCACGGATCGTCGGGCGTCTCCGACGCCGGCCTGGGCGCGGCCGTCCGGCACGGCATGGCGAAGATCAATATCGCGACCCGCCTGAATATCGCACTGGCCGAATCGGTCCGGTCGACCCTCGCGACACACCCGGACCTCTCCGACCCGCGCCGATATCTGGGCCCCGGCCGGACCGCGATTCAGCACGAGGTCGAGCACTACCTCCGCGTCCTGTCCCCCGGACGGGGGATGGCGGGTCCCGCGCGCGCGTGACGATCGGCTCGCGGAACTGTCCTACGCTGCCCGGGAATCGCCACTTCGGCAGTAGGAGGCCCCTTGTTCGGCAGACGCGGATTCCTGACGGGAGCAGCGGCATCGGTGACGGCGGCGGTGGCCGCCACGGCGACCGGACCGGCACCCCGGGCCCGAGCCGATGTGGACCCGGGCAAACCGAACATCCTCGTCGTCATCGTCGACGAGATGCGCGCACCCGCCTGGTTCCCCGATCAGCAGACCCTGGATCAGCTGCTGCCCAACCTGGCTCGCATCCGGCACGGCAGCGTCTCGTTCGAGCAGCACTACACCGCCGCCAACGACTGCACCGCCTCCCGCGGCGCGCTGGTCACCGGGCTCTACAGCCACCAGACCGGCTGCATGGTGGTCTCGGAATCCACTCTCTCCCCGCGCTTCCCGACCTGGGGGTCCATGCTGCGCGAGCAGGGCTACGAGACGACCTGGTGGGGCAAGTGGCATCTGGGCCACTATCCGGATCGCACGCCGGGTGCGCTGGACGCCTACGGGTTCGGCGGCGGCACCTATCCGTCGCCGAACGGCGCGCCGGGGCAGGGGCTACAGGCCGATCCGAAGATCGTCGACGACTTCGTGGACTGGTTCGAGCATGATTCCGGCGGGTCGCCGTGGTGCACCACGGTGTCACTGGTGAATCCGCACGACATCCAGTACTGGCCGCGCTGGACCCGCCGGGACCAGGCCAACCTCGACCTGCCGCGCTGGATGGACCAGCTGCCCGGGAATTTCGAATCGCTGGAACAGCTTTCGGCCAAGCCGCGGCTGCAGATGGCACTGGTGCAGGCGTCGGTGGTGGCCTTCGGGCTCGCACCCTACGGCACGCCCGAGGCCACCCAGGCCTGGATCGATATGCGCAACCTGTACCTATGGCTGCAGCAGCAGGTCGACGGGCAGATCGGCCGGGTGCTCGACACGCTGTACTCGCGACCGGACGTCGCCGCCAATACGGTCATCGTGTTCACCTCCGATCACGGCGATTACGCCGGATCGCACGGGTTGCACGGCAAGGGCGGCGGCGCCTACGACGAGGCGATCCGGGTGCCGCTGTACGTGCACGACCCGCGCGGATACCTCAGCCCCACCGATTCCACCAGCGCCCGCACGCAACTCACCTCCAGCGTGGACCTCGCGCCCCTGCTGCTGACCATCGCCACCGGCGGCGCGGACTGGCGGGCCGGCGACCGCTACGAGCATCTGCGCGGCCGCCTGGACCTGGCCGCCCTGTGCCGCAATGCCTCCGCCGCCGGACGCCCGTGGATCGCGCACACCACCGACGAGTCCACCATCGAGGAGGCGGCGATCCTGTTCGACCACAACGCGCCCGGCCACGTGGCCATGGTGCGCACGGCCGACGCCAAGTTCGCCTCCTACTCGAAATGGCTGGACGGCCGCATCCAGATCGACACGTCGGCCGAGCAGGAGTTCGAGCTCTACGACTACTCCACCGAGAACGGCCGACTGGAGCTCGACAATCAGGCGGCGAGCGGAAATCCGCTGCGGGACACCATGGCACAGCTGCTGGCGCAGGCCATCGACACCGAGATCCAGCAGCCGCTGCCCGGGTACCTGAAGGACGCCCAGGAGCAGGGCATCGACGACTATGTGCAGTCCAACCGCAGCATCGCCGCGCGCGCCGAGCGCCTGGGCAACTTCCTGGAGGACTTCCTCACGCCGAAGTGACGAACTCGCGCAGGGTGATCGGCGGGTGGCCGGTGAACCGTTCGATGGATTCGGTCACGCGGAAGAGCTCGTGACCGGATCCGATGGCCGCGAACATGGTCCAGAGGTGGGTCAGGTGCTCGACGGCCACCGCGTCGCGGTAGACGGTCATGGCCCACTCCGACCACTCCGCCCGATCGACGTTCCGGTAAGGGACGCCGAACAATTCGGCGGCCTCGCCGACGGTCATGATTTCGCCCGCCAGCCACAGCACCGGATCCACCGGGCCCTCGGTACGCAGCACGCCCGCACCGACCCCGGCCACATCCGCGCCCGCGATGAGCGGCAGCACGGTGTCGGGCGAGCCGAGCGGCAGCGCCAACTCCCCGCGGTCGCCGATGGCCACCCGCAGGTTCTCGTAGAACACCGCCGCGCGCAGGTGCACCGCGCCGATGCCGGCGGTGTCGAGCACCTGTTCGGCCACCCAGTGCCGCCGCATGTGCGGGGTGCCCGCCTGCGGATCGGAGCCGAGCTGTGAGGTCGCGACCACGCGCTGCAGCCCGGCCTGCCGCCCGACGGCCGCGAGAACCGCGGTGGCGTCGATCATTCCGGCGGTCACCGGATAGGTGAAATAAGCCCGGCGCACGCCCTGCAGGGCGGGTGTCACGGCGGTAATTTCGCGCAGATCGCCGACGACGACCTCCGCGCCGAGATCCTTCAGCTCGGCTGCCCGGCCGTCATCGCTGTGCACGAAAGCACGCACCGGCAGGCCCGCGCGCATCAGGGTTTCGGCGACCAGCCTGCCGGTACCGCCTTGGCTTCCACCGGCCGCGCCAGTGACGAGAATCGGTTCCATTGCTCTGCTCCTCACGCCGTCGCCGGCAACCGCAGTTCGAAGGCCCCGCGTGCGACGAGGCCGGTCAGGAAGTCCACGGCGTCGAAAGCCTCACCGGGACTGGCGACTCCGCTCTTGGCGCCGCCGTCGGTGAGCCGCACCGCGGCTTCCACCGAAGCCAGCGCGGCCGCCGACCACAGGTCCCGGCCGGTCAGCGTCCCGGCCGCGGAACCGCCGGGCGCGAGAACCTGTGCGGCGATCATGAATTCGCTCGCGGCGCGGGCGGCCGCGTCCACCTGCTCACTGGCGAAGGCCTGCTCCTCCTCGAAGGTGCGCGAGGTCAGCTGTGCCTCCACCGCTCTGGTGCGGGTGTGCCGGGGCACCGTGACCGCTTCCGGGAACGGCACCGGCGCGATCATGGGCCGCGGCCCGACCGGCGGCGGGAACGCGAAGATCGCCTGTCGCGGTTCCACGAATCCGTGCCTCTGTTCGCCGTCCTCGTAGCCGATGCGATCGGTGTCGGCGAACAGCAGCCGCGCGGTCTCCACCGCGCCGTGGGTCATCATCCAGTTGGTGACGTTGTAGGCCACCGTGATCCGGTCGATGTCGGGGATCCCGCGTGCGACGGCACCGGCCAGTAGATCACCCAGTCCCCCATAGAAACTCACGCTCGGCAGCATGGTGATCCCGGCGCGCTGCGCGGGTTCGGTGAAGCTGTCGAACAGCCGCTTGACGTGGTGCACCTCCACCGCGTGATCGACATAGTGGCAACCGCCCTCGACGGCGGCGGTGGCTACCGGCAGTCCGGTGGTGGCGAAGGGCCCCGCGCAGTGGATGATCACGTCGGCGGCCTCGGCCAGCGCTCGCAATGCCCCCGGATCATCCAGCGCGGCGGGCATCACCCGCGAATAACCCAGGGCAGCAAGAGCATCCGGATCCCGCCCGGACACCACCACCTCTTTTCCCCGTGCGGTGAGATCGGCGGCGACCAGGCGACCGGTGTGACCGGTGGCTCCATAGATGGCGAATACGGTCATGAAAGATCAACTCTTTTGACTCGACGGACAATTCGAACGTCAGTTCACGTATATAGACCGCCGCGCCGACGAAAAGTCATCGCTCGTCGCCGGGGAATTTTCGATTCCCGGATCTCCGGACCCCGCAGCCAGGTCATGCACGCAGGCTCACGGCCACCGCAGCTCGGAGTCGTCGACGGCCAGCGTGATGTCCGGAAAGCGTTGCAGCAGTGCGGTGAAGGCCAACCGGCCCTCGAGGCGGGCCAGGGGCGCGCCGACGCAGAGATCGTGTCCCCGCTGGAAGAACAACGCGCCCTCGGCGAACTCGCCAGCGGCCCGACCCGCAACACCCTGGCCGGGCTGGTGATCGGCACGGTCGCCGGAGCCCTCGTCGGCGACCGCACACGATGCGGTAGTGCATTTTCCCGATGTGCCCGACACCCGTGTCTCGACTTTCCGGTGGTCTACCAGAAAGTCGAGACAGGCCGTGCTGTGCCGTGGCGGCAGCGGCCCCTGGGCCGCAGCGCCGAGCTGGGCGGAAGAAATTGACGCCCGCTGATGTCCGCTACTTACTGCTGCCTGAAGAGGAACCGCTGGGCAGCCGCGGGAATCGCAATGGGGAGTCGGGGATTCCGGCGCCGTCGGTGCCCGCGCCGTCCTTGGCGTAACTGCTCTGTCCCGGTGGGGCGGTCAGGGTATTGAGGTAATTCCATCCGCTGTACCCGCCTCCGACCAGTCCGGCCAGGATCGTGCCCGCTAGTCCACCAGCACCGGCGAATACCCCGATAATCGGCAATCCGGTCACCAGGCAGCCCACCGCAAGAACCGCGCACGTCGCCACCGCAAGTACCGCACCGACGATGGCTCCGGCGGCCGCGCCTGCGAGCGGCCCCAGCGCCAGCGCCATGCCGAACTGACCCAGGCTGTCGTTGGCAGCGAGCTGATTCTCCAGCGGAGATGCGATCGGCTGCGCGCTCGCCAGATCGGGGGCGAGGTCCAGAGTTCGACCGCCCGCGGAGATGTTGTGCCGGATGTCGTATCGGATTCCGTTGAGGGCAAAGGCAAGTGGCACCTGGCCGACGACCTGCCCGGCATCGTCGGAAACGACGATGGATCCGCCATCGGCAGCCGGCGTGAAGGTGCCTGCGTCGATCGTGGTGATGACCTGCTCTTCGGACACCTCGCTTCGGTACCCGACGACGGCTGGTTTCGCCGGGTCGGCCAACGCCGGTTGCATGGCCGCTGTTGACGCCGACAGCAACGATCCAGCCGTCACAGTGACGATGGCAGCCTTGCGGATCATCACTGTCCGGCCTCCTGCTGCTCGGGGGCCGGCTTTGCCAGCCCCGGTAGCTGAGACGCGTACTGGCTCTGCCCGGGAGCGGCCTGCATCGTGGTGTAGTAGTTCCACATGCCCTGGAGCAGTCCGGGAGCGCCGCCCAACGCCAGACCGACGACTCCGCCCGCCGCGCCCATCATCGTCATCAGCGGCGCCACCGTCAGCACGCAGCCGATGCTGAGAACCAGACACGATGCCCCGGCAACAGCGAGTCCGGCACCGACACCGACCACAGCGCCGACGATCGTCCCGACCAGTGTGCCGGCGGACAAACCGAAGCCGACCGAGTTGATCAGGTCGTTCATCGCCAGCTGGTTTTCCAAGGGCGAGGCGACCGGGCGCACCGCCGGCCCGCCAGTATTCGCCGGCATTTGCGGAGTCAGCCGCAACGTGTGGCCATCGGCCGAGATCTGCGTGGCGATCGGGTAGCGCTGTCCGTCGAGAACGTAGGCCGTGGGCGTCGAATCAATCGTTGCCCCCGACGAGTTGTGCAGCGAGACGGTCTCGGTGTCCGCGTCCTGCACGAATTCCCCGTCCCCGACGGTCGCAACAACACTGTCGCCGACGATCGCTCCCTGGTAATGCATCGAATCCGCGGGGGCAGCAGACTCCGGCGACGCGGTGGCGTTACCGGACGCGGCGACTCCGGCCGTTGCCATCACGGCGGCAATCACCACAGGGCTCATTCGCCTATAGAGCTTCATCTTGATCCTCATCATTCCGATTTGATTAGGCGGTTGAGAAAATGGCGCGACTGCAGACAGAAGAAACTGGTGATGCGCAGCGCCTAATCGGCTGCACGTTCGGAGTCGCGCCGATGACCTAGATTACATAACGGTCGGCGAATTGGGGAGATTTCGGAAAGACAGGGAGAATCATTTTGCTTCGAAAATTAGACACAAACACGAATAAGTGCCGACTGGCACCCATCTGCCAGCCGACACCAATCGTTGAACACGTAATGATTATAAGAAGACCGATCTACCTCCTAGGATTGGTAGCGCCAGACCGCCAATCGAGCCGACGTTGAACAAGCTAATTCACACTGTGCTCACGCCAGCGCGTCACACCATCGTGAATCGCGACGGGGCACGGTGAAGGGAATTGTGGTGGACCGTGTGCCCAGCGGCGGAACCAGCATGCGCGCCCCGAGCCGGCGCAGGAGTTGTCTAATGCAGTAGCTCGAAATTCGGGGCGGCCTCGTTTGATGCATGGTAGGGATTTCTGCCCCAGACTCCGGGGCCACAAGAACAGATCTGCAACAGCGGGAGCGCGAAAGTGCTTCGTGTCGTGCTGCCGGTGAATCGATTTCGAGTGCCGAGTTCAGTTACCGAGGTCGCTGTGTCAACCCTCACGGTTGCTCACCATATACTTGGCTGGATCGCGAGGCTGTGTCACCGAGGTGCGCCAAGAGCACCCTGCGCACCGCGTGCCAGTCCGCGAGTCGTTCTTCGAGGGACATGCCGCGAAGAGCTTGGGCCCGAGAGCCTTCGAGGATCAGCCGGACGACCCTGAACAAGTCGTCGGGATCGCTGGACTCATCCGCTACGTACGGTCGAACAGTTTCAACCATTCGGTCGAATCGGTCGGCGAAATACGCGTGCGCGGGGTGAAAAGGATCCTGAGCTTCCGCCTCGAGCGCATCGAAGTTGTTCGACTCCTGAGCGCGCGAGCTGTAGTAGTCGACCCCGGCGTCGAGCAGTCCGAGCAGCCCCTTGCCGCCGGCTTGGTCGGACACAGCGGCCGAATCCGTCCTGTCGCGCTCATCGAGTACTGCGACCAGCAACGCCTGCATGTCGGGGAAGTAGTGCATCAGTCCGGGTGCGGACATGCCACAGCGGCGCGCGAGCTCGCGGATCGACAAGGCCCGAATCCCCTGTTCGGCGATGGTCTGACGGGCAACGGCCAGAATTTCCAGACGCCGAGCTTCCGGTGTCATACGTTTGGCCACAATTGCCCTCCTCGTTGCGATGCGGGCCTCGTCACCCTTATGCTCACGCTATCTTACACGTGTTAGATAGCGAAAGGGAGCAGCTTTGATCATTCCGAAGACATACGAACACCGGCCGGGCACTGGCCGGTTCGTGCTGGAGGACGGCATGACCGTGGCGGTGGATTCGTCCGAACTCCGCGATGTCGCCGAGGGATTCGCGAACGAGCTTCGGGCCGATACCGGTATCCGACTGCGCGTGACGGTGGATCCTTCGCCCTCAGCGGCGCTGCGTGTGCGGCTCGACGACCTTGGACTCGACGATCTGCCCCGGCCCCGGGGAGGCCGCGCCGACGGCTTGGCCTCGGCGGACGAAAGGCACGGGCTTCAAGTCGATGATGACGGCGTGGTGGTCTGGGGCCCCGGCCCAGAAGCTGTTCACCGGGGCTTGACGTCACTTCGCCAACTGGCCGCAGCAACATTGACCGAAGGGGCGGCCCGCATCCCAACGCTGTCGATCCGCGATGTGCCCGACTACTCGTGGAGGGGGCTGACCCTCGACGTGGCCCGGACATTCCATGATGTGGACACGGTGAAACGGGTCATCGACATGCTGGCGCTGTACAAGTTCAACGTGCTGCACCTGCATTTGACCGACGACCAAGGTTGGAGGTTCGACGTTCCCGGGTGGCCACAACTACTCACGGTCGGCGCCGCTGGAGCTGCCGAAGGCCGTCCAGGGGGCTTCTACACGCGCGCGGACATTGCCGAGCTGGTCGAATACGCCGCGGACCGCTTCGTGACCGTGGTGCCGGAGGTCGATATGCCGGGTCACAGCGCAGCCGCGATTCGTTCGTATCCCGAGTTGGGGTCGGCACCGGAAGGTCATAGCGGCGCGGTCTACCTCGACCCGGCGGCCGACCGAACGTGGTTGTTCGTCGAGGACGTGGTGGCGGTGCTGGCCGACCAGTTCAAGACCTCGGCCTTCATTCACATTGGTGGAGACGAAGCGTTCGGCATGCGGGCCGAGGCTCACATCGCGTTTCTCGAGCGGGCTGCAGCGATTGTCAGAGAGCAGGGAAAGGACGTCATCGGATGGCAGGAGATGGCTCGCACCGAAGTCTCCTCCAGAGAAACCGTGCAATATTGGATGAGCCTGACCGAAGTGGACGAGATGCTGGGGTCGCAACGCCTGGAAGAACTCATTCCCCCGGAATTCGTCGATGTGGTGCGAGAAAACTTGGAGCGCGGCCGGACCGATCTTCAGCGAGCACTCGCGTTGGGCGCGAATATCATTGCGTCACCGACGTCCCGTTTCTACCTGGACCGCCCGTTCGCGGATTCGGCCCTCGACCCGAGCCACGAACACGCTCGAAGCCGCCTCGGGATGTCCGCCTATACGCCGACCTCAATCGAGGATGGGGTGAATTGGGAAATCGAAGACGAGCTTCCCGGTGTCGACCTGGACGCCCAGCTGGTTGGGTTCGAGGGCGCCGCATGGTGCGAAACGGTCACTGGGCGTGAGGATTTGGAGCTCCTCCTCCTTCCGCGACTGGCCGGTGTGGGTGAACGATCCTGGCGCGCCCTCGCCAGAGCGGACTGGCCCGATTACCGGCAGCGTCTCGCCACTCATTCGAGAGTGTGGAATGCCCGCGGATGGAACTGGTTCACGGCGTCATCGATACCCTGGATCGACGCGCCGGGCAATAGCTGAGAGGCGCTATTCGAGAAAAGCTCGAATTCACCGACGCCAATCCCCTCTTGTGCCATAATTCACTCACTCAGCTCATCTGGTAGTTGAGTTCGTCGAGACGACATGAGCGCGGTAAATTTCGCCCTTCCGGCGCGACCATCCCATTCGCCGCTCCACTTGCGTGATGTCACGCGTTTGTCGTCAGTTGAATTCCCGAAAGGGGTTGGTATGTCCACAACTCCCACTGTCGAGCCGGCCGACGGCGCCGATCCGCCGGAAGCACCCGGGGCGAGCAGCCGACCCGCCGGCTTGTCCCGAGCCCGAGTGTTCATCGCATTGGTGCTGATCGTGTTGTTCAGCGAGATCGCGCCGATCCAGACGATGATGGCCGCAGCCGCCTTGGACAAGATCGCGGCCGTCTTCCCGGGCAGTGGCACGAATACCGCCTGGACCATCATCGTGTCCGGTCTCATCGGAGCCGCCGCCGCACCGTTGATCGGCAAGATCGGCGATAGCTGGGGCCGAAAGCAGACTTTCGTGACCTGCGGCGCGCTGTTCGCGGCGGGGTGTCTGGTCTGCGCGCTGGCCGGCGGCTGGACGGCCTTCCTGTTCGGCCGCTGCCTGCAGTCTTTCGCGGTCGCGGGTGGAGTCGTTGCCTACGGGCTGGTCAGGGATCTGCTGCCGCGCACCGACACCGCACTCGGGTTCGGTGCGATCGCCGCCGGATCCGGGTTCGCCACGGCCGTCGCGCCGCTGGCCGTCTGGCTCAATGGCACGCACGGCTGGAGCGCGGCATTCTGGCTGTCGCTGGCGTTCACGCTGGTGATGATCCCGTTGGTCGTGGTGGCCGTACCGGGTTCGAAACCAGTTGCGCGCCAGCGTCTCGGCCTCACCGACACGGTTCTGGTCACGGTCGGCGCCGCACTGGTGATGGTCTATGTCGACCGGGGACAGGACTGGGGCTGGACCAGACCCGCGAGCCTGGCCTGGCTGGTCAGCGGGCTGGCAATGCTGGCCCTGTTCGTCCTCGCGCAGCCGCGGCTGAACGCGCCGCTGATCGATCCCCGCGTGTTGCGCCGGCCTCGCTTCGGCCTGCTGCTCGCGGTGGGACTGCTCGCATCGTGCACGATCGGTGTCCAGACCTACGCGATCACCTACATGGCCCGCACGCCCAGCCCGGCCGAGATCGAAAACGGAGTTGTCGCAGGCACGCTCGCGAAGGTCGCACAGGCCAGCGGAATGCTCCTACCGCCCGAAGCCGTCGAGGTGAGCCTCGTCCCAGGATTCAGTTACAGCAGTGGCTTCACCACGCACGAGTACGGCCTGCGTATCGCGCTTCTGCAGGGCATGATCACGATTGCCTTCGGCGTGATCGGCGCCCTCGTGGCGCGTCGGCTCGGCGCCCGGCTCCCGCTGTTGTCCGCCGCGGTGCTGTTCGCTGCGATCGCACTTGTCGAGGCTGCCGGATCGCATACCTGGGACATTCTCACCCTCACCAACGCAGCCTTCGGGTTGGCGCTCGGCTTCTTCTACACGGCCGCACCGGTTCTCGTCGCCGAGACGGTGCCGCGCGAGCAGACCGGTGCCGGCTTCGGCATGTTCACCCTGGTCCAGGGTGTGGGTACGGCGATCGGCGTCGCTATTGTCATCGCCTTCACAGCGGCACACCCGATGGCGGCCAGTGTGCGTGTCCCCGGAATGCCGCCCCTGCTCAGCCCGATTCCCGGGGTGTTCGCTGACCGCGGCTTCGAATTGGGAATCTGGTTCGCTACGGCGACCGCGCTCGCCGCGCTGGTCCTGTCGTTGCTTGTGCGCCCCGCCCGAGCCGCGCTCGGTGAACCGGGTGCGTGAGAACGCCACTCGCTGTTGCGTGGTGGGGCTGCTGCCGGAAGGAGCAGCCCCACTCGGCACCGGCAGGAACTCCGATTCCGAAAACCAAGACCTCACACCGGAGAAGAGATGAATCACCCCTTGCCCGCCGACTCGCCCGATCTGGAAGCGCATCTGACCGCGCTGCTGGACAAGCTGACGACGCAACAGAAAGTGCGGCTCCTGAGCGGCGAATCGCCCTGGTCGCTGCCCGCCGAGCCCGCCATCGGGTTGCGGTCGATCGTCATGTCGGACGGCCCCTCCGGCGTCCGGGGCGGGTCGATGGACGACCGGGACCCCTCCGCCAGCCTGCCCTC
>NZ_JBHZCS010000079.1:0-3834 GCF_042755705.1 Nocardia sp. NPDC059154
CGGCGCAGGCGGTTTCGGCGAGCCCGGTGCGGATCGACCGGCCGGGCATCAGCCGACGCTGCCGATGCCGGCGGATTTCGGGGCGGAGCACGGCGGCGAGCAGCACGGGCCGCATCATCTCGCGGGGGAATTCCATGGTGGGCCCGGAGCTTTCGGCCGGCCGGGGGCCGGTGGCCCGACCGCCACGCCGGGGCCGCTGCTGGGCAACGCCGGATTCGTCCTGCCCGGGCCGGTGCTGGAGCCGGCGGAACCGGCCTTGCCCGCGACGGTGGACGAGCCGGCCGCGCCGCCGCGACGTGGCAGCATCACCACGCAGGAGGCAGGGATCACCCAGCCGCGGCCGCCCACGGTGGCGGAGGCGCGGGCGCGGGAGAAGGCCCGGAAGCGGGCCGAGGCGCAGGAGCGGGCCGAGGCGGAGGCCGCGGAAGCCAAGCAGCGCAAGAAGAAGCGACTACTCATCGGCGGTGCGGCCGTGGTGGGGATCGCGGCGCTGGTCGGCGGCGGGTATCTGGCGGCGGAGGCGTGGAACGGGCCCGAGGTGACCGCCTATTGCACGGTGGTGGCCAACAAGGGTGAGACCGTGCCCACCGGGCAGGGACAGAGTGTCACTGCGACACAGGACAATCAGGAGATCGTCGTTCCGGACAACTACTGTTCGGATGCGACGGACCACGGGGACGGCGGGATTCACCCGGGCTTCTTCTTCCTGGCGGGGCACTCGTATCGCTACTACTACGGCGGCACCGGCACCATCGGGCACGCGCCGAGCGGCGGTAGCACGTCGGCGCCCAGCGGTGCGACGGTGAAGACCAAGAGCGGCAGCACGATTCAACGCGGCGGACTCGGCGCGAAGATCCACGGTGGAGGTTCCTAGTGCGGCGGGTACGCAGCACTCCGCGGCCGGGCTGGCAGCGGATCATCGAGAGTCAGGGTCTGGTCTACGGCTCGCCGGGGCAATACCCGAGCGGGCAACCCCGGCCCTACTGGGACGAGTCGGTGCACTACGAGTTCGATATGGACGAGATCCTGGCCATGGAGGCGCAGGTCGAGGTGCTGCACTCCATGTGCCTGCACGCCGTCGAACAGGTGGTGCTGACCGAGCGATTCGCCGATTTCGGTCTGCCGCAATGGAGTTGGGAACCCATCACCAAGTCCTGGCACCGCTCCGACCCGCACATCTACGGCCGCTTCGACATGCGCTATGACGGCCGCGGCCCGGCGAAACTGCTGGAGTACAACGCCGATACGCCCACCTCCCTGCTGGAGGCGGCAATCGTGCAGTGGCACTGGCTCACCGACACCCACCCGGACGACGACCAGTGGAATTCCCTGCACGAGAAGCTGGTCGAGCGCTGGGGTGAGATGCGCGAGACGCTGCCGGGCTCGCAGCTGCACTTCAGCTGGTCGGGTGCGGACTCCTCCGGCGAGGACAATGTCACCACCGCCTACATGCAGGAGACCGCCGCCGAGGCCGGATTCGACACCGTCGCCCTGCCCATCGAGGACGTCGGATTCGACACGGAGCTGCACCGTTTCGTGGATCTGGCCGAGGCTCCCATCGAGGCCATCTTCAAGCTCTACCCGTGGGAATGGGCCCTCGACGACGATTTCGGCCGCCGCGTGGTGGAGTCCCTGCCGGAAACCATGTGGATCGAACCGCTCTGGAAGTCCCTGCTGTCCAACAAGGCGATCCTGGCGGTGCTGTGGGAGATGTACCCCGGCCACCCCAACCTGCTGCCCGCCTACCTCGACGACCCGCACGAACTCACCGAGTACATCCGCAAGCCGAAGCTGGGCCGCGAGGGCGCGAACATGACCATCGTCGGGGCGGGCATGGAAACCGCCACCGGCGGCGTCTACGGCGCCGAGGGGTACGTCTACCAAATGCTGGACCCACTCCCCGAATTCGACGGCATGCGACCGGTGCTGGGTGCTTGGATCGTGGGCGACACCTCCGCGGGACTGGGTATCCGGGAGACCGTCGGCCTGATCACCGACGACAGCTCCACCTTCGTCCCGCACCGTATACCGCAGTAGCCACCACACACCGCAGTAGCCACCGCCGATTCACCCCGACACGGAGGATCCCGATGACCACCGCTCTCGCACTCGAAGCCGGGTACTGGCACTCCCTGGGCCGCGGCGTCGGCGCGATCCTGTGCTACGCCCTGCTGGGCCTGGTGCTGCTGCTCATCGGCTTCCAGGCCGTGGACTGGACCACTCCGGGCCCCCTGCGCGCCATGGTGGCCCGGGGGCTGCCGAACGCCGTGATCGTCAGCTCCGCGGCCATGCTCAGCACGGCGTTCATCGTGGTGCTGGCCATCTACGCGCAGGCGGGCAAGCTCGCCGAGGGCCTGATCGCCACCACGATCTACGGACTGGTCGGCATCGTGGCCCAGGTGATCGCGATGCGCAGCCTGGAATTCGTGCTCGGCATCGATATCGGTGCGGTGCTGAAGAATCCGGAGTTCAGCACCGAGTCCGTGGTGGTGTCCGCCGCGCACATCGCCATCGGCCTGGTGGTGGCGGTCGCGATCCTCTGAGGCCCGGCTAGCTGTACTGCGGCAGCCGGTCCGCGGCGCGCCCCGCCGCCTCACCACCCTCACCCTCGCCCTGCTCGCACTCACCGCGCTGGACCTCCGCTCCGGCCGGTCCACCGAGGTCACCAGCCGGATCGCGGCCACCTCCCGGCACCCGGCGGACAACTCGGAGTCGCCCGCTCCACGCCGCCGCCGACGGATTCCAGGTTCGATCCCGGGCATCACGCCGCGCCCGCCTGACGAACCGCACCGACGCGAAGACAGACGCGCGGCCGAATCAGCCTGCGCGGCGGTTGCTTCCGGAGCGCCGGGTGTGGCCGCCGCGCCGGAGACGTGGCGGGCCGGGTGGATCATGGCGGTGGGGTCGGTCGGCGGGCATGCCGTGATGTTCGCGGTGGCGGCCGCGGCCGACGTTTCGGGCAATGCCCAGGTCTTGTTCGTGCTGTTGCCGTTCGAAGCCTTTGTGACGCTGGGCCGCCGGGCCGCGATCGGGGTGGCGGCGACGATCCTCGGCGTGGTGGCCACCGCCGTCGCGCTGCACGCACACGACCGCACCGGCACCGCGCGGCCGGCCGAGTTCGTGATGTTCTCGATCGGGGTGGTGTTCGCCATGGCTCTCGGGGCGCTGACGGTGCGGGCCGAGAACGGCCAGCGGCGGGCCGAACGGTTGCTGGCGGAGTTGTCGGAATCGCATGCGCGCCTGCGGGAGTACGCCGATCAGGCGGCGTCGCTGGCCGCGGCCGCCGAGCGCGCGCGGATGGCGCGCGATATCCACGACACCGCAGGACACCATTTGGCGGTGGTCGCGATCCAGCTGGAAAAGGCGGCCGCGTACCGGAGCCGGGATGCCGCCGCCGCGGATCAGGCCCTCGCCGACGCGCGCGATTCCGCACGTGCCGCACTGGATCAGGTACGCACCGCGGTGGGAACCCTACGCGCCGACACCGGCGGCTTCACGCTCGCCGCCGCACTGACGACGCTGGCGAACCGCTTGGACGGCAGCGGATTTCCGGTGCGGGTCGACATCGACGGCGCCGACGAGCCCGGCGAATCCGCGGCGTTCGCCCTGGTTCGCGATGACCACCGCGACCACCGTCCTCATCGCCTACGATCAACCACTGGTTCGCGAGGGCATCGCCTCCCTGCTCGCGCTCCAGGCCGGGGTGCGGGTGGTCGGCACCGCCGAGAATGGTTCGGCCGCAGTCGATCTCGCCTTCGAACGGAAACCCGACGTGGTGCTGATGGACGTCCGGATGCCGGTCCTGGACGGCCTGGCCGCGGCGGCGGCACTGCG
>NZ_JBHZCS010000079.1:3844-43707 GCF_042755705.1 Nocardia sp. NPDC059154
ACCGCACGAAGGTCCTCATGCTCACCACCTTCGACGACGACGAGTACGTCATCCGGGCCCTGCGGGCGGGCGCGCGTGGATACCTGCTCAAGGATCTCCCGGCGGCCGATCTCGCCGCGGCGGTCCGGCTCGTGCACGCCGGTGTCGATCAGTACTCGGCGACCGTGTCCGCCCGCGTGCTCGGCATGCTGCGCGACCCGGGCCGCGGCATCGGCCCGCAACCCGCCGCCGACCTGACCAAACGGGAATCGGAGATCCTGCGCCTGCTGGCGACCGGCGCGTCCAATCGGGAGATCGCTCGCGCCCTGTATGTCAGCGAGGGCACGGTGAAGAACCACGTCTCGAACATCCTGACGCGGCTGGGTGTCCGGGATCGGACCCAGGCCGCGATCTACGCGCTCGACCACGACCTGGCATAGCGGCGGTCAGCGCACCCGGCTGTACTTGATGAAGGCCACGCCGTCCTCGAAGACGCGGCTGGTGAGCACCCGGAACCGGGCAGGTTCGGGCAGGTGACCGGCCGTGCCGAACAGCGGGCGGCCGTGGCCGAGCACCATCGGGTAGAGCTTCAGGAACACCTGGTCGATCTCGGGCAGCAGGGTCTGGGCGAGCTCACCGCCGCCGCACAGCCAGATGCCGAGCCCCTTCTCGCGCTTGAGCTCGCGCACCCGCTCGATCGGGTTCCCGGCGATCAACTCCACATCGGGGGCGGGATTCTCCGGCAGCGTGGTGGACACCACGAACTGCCGCAGATGGGCGTACGGGCTGGAAGTGCCGGTCCGGACGCCGAAATCGTGCGTCTTGCGGCCCATGATCACGGTGTCGAAGTTCTGGCAGGTTTTGTCGACGCCCATCACCTGACGAACCTTGGTCGGGAGGGTCTCGGGATACTGCGCGATGATCGCGGGCCCGTGGTCGCCCCCGACCGGGAAGAAGTCGACCGAGCCCGCATCGGTGGCGATGAATCCGTCGATGGTGGCCGCGACGTAGTAGGTCAGCTTGCGCATTTGTTTCCTCCAGCCGGCACGACACATGCCGCTAGTGAAAAAGGTAGCGCCTCGACAGACGGGATAGGGAGGCTCGGCCACACTGGAATGACCTTGAAGCGAAGAATACCCGCTGGTCTCAGCCGCGCGGGCGGGGTTGGCAACGAGGGCAGAAGAAAGACGAACGGTTCATGAACTTCTCCCGGCGCATGATCGCACCACAGCGCCGACACGGTTCATCCTCGCGCCCATAGGCATTGAGCGACCGCTCGAAGTACCCGGACTGGCCGTTGACGTTCACGTAGAGGGCGTCGAAGGAGGTGCCCCCGGCCCGCAGCGCCTCGTCCATGACGTTCCGCGTCTCGCCGAGCAGCGTGTGCAGCGCGGGCCCGGTCAGCTTGGCCGCCGAGCGCTCACCGTGGATCTTGGCCCGCCACAGCGCCTCGTCGGCATAGATATTGCCGACACCGGACACCACCGTCTGATCCAGCAGCAGCCGCTTGATCTCGGACTGCTTGCCACGCAGGGTCTTCACCACGGCATCGGCGTCGAAGAGCGGATCCAGCGGGTCGCGCGCGATGTGCGCGGCGGACTCGGGCACCCAGGTCCCGTCCACCTCGACCAGATCCGAGAGCATCCAGCCGCCGAAGGTGCGCTGGTCCACGAACCGCAGTTCGTTCCCGTCGTCGAGGGCGGCGATGATGTGCGCGTGCTTCTCCAGCGGCGCGGTCGCGGGCTGCACCAGCATCTGCCCGGACATGCCGAGATGCACGACCAGAGACGTGTCGGGCTCATCGAAGGTGAGCCACAGGAATTTGCCGCGCCGCTGCGCGTTCTCGACGCGCAGACCGGTCAGTCGGGCGGCGAGATCGTCCCCGCCCAGCTCGTGCCGGCGCACCGAACGCGGATGCTCGACCGTCACCCGGTCCAGGACGCGGCCCACCACATGCTCGGTGAGCCCGCGCCGGACGACTTCGACCTCGGGAAGTTCGGGCATCTAGCTCTTCGAGCCGCCGGCCGAACCCTCGGGCGCGTTCTCGGCGTTCAACGCCTTGTAGGCCGCGCCCGCGGCCTTCTGTTCCGCTTCCTTCTTGGAGCGGCCCACCCCCTGGCCGTAACCCTGACCACCGATCACCGCCGTGGCGGTGAACTCCTTGTCGTGATCGGGCCCGGTGGAGGTGATCTCGTAACTGGGCACGCCGATGCCGCGCTCGGCGGTCAACTCCTGCAGGCTGGTCTTCCAGTCGAGCCCGGCCCCCATGCGGGGACCGCGCTCGAGCAGTTCGGCGAACAGCCGCAGCACGACGGTGCGTGCCACATCGATGCCGTGCTGCAGGTGCACCGCACCCAGCAGCGACTCCATGCCGTCGGCCAGGATGCTCGGCTTGTCGCGGCCACCGGTGAGCTCCTCGCCCTTACCGAGCAGGAGATGGCGACCGAGACCGCCCTCACCGAGACAGCGGGCCACCTCGGCCAGCGCGTGCATGTTCACCACGCTCGCGCGCAGCTTCGCCAGCTCGCCCTCGGACTTGTCCGGGTGCTCCAGATAGAGGCGCTCGGTAATGCTCAGGCCGAGCACCGAATCGCCCAGAAATTCCAGGCGCTCGTTGGTCGGCAAGCCACCGTTCTCGTAGGCGTACGACCGGTGCGTCAGCGCTAGGCGCAAAAGCTCCGGTTGTACGTCCACGCCGAGTGCCTCGAGCAGACTGGCATGGTCGGCTGCATCACCTACGGCGGGAATATCCGCCGCATCCTTGCTGGCGGTCACGGTCGCTGAACGCGAATCAGATCGCGGAGGTGACCTGACGGCCCTTGTAGGTGCCGCAGCTCGGGCACGCGATGTGCGGCAGGGTCTTCTGGCCGCAGGCGCGGTTCGGGCAGGTGATCAGGGTCGGCGCGGCGGCCTTCCACTGGCTGCGACGCGCGTGGGTGTTGGCACGGGACATCCGGCGCTTCGGAACGGCCACGACTAGCTCTCCTCTGTCTTCTTACTTGCGGCACGGTTGTGTCCCGCAAGGGTGGAATCGGTTGATGGGTCCGACACAGACTCTGCGTCGGGGGACTCAGCACTGAAATTCGCGAGCCCGGCCCAGCGAGGGTCAAGTATCTCATGACCGTGGCCGGAACCCGCAATCGCCATCTTGACGCCGCATTCCGGGCACAATCCGGCGCAGTCCGGCTCACACAGCGGCTGCAACGGCAGCTCCAGCCCGACGGCGTCGACGACGACCGGCTCGAGGTCGATCATGTCGTCGACGAGACGGTGGATCTCGTCTTCCTCGGTGGTCTGCTCGGTGGCGCTGTCCGGGTAGGCGAACAGCTCGGTGAGCTGCAACTCGATCTCGTCGGTGAAGGATTCGAGGCAGCGCGAGCACTCACCCTCGATGGGAGCGGTCACCGTGCCCATGACGAGCACGCCCTCGGAGACCGACTGCAGCGTCAGATCCATCTCGATCTGCGCACCGGCGGGGATGGCGACCAGGTCGAGCCCGATCCGCGCGTCGGTGGTGAAACTCCGATGCCGTTCCTTCATCGACCCCGGCGCGCGCCCGAGACTGCGTACGTCCAGCGCGAAGCCCGCGTCGGTCATCTGATGACGATGACGCGAAGCTTTACCGGAATCGGCAGGCATCTACGAACTCACTCACCTTAGGTGTGGAATGGGCAACCACCCAACAATACCGAAAGCCCCGCTTGCAGCCCAAATGAGGCAAGCGGGGCGAAACGATCGGCGATCAGCGGCGGAATTCCGAGGCGTAGTCCGGAACGCTGGAGCCGGGGCGGACCTGGTGGCGGCCGCGGCCGAGGATGCGCAGCGTGTTGTGCAGGGTTTCCTCGAAGTCGGCGAGCTTGCCGTCGACGTAGTCGTCGCATTCCTGACGGAGGCGGTCGGAGTCGGCCTGGGCGCCGTCGATGAGCCGGGCGGATTCGGCGTGGGCGGCGCGGACCACCTCGGTCTGCGAGACCAGGCGGTCCTGCTCGGCCTTGCCCTCGGCGACCGAGCGGTCGTAGGAGGCCTGTCCGGCGACGGCCAGGCGGTCGGCCTCGGCGCGGGCGCGGCCGGTGAGGGTGTCGTATTCCTTCTGGCCGTCGGCGACGGTGCGCTCGGCCTCCTCCTCCGCCGAGCCGACCAGGTGCTCGGCGTGGGCGCGGGCCTCGGCGACCATGCGATCGGCGTGCGCCTTGGCGTCGGCGAGGATGCGGTCGGCCTCGTCGCGCGCGGAGGTAACCGTGTGGTGCGCTTGCTCATTGGCGGTCTTGACCGTGGTCTCGGCGCCGGTGCGGGCGTCGGTGACGATCTTGTCGCGATGATCGAGCACGTCCTGGGCGTCGTCGAGTTCGCCGGGCAGCGCCTCGCGGACATCATCCAGAAGTTCCAGCACCTCACCGCGCGGCACGATGCAATTACGGGTCGGCGGGATGCCACGGGCCTCTTCGATGATGGCCACCAGTTCGTCGAGCGCTTCGAATACCCGGTACATGTGCTACCCCACTCTCCTGCCAGGACTCACGGCGAGACTCTCCGCTTCCGCCAGTCTGCCAATCTCAGCGCTGTCAACAAGGTCCGACGCGGCGTGTCGCCGGTTTTCCGGAACATGGTCTGTTTCACAGACCACAAAAACAAGTGGAGGAATCCACTCCACTTGGTGTTACCGTGGAAGGGCGAGAACGTGTCGGCCAATGGCAGTGGCCCGGAAGAACTCCGGACCGCCCGGCCGACACCCATGTGTTCGGATGGGGAAGACGATGGCTGTCCACGAGATTCCGGAACGGGCGACGATGCCCGTGACCGGGCTGGTGAACACCTATACCTACGGCACCGAGGCCCTGGCCTACGGCACCGAGGCCCTCGCCCACGGCACCGAGGCCCTGCACGCGACAGGCTCGCGCTGGCTGGGCCGGCTCGGGGTATGGCTCCGCGGCGACGCGGTCTTCGCGCAGTTGATTCGCTTCGCCCTGGTGGGCGGCCTCAGCAATGTCGGCTACATCCTGCTGTTCCTCGCGCTCTACGGCGGCGGCCCGCAGCTGGCCAATCTGGCCGGCTCCATCGTGAGCACCGCGCTGGCCAACGAGATGCACCGGCGGCTCACCTTCCAGGCGGCCGACCGCGTGCGCTGGTACACAGCGCAATTGGAGGGCGGCGCGCTCGCGCTGGCCGGACTGGCCATCACCTCGGGTGGGCTGGCCATTCTCGAGGTCACCGAGCCGGGCATCGGCGGCCTCGCCGAAGCCATTGCGGTGCTGGGTATCACCGCCGCGGTCGGCACCATGCGCTTCCTCACCCTGCGGCTCTGGGTGTTCTGAGCCCCACCCACTCCGTGTTCTCCGCGTGTGCGGGAACCCTTTTCGGCCTGTCCGCGTCCAAGACAGCATCGACGACGAAAGGGGTTCCGACATGGACCGTTGGCGCGGATGCCTTGGGGGACGGCGGGATACGGCCGGGCCGCGACCACAGCGGCCGACGGGGCGGGTCTGCGGGTCGTGCGTGCGGCACCGGCGCCCGCGGCCGCCCCGCCGGGAGGGCGAGTGACAACCCGGACCCCGGCTGCCGCCGCGGCGATGGGCGCTACGGCCGAGACGATCGCCACCAGCGCCGAGGGGACGGCCGGGAGTGGCGGACGGCGGTGCGGGACAGGCGGATCCCGGCAGGCGCTGCTCGAGGGGTGCGGCGCACAGCGGAGCCTCGGGCAGCAGCGGGGGCACGGGCGACAGCGCAGACCTGGGCAGCACGGGCTCGCGCCGGCCCTGGGCCGGCGAGAACAGCATCGGCAGTTGATCCGGGCCGTGCTGCCGGACATGGCGGCGGGCACCGTGGTGAGTCACCAGTCGGCGGCCGTGCTGTACGGCACCACGCTCTGGCGCACTCCCCTGGACCGCCTGTGCGTCACCCGCAACCGCCGCGGCGGCGGCCGGACCAGGCCCTGCACGAAAGTCCATGGTTCGCGGGTGGATTCGGCGGCGGAGCTCGACGGGCTGCTGGTCACCACCCCGGCGCGGACGGTGGTGGATCTGGCCCTGACCCTGCCGTTCGACGCGGCCGTCGTGGCGGGCGACGCGCTGGCGGGCATGTTCGGGCTGGGAGCGGCCGAACTGGGCGAGGAGCTCGCCCGGGCCAAGGGCCGCTACGGGATCGGCCAGGCGAAGCAGGTGATCGCGATGCTCGACGGCCGCAGTCAGAGCATCGGCGAGTCCCTCAGCCGCACCATGATCCAGCAGCACGCGTTGCCGCTGCCCCGATCGCAGGGCAATGTGCTGACCCCGGACGGCCGGTTCGTCGGCCGGGTCGACTTCTATTACGAATCCGCCGGTGTCCTCTGCGAATTCGACGGCCCCACCGAATACGGCCGGCTGTTGCGGCCGGGTCAGGACCTCGCGGCCGCCGTGCAGCGCGAGCGGACCCGCGAAACCTATCTGCGCGCCCTCGGTTTCGACGTGGTCCGCTGGACCTGGGACGACCTGGTCAGGGGGTGGCCGGCCCGGCACCTGCGGTCCGCCCTGGCCACCCGCCGACGCCGCCCGGAGGGCCGGATCGAGCCGGCTCCGGCGCCCGAACCGCGCAGCCTGACGGTCCGCGCACTGTGATACCGCGATCCGCGCACTCTGAACCGGGCCGGATTCCGCAGGGGCGGAAGGGGTTGCGCCCCTGCGGTGGCGATCAGGCCCGGCGTTCGGCGATGCGGGCGAGCAGGCGCTTGTGGACGATCGGCGGGAGCAGGTCGGCGACGTCACCGCCGTAGGCGGCGACCTCCTTGACCAGGGAGCTGGAGACGAAGCCGTAGGCCGGGTTGGTGGCGATGAAGTAGGTGTCGACACCGGTGAGCTTGCGGTTCATCTGGGCCATCTGGAGCTCGTAGCCGAAGTCGGTGGCATCGCGCAGGCCCTTGACGATGGCGGTGATGCCCTGCTGTTTGGCGAAGTCGACCAGCAGGCCGCGCCAGGATTCCACCCGCACATTGGGCAGGTGGGCGGTAACCTCGCGGATCAGGTCCATCCGCTCCTCGACGGTGAACATGCCCTGTTTGTTGGGGTTCACCACGACGGTCACGACGACCTCGTCGAATTGCCCGGCGGCGCGGGCGATCACGTCGAGATGTCCATTGGTCACGGGGTCGAACGACCCGGGGCACAGTGCTCCAGCCATGGTCGAACGCTACCGCATGTCGGCGAGGCTGCCGCGGCCCGGTCCGGCCGGTGCTGCGCAGTTATGCCTGGTCAGCTATGGTTCCACAACCTAGCAACTGCTTGCTCCCCGTTTGCGTACTGTTCGGTTTTCTCGCGTTGATCGTTTCCTGACCCAATTGCGAAGCTGCATCGGCAATCTCGCTCGATGAAGGAAGTACACACATATGGCAAGGGCATCGTTGGGTCGGAAGATCGCAGTCACCGTGGCTGCGACGGTGAGCGCGTTCAGCGGCCTGGTGGGCGCGTCCGCGTCGGCCGATCCGGGGAACGGCCAAGGGGCGGCGCCGGAACACATCTTCTACATCATGATGGAGAACCAGGGGGACGATGACATCCTCGGCAACACCGCCGACGCGCCGTTCATCAACCAGCTGGCCAACGACAACGGCGTGTCCACCGGTTTCCACGGTGTGACCCACCCGAGTCTGCCGAACTACCTCTCCATGTTCTCGGGCGACTTCCAGGGCATCTGGGACGACTGCAAGGCCGGCGCCGACTCCACCTGCGCCCCCGAGGAATTCGTCCCGAACTCCGGTGACGGCACCTCCGGCGCCGCGCTGACCCCGGCTCAGATCGCCAGCGCGACCGCCAAGCCGCACATGTTCGCCGGCAAGAACCTGGTCGACGAGCTCGAGGGCAAGGGCAAGTCCTGGAAGGCCTACATGGGCGGTATGCCGCAGGCCGGCTTCCAGGGCGAGTTCGCGCCGGGCGACGTCGACGGCACCGCGGTCAAGCTGTACGCCCAGAAGCACAACCCGTTCATGTACTTCTCGGACGTCAACTCCCCCGGCAACGCCCGCCTGCAGAAGGTCGTGCCGTTCGAGAACAACTTCGACGCCGACTTGAAGAGCGGCAACGTGCCGGCCTTCACCTGGATCAGCCCCGACCAGTGCTCGGACATGCACGGCCTCTCCCACGCGGCCGCGACGCTGATCAACAAGCCGACCTGTGAGGAGCCGGCTTCCGGTGTGGCGCACGGCCCGATCCACCTGGGTGACGACTATCTGAAGGACACCGTCACCAAGATCACGAACTCGGACGTCTGGAAGAAGACCCGCTCCAGCATCGTGATCGCCTGGGACGAGAACGACTACTCCGGCTTCTCCGGCGGCCCGGGCAGCCCGGTCGGCGCCAATGGCACCGTGCTCGGTGGCGGCGACGCCCCGCTGTTGGTGATCAACTCCGACAAGGTGCACAAGGAGCAGGGCGAGAAGGGCAAGCCCCAGCCCCACCACAAGACGTCCACCGACCTCGCCGACCACTACTCGGTGCTGTCGGCCATCGAGCAGATGTGGGACCTGGGCTGCCTGGCCAACACCTGCCAGTACAAGGCTCCCGAATCGCTGCGGGACCTGTTCCAGAACTGACGTTCTCGGACATTCCTGACGATGCCCGCCGTGTCGCACACGGCGGGCATCGCCGTATCCGCCGCTCCCGCTTCCGATCTCGCGACGGGCCGGGCCTCAGAGTTCGAGCGCGGCCTCCGCGCCGAAGGTGCGGACCAGGGCCGGGTCGTTGAACGCGGTGATGCGCCCGATCCTGGCCCCGATCAGCGTCAGGACGTGAATCCCGTAGGCCTCGTAGTGGTGGTCGTCGACGCGTTTGTGAACGATGAAGGCGGGCTGGCCATTCGCGCGGGTCGGCGTGAAACGCCACAGGCCCGGCCGCAGGATACGGCTGCGCAGGAATCCGAGGACCGCCTCGCGTCCGGTGAACCACGTTGGCGTGGGCGGCATTTCCATCTCCACGTCGGCACGCAGGAGTTGGAGCAGCGCGGCATGGTCGGCGCGGGTGAACGCGTCGACATAGCCGTCGAGCAGCCGCCGCTGCGCGAGTTCGTCCGGCTCGGCCAGGTCCGCCTCCACCGGCCCGGCCTGCGCCAATCGGCTCCGCGCCCGCCGCAGCGCACTGTCCACGGCGGTCGGCGTGGTGTCCAGCATGGCGGCGACCTCCGCGGTCCGGAAGGCCAGCACGTCGCGCAGCGTCAGCACCGCGCGCTGCCGGGCGGGCAGCAGTTGCAGTGCCGCAATGAAGGCCAGCCGCACCCCCGTCCGCCCGGCCACGATGGCGGCCGGATCGTCGAACCCGAACAACGAGTCCGGCGCGGGCTGCAACCACGCCACCTCGGGCTCCCGGGCCGCCATCGCCACCCGGTGATCGTCCTCCGGCGCACCCAGCCCCGACGGCAGTGGCCGGCGCGAGCGCCCCTCCAGCGCGGTCAGGCAGGCCATGGTGGCGATCTTGTACAGCCAGTGCCGCAGCGACGACCGGCCTTCGAACCCGCCGAACCCCCGCCAGGCCCGCAGGTAGGTCTCCTGCACCAGGTCCTCGGCATCGTGCACCGACCCCAGCATGCGATAGCAGTGCGCGAGCAGCTCCGGCCGGAATCGCTGTGTGAGAGCAGTGAATTCGCGCTCGGTGGGCGGTGCGATGACCGCGGGCCGTTCGGTGTCGGAGGGCATGGCCGCTACTCCCGGAGGTGCGCTGGTCGTCATGGTCGCGACCCCTCAGCCGATCTGCTTCAGCCCGGCGCCGCTCACCAAGTATTCCGCCGCGCTGCCGGCATCATCGGCGAGTTCGACCACCGCCTTGCCGACCTGTTCGGGTGTGAGCACCGGCGCCATCCCGGCGAGATAGGTTTCCACGTCGATGCCCTGCCGGGCGGCATACCCCGCGACCCCTTTCCGGCCGAGCTCGGTGGCCGGTGTCAGCCGGGGCAGCAGCGCCACGAACCGGATTCCGAGCCCCGCGCGGTCCGATTCCTCGGCGGCGTACGTCCGGATGAATCGGATGGTGGACTTGGCTCCCGCATATCCGCCGCTGAGCGGCGACCCGGCCAGCGCGGCCCCGCTCGACATGGCGATCACCACACTCCCCGGGGGCAGCGGCTCCCGCAGGGCGGCCCCGATCCAGACGAACGCCTGCTTGGTATCAGTCTCCCAGTTGCGGCTGAAGGTCTCCCAGGTCTGCTCGTGCACGGGGGCCAGGGGCGGAGTGGCCCCGGCATTGAGCACCAGCAAATCCGGCCGGTACCCGCGAATCACCTTCTGCGCCACGGCTTCCTCGGTCGCGTCGGCCGCCACCGGCACGAATCGGTCCCCGAGCTCCGCACGGACGTCCTGTAGTGCCTGCTCGTCCCGCGCCACGCCGATCACCCGCGCGCCCGACGCGACGAGCGAGGCGGCGATCGCCCGCCCGAATCCCCGGCTCGCACCGGTGACCACGGCGGTCCGTATCGAATCCGACATCACGTACTCCCTACTCCGGTCTGTTCCTGTCGGTATTCAGACCGGCGGCAGCCGGGAAATCCGTCGGGTGTCAGCCTTCGAATTCGGCCAGATCGATGCGCGTTTCGCCGTAGGTGCGGGACTTCAGCGGTGCGTAGCCGTCGGGCCAGGACATCTCGGGCGAGCGGGTGGAGCGTTCGACGACGATGAGGGCGTCGTCGTGGAGCCAGCCGTTGGCGGCGAGGGCGCGCAGGTCGGCCTGCACGTCGGCGACGTCGAGGTCGTAGGGCGGGTCGGAGAAGACCAGGTCGTAGCGTTCCGGCGGCGCACCCGACAGGACGCTGATGACCGAGTTCTGGCGCAGCTCCGCGCCCGGTAGCCCGAGGTCGCCGATATTGCCGCGAATGATGGCGGTGGCCTTGCGGTCCGCTTCGATGAGCAGCGCGTGCGAGGCGCCGCGGGACAGCGCCTCCAGGGCCAGCGCCCCCGAGCCCGCGTAGAGGTCGAGGACGTGCAGGCCGTCGAAATCCATGCGGGCGTGCAGGAGGCTGAACAGCGCCTCGCGCACCCGGTCGGAGGTGGGGCGGGTGCCCGCCGGGGGGACGCGCAGGCGTCGGCCCCCGGCGGTACCCGCCACGATGCGGGTCATTCGGCGGCGGCCTCGGTGAGGCTCACGTCGACTAGCAGGTCGCCGCCCTCCACCTGCTGCACCTTGGCGATGGCCACACGGCGGACCACGCCGGCGCGCGGGGCGGTGATGGCGGCCTCCATCTTCATGGCCTCGATGGTGCCGATGGTGTCGCCCGCCGCGACCGAATCGCCTTCGGAGACGGCCAGGGTCACCACGCCGGCGAAGGGCGCCGCGATGTGGCCGGCATTGGTCTTGTCGGCCTTCTCGGCGGCGGGGATCTCGCTGGCGATGGAGCGGTCGCGCACCGTGATGGGGCGCAGCTGCCCGTTGAGGATGCACATGACCGTGCGCATGCCGCGCTCGTCGGGTTCGGAGATGGCCTCCAGGCCGATGAGCAGGGTGACGCCCTTGTCGAGCTGGACGTGGTGTTCTTCGTCGTGGCGCAGGCCGTAGAAGAACTGGTTGGCCGACAGCCCGGTGGTGTCGCCGAACTTCTCGCGGTGGGCGACGAATTCGGCGGTGGGGCCGGGGAACAGCAGGCGGTTGAGGGTGGCCCGGCGCTCGGCCGAGGTCCCGTTCAGCCCGGCCTCGTCGGCCGCGGTCAGCTGGGTTTCCGGCTTGGCGGGGCCGCGGCCGGCGAGGGCGCGGCTGCGGAAGGGCTCGGGCCAGCCGCCGGCCGGGGTGCCGAGTTCGCCGCGCAGGAAGCCGATGACCGAGTCCGGGATGTCGTAGCGGCCCGGGTCGGCGGCGAAGTCCTCGACGTCGACGCCGGTGCCGACCAGTGCCAGCGCCAGATCGCCGACCACCTTGGAGGACGGGGTGACCTTGACCAGCCGGCCCAGCATCCGGTCGGCCGCGGCGTATTTGGCCTCGACCTGCTCGAACTGGTCGCCCAGGCCGAGCGCGATGGCCTGCTGGCGCAGGTTCGACAGCTGGCCGCCGGGAATCTCGTGGTGGTAGACGCGGCCGGTCGGCCCCGGCAGCCCGGATTCGAACGGCGCGTACACCTTTCGCAGCGCCTCCCAGTACGGCTCCAGGTCGCACACGTTCTGCAGGTTCAGCCCGGTGTCGTGGGGCGAATTCGCCGCTGCCGCAACGATGGCCGAGAGCGCGGGCTGAGACGTGGTGCCCGCCATGGGCGCCGACGCGCCGTCGACGGCGTCCGCACCGGCCTGCCAGGCCGCCAGGTAGGTGGCCAGCTGGCCGCCCGGGGTGTCGTGGGTGTGCACGTGCACGGGCAGGTCGAACTCCCGGCGCAGCGCGGTGACCAGGGTGTGCGCGGCGGGCGCGCGCAGCAGTCCGGCCATGTCCTTGATGCCGATGACGTGCGCCCCGGCCTCGACGATCTGCTCGGCGAGCTTGAGGTAGTAGTCGAGGGTGTAGAGGTCCTCGCTCGGGTTCGACAGGTCGCCGGTGTAGCTGAGCGCGACTTCGGCCAGAGCCGTGCCGGTTTCGCGGACGGCGTCGATGGCCGGGCGCATCTGGTCGACATTGTTGAGCGCGTCGAAGATGCGGAAGATGTCGATGCCGGTGGCGGTGGCCTCGGAAACGAAAGCGCGCGTGACCTTTTCGGGGTACGGCGTGTAGCCGACGGTGTTGCGGCCGCGCAGCAGCATCTGCAGGTTGATGTTCGGCACCGCCTCGCGCAGCGCCGCGAGCCGCTCCCACGGGTCCTCGTAGAGGAAGCGCAGCGCCACGTCGTAGGTTGCGCCGCCCCAGCATTCGATGGACAGCAGCTCGGGCGTCATGCGCGCCACGTGCCCGGCCACATCGAGCAGGCCATTGGTGCGGACCCGGGTCGCCAGCAGCGACTGGTGCGCGTCGCGGAAGGTGGTGTCGGTGACGGCCACCCCCTCGCGGTTGCGCAGCCACTGCGCGAAGCCGTCCGGTCCCAGCTCGAGCAGCCGCTGCCGGGTGCCGGGCGGGGGCGGCACGGTCATGTCGAGGGCGGGCAGCTTGTCGTGCGGGTACACCTTGGTCGGCCGCGAGCCGTGCGGCTTGTTCACGGTGACGTCGGCCAGGTACTGCAGGATCTTGGTGCCGCGGTCGGCCGAGCTCTTGAGGGTGAGCAGCTGCGGCCGCTCGTCGATGAACGAGGTGGTCACCCGGCCCGCGCGGAAGTCCGGATCGTCCAGCACCGCGAGCAGGAACGGGATGTTGGTCGTCACGCCGCGGATGCGGAATTCGGCGACCGCGCGCCGGGCTCGCGCCACCGCGGTGGCGAAATCGCGTCCGCGGCAGGTGAGCTTGACCAGCATGGAGTCGAAGTAGGCCCCGACCTCCGCGCCGACATTCGCGCCGCCGTCCAGGCGGACGCCCGCGCCGCCGGGCGAGCGGTAGCCGGTGATGCGGCCGGTGTCGGGCCGGAAGCCGTTGGCCGGGTCCTCGGTGGTGATGCGGCACTGCAGCGCCGCGCCCCGGATCTGGATGCCGTCCTGGCTCAGGCCCAGATCCGCCAGGGTCTCCCCGGCGGCGATGCGCAGCTGCGACTGCACCAGGTCGACATCGGTGATCTCCTCGGTCACCGTGTGCTCCACCTGGATTCGCGGGTTCATCTCGATGAACACGTGATTCCCGCGCTCGTCGAGCAGGAATTCCACGGTGCCCGCGCAGGAGTAACCGATCTGGCGGGCGAAGGCCACCGCGTCGGCGCAAATGCGGTCGCGGAGTTCGGGATCCAGATTCGGGGCCGGGGCGAGCTCGATCACCTTCTGGTGGCGGCGCTGCAGCGAGCAGTCGCGCTCGAAGAGGTGGATGACATTGCCCTGCTGGTCGGCCAGGATCTGTACCTCGATGTGGCGGGGGTTGACCACCGCCTGCTCCAGGAAGACGGTCGCGTCGCCGAAGGCGGATTCGGCCTCGCGCGCGGCGGCCTCGATGGATTCGCGCAGCTGGGCCGGATCTGTGACCCGCCGCATGCCGCGCCCGCCACCGCCGGCCACGGCCTTGACGAACAGCGGGAACTCCATGGACTCCGCGGCGGTCATGAGCGCGTCCACATCCGCGGACGGTTCGCTCGAGCGCAGCACCGGCAGTCCGGCGGCCTTGGCGGCGGCGATGGCGCGCGCCTTGTTACCGGTCAGTTCGAGGACCTGCGCGGACGGGCCGATGAAGGTGATGCCCTCGCGGGCGCAGGCGGCGGCCAGGTCCGGGTTCTCCGACAGGAAGCCGTAGCCCGGGTAGATGGCGTCGGCACCGGCGCTCTTGGCGGCCTTGATGATCTCCTCGATCGACAAGTACGCCCGCACGGGGTGGCCGGGCTCACCGATCTGGTAGGCCTCGTCGGCCTTGAGCCGGTGCACGGAGTTGCGGTCCTCGTACGGAAAAACCGCGACGGTACCGATGCCGAGTTCGTAGGCCGCGCGGAAGGCGCGAATGGCGATCTCGCCGCGGTTGGCGACCAGGACTTTGGAGAACATGGGTAGAAGGTACCTGCCCGGGGATACGGATCGGGCATCGAAGTCCCGTTCGGTGCAATCTTCACAGGACAGACCTTCCGGTTGCGAATTTGTGTTAATCACCGCGATACATCCCTGTCGGTGAGGGTTGCGACGCTCCGACCACGGAATTCGCCGTCATGCTAAGGATTGCGCCCCCGCGGCCCGCCGAGGCGCGGGCGCGCGCCGAGACATCCCGGTGCCCGGATTGCGGCGCGATCGTGTCCGAGACCACACCGCCGGCCGCCAAAGCCGCGCGAGAAGGCTTGCGCGCCGGTAACATCCGGCGCGAGGAGGGGACGGTGAGATCGTTCGCGTCGCGCGCGCCGCTGCTGTGCGGTGTCGCGGTCGTGCTCGCCGCCGCGACCGGCTGTGCCACCAGCGTTTCCGGGCAACCGGTGCGGCAGCAGACCGATCCGGCCAGCCTCGAGGTCGGCAACTATCAGGTCACGCCGCGCGTGGTGGGAAATGCCAAGACCGACAAGCAATCCCGCATCCGCGAATCACAGCGGCTGTCGGACTACGTGGCGCTGCCGTTCGAGGCCGACCGGGACTACGCCTACGAGTGCTCCAACGACGTCCGCCCGCACATCGTCACCAATCACAAGGGCCTGGGCGACATCCTCATCAACGACACCTTCGACGAGGTCGCCCACGATCTGCGCGGCGGCTGGGTCGATACCTGGTGCACCGGATCCGATTCCGACGACAAGCACCGCAGGCTGAGCATCGCGGTGCTGGAGCTGCCGGACGCCGGGCGCGCCGCGGCCGTCGGCCCCGCGCTCGAACACGACGATTTCACCTACAACGTCGACAACCGGGCCGTCACCCTGCCGAAATACCCTGACAGCAAGGCGCATTGGCGGCCGAACGTGGCCTCGATCGGCTCCTGGACCGTGCACGACCGCTACGTGGTGTTCATCAAGGTGGTCGACGAGCTGGCCGCCGCACCGGATCTGGCCGACCTGACCGCCCGCACCGAACGGATGCTGGACGTGGCGCTGCCGCTGCTGGACCGGTTCCAGCCCACACCCACGGACCGGTTCGAGCACCTGCCGCTCGATCCCGACGGCATTCTCGGCCGCACCCTGCCGACGAATCCCGAAGAGCCCATGCGGCCGGATCCGGACGGGGTGTACACGGGCCGCGGCGCGCTGCAGAGCCTGACCGACAACGACCTCGATTTCCTGACGGTCGGCGACATCGACCTGGTCGGCTACGGCGACGCGCTGGTGTTCCACAGCCGGACCGGGACGGCGGCCCGCGCGCTGTGGGACCGGTGGAATCCGTCCACGGACACCTCCGGCGATCGCCGGAGCATCGCCCCGCCGCCGAGTTTCCCCGGCGACATCGGCTGTTTCGCGGTGCTGGACCACGGAAATGTGGTCGCCAACCAGTGCAACTTCCACGTGGACCGGTACACCGTGCAGATCGGCGCCATGAACGTGCCGGAGCTGTATCAGAAGACCTCGGCCGAGTACGTCCTGGTGACGAGCAGGTGACGGCGTGAGGCGAATCCGCGAATTCCGCAGGCCGCGAATGGTTCTGGCGATCGTGACGGTGGTGACGGCCGTCCTGGCGTTGGGCGTCGCGGCGGCGTCGTCGACGGTTCCGGGTCGCCCGATCCCCGGCATGACACCGGCCGACCTCTCGAAACTCGTTGTCGGACCGTATCCTTCGGCCCCGGTCGAGTACGCCCCGACGTACTCGGTCGCCACCGACGCGTACCAGATCGAGTCGCGCCGCATGATGACCTATCTGGTCGGTCCGGACGAAATCGATCCCGACGTCACGTATCTGGGCGGGGCCCGGGTGCTGGACACCTCCGACGCGAACTTCGACGACACCGACGGGCCCTTCCCCAAGGCCTGGCAGGCGGTCGCCCAGAACAATCGCATGATCGCGGGCGCGTACATCTGGCGAAACAACAACAGTGTCCGGGCGCGCAAGCACATCACGCTGGCGGTCATGCGGTTTCCGACCGAGCCGGCCGCCCGGGCCGCGATCGACGGGTTCGCCGATGCGCTGGCCGCCCCTGGGCTGCACCCGATTCCGATCGACGGCGTCGACGCGCGGGCGTCGTCGATCACCGATGCCAAGGGCCAGGTCTTCGCGGTGCACGGCGTGTACGCGATAGTCGGCCACGCCGTGATCCCGCAGGCCGATCCGGCCGCGCTGGGGGTGCGATTGCGGGCCATGGTGCAGGCCCAGCTCGCCCGGATGGCCGATCTGACGCCGACGCCGCTGGAGGACCTCCCCGATCTGCCGATCAACCCCGACAACATCCTGGGATCGACGCTGCCGAACAAGTACGACACCTCCGACGCCGACCAGTTCGGGTGGAATTACGGCGGTGTCTACACCCCGGCGGGCGCCCTGCACTACGAACGCGACGGCGCCGCCGCCCGCAAGGCATTCGCCGCGGCCGGGGTGGATCTGGTCGCCCGCAATGCGGCGACCGTCTACCGCACCCGGGACCTGGCGGCCGCCTTCGGTTTACAGGCCGCGCTGACCACCCTGGGCCGCGACGACGACGAATTCCCCAATCCACCCGGCATCACCGACGCGCACTGCATCCAGCTCGATGAACCCGAGCCGATTCGCCAGTACACCTACATCTGCGCGGTCGTGTACGGCCGGTATGTCGCGGTGATCGGAGCGGAGGCGCGGTTCAGCGGCGGCGCACCGGCCTCGTTCCCGCAACGGGTGGCGGCGCAGTATTCGATGCTGGCCAAGAGCGGACAGTCATGACCACCGAGCGCACCAGCACCCTGCCCGGCCGCCTGGTCCTGCTGGCATTGGCGGCCGTCCTCGCGGCGTCGTGCGGCTCGGACCATCGCGATCCCGCGACTCCCGCTTCGAGGGCCGCGATCGTCGATACCTCTCAACTGGATCCGGGCAACTACCCGGTTGTACCGCGCACGATCACCAGCCAGAAGCCCGACATCACGGTGGGCGATCTGCTGCAGGAGTCGATCCGGATGGCCGAGCACGTGCCGCTGGCCCTGGATATCGACAACCGCCTGGTGTTCAACAATTCCGCGCACGCGATCACGGCGGACTACCCGCCGATCAGCATCGACAACTTCAATGACGAAGCGCCGGGCCTGATCTCGGGCTGGGAGTCGGGCGGGCGGCATCGGTCCGACACCACGCTCGGGCTGAACGTGGACATCACGGTGCTGCGGTTCGCGAAGCCCGAGCAGGCCGCGACGGCCGGGAATTTCCTTGTCGGACTGGCCAGTCCGGATAATCCGGACAAGGGGCCGCTGCAGATTCCCGGGTACCCCACCGCCAAGGCGGCGCTGACCTCGCTCGAATGGGTGAAGGCCACCTACGCGCGGGACGACTACCTCTACTGGCTCTACATCGAGGACGACCTCACGGTGCCCGACGGTCCGGGGGCTCTGCTGGACACGGCGAAACTGGTGCTGGACAAGACGATCGAGGCCATGCGGGACTACCGGCCCACCCCGCTGGATCAGCTCGCCGGGCTGGCCGCCGATCCCGAGGATCTACTCGGCCGCACCCTGCCGCCGGGCAAGGGCCAGATCTGGGCGACCGAGGGACTGTACGGTCCCCATGCCGCCCTGACCCTCGACGACCGGCCGGTGGCCACCCGGCGCGCCTTCGACGAGGCCGGGGTGGACCTGGTTGCGCACGCGCTCTCCGGCGTCTACCGGGCCCGGGACGCGGCGGGCGCGCAACGGCTCACCGGCGCCTTCGTGGACGAGCTGGGCGACCGGTACAAACCCATCGACCCGCCGCCCGGCCTGGCGACCGCCCGGTGCCTGCAACTGAAGGACGAGAAGGACACCGCCGGACCGAAATTCATGTGCTATCTGCCCTACGACCACTTTGTCGCCGAGGTGTTCGCCGACCAGTCCCAGGATCTGCGCCAACGACTTTCGGCACAGTACGAGCTACTGGCCTACGGGCACATCTGATGCCGGGCCGGGTGTGACGATCGTTGCTACATTCGTAAGGTCGGGATCCCGGCAGTGCTGAGGGAGGATGTCCATGCCGTTGCGGCCCGGCACGATCGTGGGCGGCCACCGGGTGATCCGAGTGCTCGGCAGTGGCGGCATGGGCACCGTGTATCTGGTGCAGGATCCGATGTTCCCGCGGCGGCTCGACGCGCTGAAGGTGCTCAGCGCCGATCTGTCCCACGACGAGCACTACCGGGCGCGGTTCGAGCGCGAGGCGAATCTCGCGGCGGAACTGGATCATCCGAACATCGTCACGGTCTACGCGCGCGGCGAGGAGGACGGCCGGCTGTGGATCGCCATGCAGTACGTGCCCGGCACCGACGCCGCCGTGGAATTGAAGAAGAACCCCGCCGGCATGACGCCGCAGCGGGCGCTCCGCATCATCACCGAGGTCGGCAAGGCCCTCGACCACGCGCACCGGCGCGGGCTGCTGCACCGGGATGTGAAACCCGCGAACTTCCTGCTCTCGCCGGGTGAACCGGACGACGAGCCCGGCGGCCTGGAGCGGGTGCTGCTCACCGATTTCGGTGTGGCCAAATCGATTACCGACGGCCGCGAGCTCACCGCCACCGACAGCCTGATGGCGACGCTGGCCTACGCGCCGCCCGAACGCCTGGTCGCCGGGCCGCTCGACCATCGCGGCGACATCTACAGCCTGGGCTGCGCGTTCGTGAAGCTGCTCACCGGCCGCACCCCGTTCCCGGTGACCTCCCTGGCCCAGGCCACCCTGGGTCACCTCCAGGAGCCGCCGCCCGCGCTGAGCCCGCTGCGCCCGGATCTGCCGCCGGCGCTGGACGCGGTCATCGCCAAGGTGCTGGCCAAGGATCCGGACCACCGCTACGCCACCTGCCACGACTTCACCCATGACGCGGCGCTGGCACTGCAGGGCCGGATGCCGTCCGCCGCACCGGTCGTCCCCGAGCCGCGCCGACGGCGCCGGCTCGCTCCGGCCATCGCGGCAATCGTTGTGCTGCTCGGTATTTCGGGCGTCACCGCCTTCCTGGCCACCAACCACGAGTCCGGCGGCTCGACCGGCGCGACCACCACCGTGCACACCGATGCGCTGGATCAGGTTCGCTCCGCCCACCCCACCTTCCAGAACAAGACCGTCGCCGCGTTCAACTTCGGCGACGGCAGCCTCTCCGCCGACCTGGACACCAGCGATCAGGCGAAGTTCCTGGTGGACATCGGCTTTCGCTACAGCACCGACTACCGCGCCCAGCCCGGCGAGGCGTCGCCGCGTCCACTGTCCCCCTCCGACGTCTCGGTCCCCGATGTCGACATCGTGATCGTCGTGCGCACCGACCGGCAGGCGGGCAACGGCGGCCTGCGCGGCCTGCCCAGCGGCTTCCTCTCCTCCAGCCTCTCCCACGCCAGGCTGGTGATCGTCGACGATCCCGCCACCGTCCAGTCCTTCCAGACCTGGACCGATCGCTCCCCCGACGTCCTGGTCCAGAAGGTCGTGCCCGCGATCGTGAAGGTGCTCTGACCGAGCCCGGTCGACGTCCTCCGCATCGAGAGTTGTTGTGGCGCTTGATGGGCGGCCCGGCGCAGTTGCGCCACCGCGGTTGGCCGGACCCCCCGGTCCTGTTACGCTGCGGCCCGGACAGGAGGTCGAGGTGATCGGAAAGCGGTGGGGGGTCCGGTGCCTGCCGGTCGTGGCCGTGCTGGCGCTGGCGGGATGCGGATCGTCCCCGGCAACCCAAATCAGTCCCGGTGCAACGACTTCCGCGCATTCGAACCGGGATCTGTGCACGCGGATGATCGACTTCTTCCACAACACGCTCGGCGTTCCCGAGGTGCAGGTGGCCGAACTCAGCCAGGGCACGATCGACGCTTCGATCGACACCACCGGATCCTGCTACCTGAACCTGCAGCGCCGCGCCCCCTACGTGGCGTGGCTGACGGTCCGCAATATGCACAAGCCGGACCACACCGACCCGATCGGCGCCCGTTACCAGCGCCTGGACGGTTTAAGTGAGGACGTCTGGCGCACCCCGGACGACAGCTACCTCACCCGGGTCGGCACCTGGGAAGGGATGCTGGCGATCGATGACAAGATCGCCGCGACGAGCTCGGTCCCGTTGCGGATGACGGACCAGAAGGTCCAGGACACCATCCAATTCCTCATCGCGACCACCCGCGACATGCAATAGCGCCCGCCCCTCCGGAATCCGCCGTCCCTAGGCTGGCGTCATGACCGAGCAACCGCGACTGCGCTATCGACTGATCACCGGGCCCGACGACGCGACCTTCTGCGAGCGGATCAGCGCACTGCTGGACGAGGGGTATCGATTGCACGGATCACCGGCGGTGACATTCGACGGCACCGCGGTCATCGCCGCGCAGGCGGTGGTGTGGGGCGATGACTGACGGGCTCGAGCCCGTCGCCGATGCGGCGGGCGGCCGCGGACAATTCCGTGAGGTAGTGGCGGCGTTCGGTGCGGGTGACATCCTCACGCAGGGGGCCGATCTGTAATTCCATGACCGCGTGGCCGCCGCCGTCGAAAACCGGGGCACTCATATAACTGAGCGGCAGTGTCGCGTCGCTGTCGAAGGTCTGCTGGTCGTAGGCGCTGCCGCCGAAGGTCGCCAGCTGCGCCAGCACCTTGCCCTGCAGGTCCGTGTTTCCCGGATGTTCGGCGAGGTGGTCGGCGACCTCGGAGAGCACCCGGACTCCGGGGAGGCTGTCGCGTTCCAGCCGCCAGGCACAGTAGCCTGCGGTGCGGAGGGTATCGAGGACGGCGCGATATTCGTCACGTCGCTCGGCCCCGCGGGTGTCGATCCAATCCCGTTGGCGGGCCGCGCCGGTGTGGGCGATGATCGCGGCCCCGGCCGGCGCGAGCAGCGGAATCCGTACGCCGGACTCCATTCCCACGGTGAGGCGGTCGCGGGTGACGGCGACGAACTTCAGATGGCCGCCGCTGAGCGCGGTCAGCGCCGCACCACAGTCGACACGATCGGCCAGCCGCGCCAATTCCCGGTCCAGCCAGGCGCGATCGCGCTGCCCCAGCGCGGCGCGCGCCCCGACCGCGGCGAGCCGCTCGCCGAGTTCATAGCGCAGATCGGGCCGCCGGCGCACCCAGCCACCTGCGGCGAGCGCGGCCAGGATCGCTCCGGTGGTGGAGCGGTTCAGGTCCAGGCTGTCGGCGATCTCGGCGGAGGTGAGCGAGTCGTCCTGGGCGGCCAGCAGTTCCACGATGGCGATGACGCGCTGGGTGGGCGGTGAGCTCTCGGTCTTGCCAGTGGGCACGCGGGTCTCCTAGCCTGAGCCGCAGCACAAATAGCCGTACGGCTGAATACGAATAGTTGCACCGAGGAGCAGGGCATGGCAACCACCGGGGTGAAGGGTTGATCGCGGATTTCGCCGACCACTGGCTGCTGTACTGCTCCATCCCGCTCGTCGCCGCCCTCATCGGCTGGGTGACCAAGATCGTCGCCGTGCAGATGCTGATGTATCCGCTCGAATTCAAGGGCATCCCACCGTGGCTGGGCTGGCAGGGCGTCATTCCACGCTCCGCGCCGCGCATGGCGACCATCGCGGTGGATCTCATGTTCGGCAAGCTCATCGATCCGCAGGACATCATCGCTCGCATCGATGTCGCCGAACTGACCACGCGGCTGCGCGAACCTCTCGACGCCGGTGTCGATTACATGGTCCGCGCCATGATGATGAAGCATCAGCCCCGGCTCTGGGTGAACATGCCCGACGCCGCCCAGCGCGCCATCATCGAACGCGCGCAACGGGATCTACCGCAGTTGATCGAGGACATCGTCTACGACCTGCGCACCAATATCGACCAGGTGATGGATCTGCGCGGCATGGCCATCAGCGCGCTGGTGGACGACAAGTCGCTGCTGGTGGAGATGGTGCGCCGGGTGGGCCGCAACGAGCTGCGCTTCATCGTGCGCTCGGGCCTGATCTTCGGCACGGTGCTGGGCTTCGTGCAGATGATCACCTGGGCGCTCACCCACTCCCCGCTGCTCATGCCTGCTTTCGGCGGTTTCACCGGATTGATCACCGACTGGCTGGCGTTGCAGATGATCTTCCGTCCGATTCGTCCGGTCGGTATCGGACCGGTCAAGTGGCAGGGCCTGTTCCACAAGCGCCGGGAGCAGGTCTGCACCGACTACGGCGATCTCATCGCCACCGAGATCCTCACTCCCGCACGCATTCTCGAGGCCGTCCTCAATGGCGAGCGTGCCGACCGATTGGCATCTCTCCTGAGCCGGCACGTCAGCGAGTTCCTCGAACTGCAGACCGGCCCGGCCCGCCCGCTCATGATGATGCTCGCGCGCGACAGCTACACCGCCCTGGAACGCGATGCGGTCACCTTCGTGCTCGATCACGTCAAGGCCGCCGCGCACTCCGGTTTCGATCAGCACGCCATCGAGGCGCTGGATGTGCGCAACCTCGTCATCGAGAAGACGAAGCAACTCACCGACGACGAGTACGAGGGCCTGCTGCGCCCGGCCTTCAAACAGGACGAATGGAAGCTGGTGGCCATTGGCGCGGTGCTCGGGTTCCTGGTCGGCGAACTCCAGGTTCACCTGATTCTGGGGTGAGCCCGCTGATTTCGGCGTGCATTCCGGACCTCGTTCCCCCTCGGCGGCGTCGGGTTGGTCGTACGATGGGGGACTCGCGCACAAAACCGCTCGTAGCACCGAATTCGCATGCTACGCAGGCCGTCCGCCATGGCGAAGTGCCACGCAGGGTCGGCGAAGTTGCGGCGAGTCTCCTCAAATTGCGATGTTTGCGAAGCCGAATCGGTACCATCCTGCACGTGCGCAAGATGTATGCGGGCGCCCGACTACGGCGGTTGCGCGAGGAACGGCGGATGACCCAGGCGGCCTTGGCCAAATCCCTGGACCTGTCGCCCAGCTACCTCAACCAGCTCGAGCGTGATCAGCGGCCGCTCACCATTCCGGTGCTGCTGAAACTGAATTCCACCTTCGACCTCGATGTGCAGTTCTTCGCCGCGGACTCCGACGCGCGGCTGGTCTCGGACCTGCACGAGATCCTGGTGGAGGCCGCGGGCGGCAATGCCGCGCCGGTGGCCGAGGTCGAGGACCTGGCCACCCGCATGCCCGAGGTCGCGAAAATCGTTGTGGCCATGCACCGCCGACTACGTGCCGCGACCGACCAGTTGGATCTGTTGTCCTCCAAGGTGGCCACCCCCACCGGCGCACCCGGCGTCCCCATGCCCTACGAGGACGTGCGCGACTTCTTCTACGATCACCACAATCACATCGCCCAGCTGGATCTCGCGGCCGAGCGGCTGTTCGAGGAGAGCGGGCTCACCATCGGCTCCCTCGACCGGCAGCTGGCCCGGGTCGCGGAGGAACGCGCCGGGGTCACCGTCCTGGTCCGCGGCGACGGCGCCGATCCGAACATCCCCAAGCGCCACTACGAACCCGAGACCCGCACCCTCACCCTGGCCCGGCGACTGCGGCCCGGGCAGCGGGCCTTCCAGATCGCCACCACCCTGGCCTTCCTGCTGCACGGCGGCCTGCTCGACGAGGTTCTCGACGAAAGTCCCGCGCTCACCGGCGAATCCCGCACCCTGGCCCGGATCGGGCTGGCCAACTACTTCGCCGGCGCGCTCATCCTGCCGTACGGCAAGTTCCTGCGCTCGGCCGAGGAGCTGCACTACGACATCGACCTGCTGAGCCTGCGCTTCGAGGTCGGCTTCGAGACCATCTGCCATCGGCTCAGCACCCTGCAGCGGCAGGGCCAGCGCGGGGTGCCGTTCTTCCTGATCCGCACCGACCGCGCGGGCAATATCTCGAAACGCCAGTCCGCCACCGCCTTCCACTTCTCCCGGGTGGGTGGCAGCTGCCCGCTGTGGGTGGTGCACGAGGCGTTCAACCATCCCGGCCGCATGCTGTCCCAGATCGCCGCCATGCCCGACGGGCGGCGCTACCTGTGGGTGGCCCGCACCACCGCGCCCACCCCGACCGGATTCGGCACGGCCGGAAAGGAATTCGCCATCGGGCTGGGCTGCGACATCGAATACGCCGACCGGCTGGTGTATTCGCGCAGCCTGGAACTGGACGATCCGGCCGCGGCCGCGCCCATCGGCGCGGGCTGCAAGGTGTGCGAGCGCCCCGGCTGCGCCCAGCGCGCCTTCCCGCAGATCGGGCGGCCGCTGGCGATCAGCGAGCACACCAGTTCGGATCTGCCGTATCCCCGTATCCCCCGCTGAGATTCCCGCACACCTCGCCGAGCGCCCGCCCGGCTACCGCCGAGTTCCCCTGTAGCACCGCGCCTTCCGACGCCCTCGGCGGGCCGGTGTCCGTCGCGCGCCCATCGTCGCTGGCGAAAGCCCTGACGCTGCTCAGCTACTCCCTTATCCATTGTGGATATCCACTGTGCCCCATGGAATTAAATACCGAAAGGTATTGAATACTGTCTAGTATTATTTATTTCGGACACGGGAGAATGATGAGTCACCTGGATTAATCCGGCGTTTGCCGCCCATCACGAGCAGATCATGTGTAGCGTCTGGATTTGCTGGAAGTCTCTCCTGAAAAAACGGTGGCGCAGTGGTCGGTATCGATGGATGCCTCAAACGCATCATGGACATTCCCGGTGCATGCAGCGTAACCCTGGTAGACGGCGCGAGCGGCCTGGCCATTGCCGCGGCGGGGCGCCACGATGTGGTCGATCAACACGAAGATGCCGCTGCCGCAACCGATGTCGTGCGCTCCGTGCTCACCTCCCCGGCACTCGTCACCGGCCGCGCCGGCGACGACATCACCGAGATCATCGTCTGCGGAACCCAGGGATATCACCTGCTGAATTTGATCGACGGCGATTTCGACGGACGGCTTTTCGTGCATATCCTCTTCGATGGTGACACCGGCAATCTCGCCATGGCGCGATACCAGCTGCGGGCAATTCTCGCCGAATTTGCCGAGGACGATCATGGACAGTGAACTCGTCCTCGAACTACGGCGACTGGAGCAGCAATGCGGCACCGGCGCACTCACCGTGGGCGACGGCGCATTTCATCTCGTCGAGGGCGCGATCGTGGCCGCCGAATGCCGGCGCACCACCGGGCTGGACCGGATGGCGGTGGCGGCCGGGCTGACCGATACCGAGGGCTGGCGGCGCGCCCGCGCGGCCGCGGCCGGTGGGCCACGGCCGGGCCCGGTCGACGGGCTACTGACGAGCCCTCGCCTGGAAACCCTTGCGCTGCTGTCGGTCTTCGACGCCGCCTACATGTTGCTGGCCGCGCCGGCGCCGCTGGAATTCCGGGCCGGGCCGCCACACTGGCTGGCCGCCGCCTGCCGCATCACCCCGGGCGCGCTCCTGCACGAATGCGCCCGGCGCGGCGACCCGGCCACGGGCGAGTGGCCGGTGGAACTGGTCGACCGGGTCGCCGTGGTGCCGGTGCGGCGGGTCCGGCGGCGGCGCGTCGTGCTCACCGGCGGCCAGGCCGAGGTGCTCGCCGCCGTCGACGCCCGGCACAGCATCACCGCCATCGCCGAGGACCTGGGCCGCACCACCTACGGCTGCCTGCTCGCGGTGCGCGAGCTCACCGCGGCTGGACTGATCGAGCCGCCCGTCGTGGTCACCCTCGCCGACCACATCGGCCTGCCGGCCCCGCCCGACGCCGGCGGCCGCCCCGATCCCGGTGACCGCACCGGCGCGCGCCACCGCGCCGCGGAACCGGCCGTCCCGGCCCAGCCCGCAAGCGCGGCAGCCGATTCCATGCCCCCGCTGCGCCGCCGCATCCGGCAGGCCGCGGCGGTCACCGTCCCCGACCGCTGGGAGCCGCCCGACCGGGACGTGCTCATACGACTGCGGGCAGCACTGGAGGAACTGGCATGACCGCGGCCGGTGCACCCGGTGGGACACAACGGGCACAACCGCTCGGCGAACGGATAGGGAGGCGGCCTTGGAGGAGCACGCGTGACCGCGCGGAAGAGGCGGCTCGGTGAATTGATAGGAAGGTTGACCAAAGTGGCGATGTCCGGCCCAGAACCGAACACGCAGGTACTCAACGAGCTGAAGTCGCTGCGGGACCGGGTGCCGCAGCTGACGGGCACACTGGTGGCGTCCACCGACGGGCTGCTCATCGCGCACGATCTGCCCGCGCACATCGAGCCCGCGGGCATGGCCGCGCTCACCGCCGCCCAGCTCTCGCTCTCCCACCGGCTGTCCGCCACCGCGCACGGCGGCGGCTTCCACGAGGTGGTGGTGCACGGCGAAACCGGGGACGTGGTGATCTACGCGGTCGGCTGGACCGCCTCACTCACCGTGCTCGCCGGTCCGGGCGCGAATATCGGCCGCCTGCACCTGGAATCGCGGCCCACCGCCCGCGCCATCGCCGACCACCTCGCGGCGGTGACCGGGGAGGCCGACCCCATCCAGACCCTCAGCCCCAAGTGATAACACCGATTGAAAGGAAAACCCATGTCCAACATGGATATCGCGCTGAAGGACATGATGGTGATCGACGGCGCCATCGGCGCGGCCGTCGTCGACTACAACAGCGGCATGGCGCTCGGCATGCTCGGCAGCTCCAAGGCGCTGGATCTCCAGGTCGCCGCGGCCGGCAATACCGAGGTGGTCAGAGCCAAGATGCGCACCATCGATCAACTGGGCATCAAAGAGGACATCGAGGACATCCTCATCACGCTCAGCGGCCAGTACCACGTCATCCGGCCGATGACCGGCCGTAAATCCAAGGGCCTGTTCCTCTATCTCGCCCTGGACCGCGGCCGCGCCAACCTGGCCATGGCCCGGCACCGCCTCAAGGGCATCGAGGAGGACCTCGAAGTGTGAGAATCCGCCCGGCAGCATCCCTGTTCGCCCGTACGGACGGCATCGCCGAATTCCGTGCGGGCGAACATGTCTGTACCCGTGGCGGGCCGTCGATCTTGAATCCCCATGACGGGTCACCGATTTGCAATCGATCGGGCGCGCACCCAGCGACTACCCGGTAGTGTGAACACCGTCGAACAATCGGTCATCCGGCCGTCTCCGGACCCCGTGTTCGCATTCGTTCAGCCGATGCCAGACGGCGCTGTCCCGCATCGTGGACCCCGGCTGCTCTTCCTCGCCTCGCGTCCGACCCGACCTGTGAAAGGACGAAAGGAACCGCCCCCATGATCACCCAGGCAGATCTGCCCGCAGGACTTCAACTGCGGACGAGCGCGGCCGGCGGCCCCCATGGCAGCTGCGTCCAGGTCGGCTACTGGCCCGGCCGCGGCATCGTGGTCGCGCACAGCAAGGAAGGCAGCAACGGCGCGGTGCTGCTCTTCACGGTCCGGGAGTGGGAAGCCTTCATCCAGGGCGTGAAGGCCGACGAATTCCCCGCCGCCGGCTGACTTTCCGGACGCGCCGCGCCCACCCGTCCGCCATCGTTACCCGAGACCGGCCGGTCCCGCGGAATGCGACGGCGGGGGTGGGAACGGGTTAGGTTCGGTGGCTGTGGCGTTCGAATACCGGGTTGGCGACATCCTCGAGCTGTCCTGTCCGTTCACCGCGGCGCGGGTAACCGAGGTGACGGCGAACGACGTCTTCGTCGAATGGCCGTGGTGGGCCGTGGATCCGGCGAGCGACGGAGTGCGGTGGAACGGCGTGGCGGCGGTGGCGGCCGGGCCGGACACGCCCGGATGGGAACGGGAAGTGTTCCGGATCCAGCCCGCCGCCAGGGAACTCGCTGCCGAGGCCGACTGCCGCATCGGGATTCCGCCGACCGTCGTCCACGTCGTCGCCGTACGGCACTTCGATCCGCCGCGCGTGACGGGGTGGCTGCCGCGGCCGCGGCGGGAGGTCGTCTACCTGCGCGCGGGACAGTCCTTCGATCCGGAGCTCGACGATCAGGGCGCCGCGTTCGACCCCGAGGACGACATCCCCCGGCGCGTCGAATTACGGTTCCGCCCATACGCCTTCCTGGAGATCGGCGACGAGGTCGCCGACGCCGGCGGGCGCGCGTGGCGCTTCGGCGGACCCTGGACCTGGCGGCCGTTCGACGGTACCGAACCCGGCCGGCCCACCTGGCCGCTGCTGCTGCTCACCCGCGACGGCGACAGCGATGACGCGGCCGCGGTCGACGTCACCGAGGCCACGCTCACGGGTTCGCACGACGAAGAACTCGCCCGGTGGAACGAACTGGCGCAGCTGACCCCGGAGCCCACGGACGGCTGAGCCGTCAGGACTTGGCCAGATACTCCAGGCGTTCGCCGTCCACGGCCGCGCGCATCATGCTCGCCAGGCCGGGATGGTTCCGCAGGCCCGGATCGGACTCGACGATCTCACGCGCCAGCTGCTGTGCGGCCGTGATGACTTCGAGGTCGTCGAGCAGCGACAGCAGGCGCAGGCTGCGGGCCGTGCCCGACTGCGCCGAGCCCAGCACATCGCCCTCGCGGCGCTGCCGCAGATCCAGCACCGCCAGTTCGAAGCCGTCGGTGGTGCCGGCGACCGCCTCCAACCGGGCCATGGCCGTTCCCATCGGATTGGTCTCGGTGATGAGCAGGCACAGGCCCGCATGCTTGCCCCGGCCGACGCGGCCGCGCAGCTGATGCAGCTGGCTCACGCCGAAACGATCCGCGTCCACGATCACCATGACCGTGGCATTCGGGACGTCGACACCGACCTCGACCACCGTGGTGCACACCAGCACGTCGATCTCGGCGTCATTGAAGGCGCGCATGACGCGATCCTTCTCATCGGCGGGCAGCCGACCGTGCAGCAGGCCCACCCGCAGCTCCTTGAAGGCCCCGGAGCCGAGCATCTCGTACATGTCGACCGCCGAGTGGGTGGTCGGCCCCTCCTTCTCCTCCTCGGCTTTCGCCTTGCGGCCCTTACTCTTTCCGTTCTCCTCCTCGTCGCCGATGCGCGAGCACACCACATAGGCCTGACGCCCCTGCGCCACCTCCTCGCCGATGCGCTCCCACGCCCGATCCACCCACGCCGGTTTCACCTTGGCGGGAACGACTTTCGAGGTGATCGGGGAACGGCCGCGCGGAAGCTGGGTCAGCACCGAGGTTTCCAGATCGCCCAGCGTGGTCATGGCGATGGTGCGCGGAATCGGGGTGGCCGTCATGACCAGCAGGTGCGGGCTGGCGGCGTCCTTGGCCTTGGCGCGCAGGGCATCCCGCTGCTCCACGCCGAAACGATGCTGCTCGTCGACCACCACCATGCCCAGATCGAAGAACTCCACATTGTCCTGGATCAGGGCGTGCGTGCCGATCACCAGGCCCGCCTCGCCGGTGACCGCGTCCAGCAGGGCCGCCTTCTTCTGGCCCGCCGACATGGAGCCGGTCACCAGCACCACCTTGGTGGCCTGGTCGGCCGCGCCCAGCTCCCCCGCGTTCCCGAGATCGCCGAGCATCTTCGTCAAGGACCGATAGTGCTGCGCCGCAAGGACTTCCGTCGGCGCGAGCAGCGCGCACTGCTGGCCGTTGTCCACCACCTGCAGCATGGCGTGCAGAGCCACGATGGTCTTGCCGGAACCCACCTCACCCTGGAGCAGCCGGTGCATGGGATGGCTGCGCGACAGGTCGGCGGAGATCTCGTCGATGACCGTGCGCTGACCCTCGGTCAGCTCGAACGGCAGCCGCTTGTCGAAGGCGGCCGCGATGCCGTCGGTGCGCGGCGGGCACGACTTGGCCGCCCGGCCCTCCACCTGATGGCGGCGCTCGGCCAGCACCAGCTGCAGGGCCATCGCCTCGTCGAAACGCAAACGGCCGCGGGCGGCTTCGATATCGGCCTTGTGCTCGGGTAGGTGGATCAGGCGCAGCGCGTCGGAGACCGGCAACAGCGCGTGCTCGGTCCGCAGCGCTTCCGGCAGCGGATCGTCGATGGGGTCGAGCTGGTCGAGCACCTGGCGGATGCAGCGCAGCAGATCCCAGCTCTGCACCTTGGCGGTCGACGGGTACACCGGGATGAATTCGCGCTCGAAGAACGAGACGTCTACTCCCCCTGCGCCTTTCGCGCTCTGCGCCAGGCCGCGCAGCGCGCCGCCGCCGCGCACGGTGGTGAGGCTCTCGATCGACCCGTCACCCTTTTCCGGCAGAATCAGATAGTCCGGGTGCGAGAGGTTCCAGCGGTCGGGCCGCCACCAGTGCACGGTGCCCGACATCATGGCCCGCACACCCTCTTTCACCAGATAGCGCACCTTGTCGCCATTGAAGAAGGTGATCTCCACCGGGCGCGCGCCGCCGGTGTCCAGGTTCACCTTGAGCAGGCTGCCGCGCCGGTTCTTCATGGGCCGCAGCTCGGTCTTGGTGACCCGGCCCATCACCGTGATGTGCTGGCCCTCCTCGGGCGCCTCCTCGGTGAGCGGCTGCCCCTGGGTGGCGTAGCGCAGCGGATAGTGCCGCAGCAGGTCCTCCACCGTCTGCATGTCGAAGTGCTCCTGCAGCCCCTCGGCCGCCTTCACCCCGAGCACGTGGTCGAGCCGATCCGCCAGTGTCGCCATCTATTCCACCCCGATCTGCACCAGGTCACCGGCCTGCCCGCCCGGGTACACCACCACTTCCACACCCGGGAAACCCGCGGCCACATGCCCGGCCAGATCAGCGGAAAGCCATTCCGGCGCATCGCATCCGATGAGCACGGTCACCAATTCCCCGCCCAGCCCGAGCATCCGGTCCAGCAGCGTGCGCCCCGCCGCCCGCACATCCGGATCGATCACCACCACATCGTGGCCCACCAGGCCGAGTCCGTCGCCCGCCTCGCACATCCCCACCATGGTCAGCGCCCGCTCCGGCGCCATTCGCAAAGCCCCCCACCGTGTCCCGGCCGCCGCCTCCGACATGGCGAAGGCGTCGTCCGCCGCGGCCCGCCCCGTATCGTGCATGGCCAGCGCCGCCAGCCCCTGCACCATCGACCCGCACGGCAGCATCAGCACCTCGCGCTGCCCGTCCCGTGCCGCCACACTCACCGCCACCAGCTCGTGCGCGGGCAGTGCCCCGTTCGGCAGCACCAGTACCTCCCGCTGCCGGACCGCGCGAATCGCTTCGAGGAGCACGTCCGCCGTCACCTCGCCCTCCAGCACCACGGCGCCCGCGTCCTCGAACAGCCGCACCGCGCCCGCCCCGGTCGCCACCGCCAGAATCGCCCGATCCGTCCCGCCGGGGGGATGGGTGGACACGGTCAGCGTCTCGATGCGAATCCCGCTCAGCGCCCCCGTCTCGAGCCCGGCCTCGACCGCCGCCCCCGCATCGGCGCAGTGCACGTGCGCCGACCAGGTCTGCGACCCGTCGCCCACGACGACCACCGAATCCCCCAGCGCACCGAGCCGATCCCGCAGGGCGGCGATCCGCTCCTCGTCGGTCCCGCGCACCAGGAACATGACCTCGTAGTGCGGCGCGGCCACCCCCGCCCGGCCGAACGAGCCGCTCGCAGCCGAATTCGCTACCGCGACAACCGCATTCGACGCCGCTCCGGCAGCTGTCCCCGGCCCCGCACCCGGAGCGTCCGCGTCGAGGTCGCCCGTGGCGCTCACCCTGTGCTGTTCCGGTGCGCCGCGCCGGTAAGCCGGTCGCGCCGGCGCGCTACCCCCGGCCGCCGCCACCAATTCGTCGAGCAGTACCAGCAATCCGCGCGCCCCGGCGTCCACCACCCCGGCCTCGCGCAGCACCCCCAGTTGGGTGGGCGTCTCCCCCAACGCCTTGGCCGCTCCATCGGCCGCCGCCAGCGCCACCGCGACCAGATCCCGCTCCGAACAGTCGGCGGCCCGCTCGGCAGCCCGCTCCAGCACCGTGAGCATGGTCCCCTCGACCGGCGAACTCAGCGCCTCCCGTACCAGCCGCGCGGCCTGCCGCAACGCCACCCGCAGCGCCTGTTCCGTCAGCGGCCCGGCGGCCACCGCGTCCGCTATCCCGCGTAGCACCTGGGACAGGATGATCCCCGAGTTGCCCCGCGCTCCGATGGTCGCCGCTCTGGCCATGGCCGTGGCAACCGCCCGAGCGGACAGCTCCGGCTCGTTCGTACGCACTGCCGGCTCGTTCGTGCGCACCTCTGGCTCGTTCGTGCGCACCTCTGGCTTGTTCGCGCGAACTGCCTCGGCACCGCTGACGGCTGCCCGCATGGTGCTGAGCAGATTGGTGCCGGTGTCGGAGTCGGCGACGGGGAAGACATTGAGAGCGTTGATCTCGTCCCGGTGACGTTCCAGGGCGGTCAGGGCGAGCCGGCCCCACCTCAGCAGGGCAGTTCCATCCAGGCCCTCGTGACCGTCGAACGCGTCCGCTACCCCGGGCACCGTCACCGTCCTCTCGCGTCGTGGAATCCCGGCCGCCAGCCTAGTCGGGGCAACCGACACCACGCCGCCACCTGGCATTCGTACGCCGCATACGAAGCCGTGCCCGGGGGCTGATTGGACACGCCCGGGCGGGGTTGGCTACTCTTGTGCGGTTGCCTCACGCAGGCACGTTCCTGCCCTCTCAGGTATCGGCCCGCGTTCACCAGCGATTTGCTGGTAGGTACGTCCAAGACATTAGGCTTTCGGACACGCTGTGCACCGTGCAGCGCGTCCCACTATGACATGAAGGAGCTCGCGACTATGGCTGCCGTCTGTGACGTCTGCGCCAAGGGCCCCGGCTTCGGTAAGTCGGTTTCGCACTCGCACCGGCGCACCAACCGTCGCTGGAACCCGAACATCCAGACCGTGCGCGCCCAGGTTGCCCCCGGCAACACCCGCCGCATGAACGTCTGCACCTCCTGCTTGAAGGCGGGCAAGGTCGTTCGCGGCTGAATCAGCTTTTCCACAGAAGCCCCGGCACCCAGAATTGGGTGATCCGGGGCTTTTGTCTGCAGTGGGAGGACGCATGAGCGAATGGCGGGTGGTCCCGCTCGGGGCCGAGCACGCCCACAGTCTCGGCGCCTGCCACGTTGCCTGCTGGCGTGAGGCGTATCAGGGCCTGATCCCTCAGCACGTGCTGGACGCCTTCGATGTGGATCGGCGCGCCGCGGCCTGGGACCGGGTCCGGGTGAAGTATCCGGGGCACGTGTGGGTCGCCGTCGTCGACGACACCGTCGTCGGATTCGCGGCCGCCGGCCCCGCGGCCGAGGAGAACTCGCCCACGCCACGGGAACTCAATGCCATGTACATACGTGCCGCCTACTACGGCACCGGCCTCGCCGACGAGCTGATGCGCACGGTGCTGTCGGACGACGCCGATACCTCACTCTGGGTGTTCGAGGAGAACCCCCGCGCGCAGGCCTTCTACAAGAAGTACGGCTTCGAACCCGACGGCGAACGCCGAGTCGAAGCCTTCAGTCCCGCAATCCAAGTGCGGATGGTGCGCCGGGCGCCGCGCGACGAGGACCGGCGCCCGACGCCCGGGATCACGCCGCGCCGTTGATGCAGTCCACCTGCTGGCTGATCGACTGCACCACGCACGCCAGGCGCGAGGTCACGTTCGACGACAGGCCGCTCACACTGTTGGTGTCGAGCAGGCTGCCAACCGGGGTGACCGTGGTGGTCTTCACATCGGGGACGTACGGGTCCAGCGTCAACGGCTCGGCGTTCGCGGCGGCCGGGGCCGCGGCCAGCGCCGCGCCCGCGGCCAGCGCGACGAAAACACCACGGGCAGTCTTCTTCTGCATACACATGCTCCTGAATCAGGTAACGGATCAGCGCTACGGCAGACGCCAGTCCACCGGCGCGGCCCCTAGGGTACCCAGCAATTCGTTGGTTCGGGAGAAAGGCCGAGAACCGAAGAATCCTCGCGAAGCCGACAGCGGTGAGGGATGGGCGGATTCGATGTACGGAGTGCTGCCCAGCATGGGCTTCAATGTCGAGGCGTCGCGGCCCCACAGAATCGCCACCAGCGGCTGGTCCCGGGCCACGAGCGCGCGAATTGCCTGCTCGGTCACCGCTTCCCAGCCCTTGCCGCGATGCGAGGCCGGCTGGCCCGGCTGCACGGTCAGCACTCGGTTCAGCATCAGCACCCCCTGATCGCACCACGGCGACAGATCACCGTTGGACGGCGTCGGGAAGCCGAGATCCTTGGAGTACTCCGAGTAGATGTTCGACAGGCTGCGCGGAATGGGCGAAACATCCGGGGCCACCGAGAAACTCAGCCCCACCGGATGGCCCGGAGTCGGATACGGATCCTGGCCGACGATGAGGACCCGCACCTTGTCGAACGGCCGCTGGAAGGCCCGCAGCACGTTCTCCCCCTTCGGGAGATAGCCACGCCCCTCGGCGTTTTCGGTTCGCAGGAATTCACCCATCGCGGCAATGCGGTCGGTCACCGGCTCGAGGGCCTCGGCCCAGCCCGTATCGATGACTTCCGACAGTGGTTTCGCACCCATGTCGGGAAAACTTATCGTGTCGAGTTTCATCGCGGTACCGGACCCGGCTATGCGAAGGATTCCCAACCGGCCGGTCCGGACCGGAGGGTGCCGTCGACGGTGACGCCCGCGCCTGCGCGGACCTGGCCGATGCGCACCCAGCCCTCCGGCAAATCGCCCGAATCGGCGAAAGTTGCTGCGAATGCGTGATCCTCGCCGCCCGCCAGAATCCAGTCGAGGGGGTCGACGCCCAGCGCCTTCCCCACCGCCTCCAGACCGGGATCGGTCAGCGTCGCCGCCGCCAGATCGATGGCCACACCGGAGGATTCGGCGATATGCCCGAGATCGGCGAGCAGACCGTCCGACACATCGGTCAGCGCGGTGATCTCCGCGGTGTCCGGCAGCTCCAGCACCGCCTCGTACGGCGGCCGCGGAACCCGGTGCGCGGCAACCGCGTCCGCGAACTCGGCGGCGTCGGCCCCGGCCGTCAGCACCGCCAGCCCCGCGGCCGACCAGCCCAGCCGCCCGGCCACCGCCACCACATCGCCCGGCCGCGCCCCCGACAGTTTGATGGGCGCGCGGCGCGGATCGCCGAACGCCGTCACCGAAATGATCAGCAGCGGGCTGCGGACCATGTCGCCACCCGCGATGGAGGCCCCGGCCCGCCCGGCCTCGGCCCACAGGCCGTCCGCCAGCGCACGCACGAATTCGACCGGGGTGTCCGACGGGCAGCCCAGGCCCACCACGAAGGCGCTGGGCACCGCGCCCATGGCGACCACGTCCGCGGCGTTCTGGGCAATGGCCTTGCGGCCGATATCGTGCGCGCTCGACCAATCGGTGCGGAAGTGCCGGTCCTGCACCAGCATGTCGGTGGTCACCACGAACCGGCCTTCGGGCGCGGCGATCACCGCCGCGTCGTCACCCGGACCGAGCAGCACCCCCGGCGTCTGCGTCCGCCCCTGGTTCACCAGCGCAATGAGCCCGAATTCCCCGAGCTCGCCCACGGTGTGGGCGGCCGGAACAGACTGCGGCCTGCTGCTGGCGGTGATGGCGGTCTCCTTCGGGACGAGTGTGATGCGGACGCCTGACCGCTCGACGGTACCCTCGAACCCGCAATCGACGACCAGCAGCCGGGACGCGTGCCCGGCACGCCACGATCGGGGACCGACGACCGGATGAGCAACGACACCCGCGGCACCGAACCGGACACCACGCCGGAGCGCACCGACGCGACCGAAGCCGACGCGGCGAAGGCTGCCGACGCCACGGCGGCGGAGGCCACGGACGCCACGGCGGCGGAGACCGCAGACGCCGCGAAGTCGGAGGACTCGGAGGCCGCGGAGTCGAAGGATTCCGACGCCGTTGAAGAGGCTGCCGCGAGCCAGGACTCGGACGAGGATTACGAGGTCCGCCGCTCGCCCGCGCTCATCGCCACCGCCGTCGCCCTCCCGGTCGCGCTGGTCGTCGGGCTGCTCGTCATGGGTGTGCTGGCCAATCGTCATCACAGCCGCGACCCGCTGGTTCTGGGCGCCGTGCCCGCGCCCACCGCGTCCGGCCCGGAGTGCACCGCCCTGATGCCCGCACTGCCCGACAAGATCGGCGACTACACCACCTCCGAGCTGGTACAGCCCGCGCCGCCCGCCACGCACGCCTGGCAGCTGCCGGACGGCGGCGACGCCATCGTGGTGCGCTGCGGCCTGGATCGGCCGCTGGAATTCGTCAAGTCCTCGAGCATGAACCAGATCCAGACCAGCAAAGCGGTCAATGGGGACTCGGGCGTCAACTGGTTCGAGGTGCGTGACCAGACCAGCGGTGTCACCTCCGGCACCTACTGGGCGGTGGACCGTGGCATCTACATCGCGCTGACCATGCCCGACAATGCCGGACCCGCTCCGCTGCAGGACATTTCGGCGGCGATCCAGCAGACGATCCCGCAGAAGCCGATCGACCCGAACCCGATCCCGAACTGACGGCGGCCGGTCCGGCAGAGATATATCTGTCGGTGCTCGCTCTATCCGTCAGAGTTTGCGGAGCGTGGCCTTCCCGGACGTGAGGTCGATCTCCACGCCCTTGTCCCCGTCGCCCGGGTTCTCCCGGTGCATCAGCACCGACTGCCGCTGCTCCATCTCGTGCCGCTTGGCCGAGTTGAATGCCGCGTCGAACTGCTCCAGGCCGATGGCCGCCGCGCTGCGGTCGCCATCCTCGGCCCGCATCCACGGCAGCGCGGTGCGCCCGGTCACCCTGCGGTAGGCCACATCGGCGAAGGCCACCGCGATGATCAGCAGTGCCAGGCCGGGAATCGTCAGAGCCACGATCACCTGATCGAGGCTACGCCCGGCCCGAGGCGGCCGCCGTCGCCCGCAGGTCGTATGCGAACGGCCCGGTCCCTCATCCGAATTGATGAACCGGGCCGCCGGAGATGCGGTCAGCGCAGGCCGGTGCCGCGCGCGCGAGCCGTCTCGATGAGGGTGCTCACCAACATCCGGTTGTCGATGCCGGTGGCCTCCCACATGCGCGGGTACATGGAAATGGCGGTGAACCCGGGCATGGTGTTGATCTCGTTGATGACCGGACCGTCGGCGGTCACGAAGAAGTCGACGCGGGCCAGGCCCTGGCAGTCCAGCGCCCGGAAGGCCTGCACCGCCAGCTCCCGGATCTGCTGGGACACATCGTCGTCCAGCTTGGCGGGGACGTCGAACTCGCAGACGTCGTCCAGGTACTTGGTGTCGAAATCGTAGAAGTCGGGCGCCTCGGCGTCGTCCTCGGGCATCCGGATCTCGGCCACCACACTGGCTTCCACCCGGCCGTCCGGGAATTCCAGGACGCCGCACTCGACTTCGCGGCCGACGATGCCGGCCTCCACGATCACCTTCGGGTCGTGGCGGCGCGCGGCCTCGATGGCGGCGTCGAGCTCGTCCCAGCTGTCCACCTTGGTGATGCCGATGGACGACCCGCCGCGGGCGGGCTTCACGAAGACCGGCAGCGCCAGGCGGGCCCGGTCGGCGTCGGCGACCGTCGCCACGCCGGGCCGCAGCACCACCTGCACACCGATCGGAAGACCTTCGGCCGCAAGGAGTTTCTTGGTGAACTCCTTGTCCATCCCGGCCGCGCTGGCCAGCACGCCCGGACCCACGTAGGGCAGCTCGGCCAGCTCCAACAGACCCTGCAGGGTGCCGTCCTCACCGAAGGCGCCGTGCAGCACCGGGAACACCACGTCCACGGCGCCCAGTACGGTGTCGGCGCCGTCCAGCGGCACCAGCGCGCCGCCGCGCGAGGGATCGGCGGTCAGCGCCAGCGCGGTGCCCTGTTCGTCGACCACGGGTAGCGCCCGATCCTGCGCGGACAGCGCCCGCGGATCCGCGTCGCCGAGCACCCAGGTGCCGTCGCGCGTGATGCCGATCGGAACCGCCTCGTACCGTTCGGGATCGAGGCTCGCCAGCACGGTGCGTGCCGAGACACACGACACCCCGTGCTCGTTGCTGCGGCCGCCGAACACCACCGCCACCCTGGTCCTGTTGGTCATGCCCCGAACCGTACCCGGTCGAATATGGCGGCAGTGTTACACGGTCGTCCCGACCAGGGACAGGTCATTCCGATTTCAGGCGGCGACCCTGCAACTGCCCGACCGCCTCGGCCGCCGACAGCCCCTCGTGGCACACCTGGTGCACGGCATTGGTGAGCGGCATTTCCACCCCGTGCGCCGCGGCCAGCGCCCGCACCGATGTGCAGGACTTCACACCCTCCACGACCTGGCCATGAGTGGCGTCCAGCGCGGTCTCCATGGTGCCGCCCGCACCCAGCGCGTGCCCGAAGGAGCGATTGCGCGACAGCGGCGAGGTGCAGGTGGCCACCAGATCGCCGACACCCGCCAGCCCCGCGAAGGTGACCGGCTCCGCGCCCACGGCCACCCCGAGCCGGATGATCTCGGCCAGCCCGCGGGTGATGAGGGTGGCGATCGAGTTGTCACCCAACCCCATCCCCGAGGCGATACCGCAGGCCAGCGCGATCACGTTCTTGCAGGCGCCGCCGATCTCGCAGCCGATCACATCGGAATTGGTGTACGGCCGGAAATAGCCGGTGGCGCAGGCGTGCTGGACCGCCTCGGCCCGCGCCACGTCCGGGCAGGCCACCACGGTCGCGGCGGGCTGGCCGGCCGCGATCTCGTGCGACAGGTTCGGGCCCGACAGCACCGCGATCCGGCTCGGATCCGCGCCGCTGACCTCCGCGACGACCTGGCTCATGCGCAACAGGGTCCCGGTCTCGATGCCCTTGGCCAGACTCAGCAACGTGGCGTCGGCCGGAATCAGGTCCTTCCAGGCCGCGAGATTGGCGCGCAGCGACTGCGAGGGCACCGCCAGCACCACGATGTCGGCACCGTCCAGCGCGACCGCGGGATCATCGGTCGCGGCCAGGGGCGGCAACGCCACATCCGGCAGATACCAGGGATTGCGATGCTCGGTGGCAAGCACTTTGGCCACCTCCGGCCGTCGAGCCCACACGGTGGTCTCGGTTCCCGCCTCCGCCAACACCTTCGCGAACGCGGTCCCCCACGACCCCGCGCCCAACACCGCTGCCCTTGCCATCTGCTCAATATATGCGTGTGTGATCGGAGCCATGCCGTTGTGGCATCTCCTGGAATTCGACGCCGCTCACACGGCCGTCATCTTGGAGTGGGAGGATTCGGGCATGCGCGCGGCCGGAGCGGAGCGGAGAGCACAGTGAACACAGCCGTGCACGCGGTCATCGCGGTCAAGAGTCTCGGACTCGCCAAGAGTCGGTTGTCCGATGGGCTGTCCGCGCATCAGCGGCCGCGCCTGGTGCTGGCCATGCTGTCGGACACGGTGACCGCCGCGGCCGCCGCCCGCGGGGTGGCCTCGGTGACGGTGGTGACCCCGGATCCGGCGGTCGCCGATCTGGTGCGCGACCTGGGCGCGACGGTCCATCCCGAACCCACCGCGATCCCGCCGCACACCAGCGGACTGAACGCCGCCCTGGCCGCGGGCGCGGCCGCGGTGCGGAAGGCCCACGGCCCGGTCGATCTGCTTGCCCTGCAAGCGGATCTGCCCGCGCTGCGCCCGGCCGAACTCTGCGACATGCTGGCGAGCACCGGGCATCAGCGCTCGGTGGTCGCCGATCACGAGGGCAGCGGCAC
>NZ_JBHZCS010000080.1:0-10412 GCF_042755705.1 Nocardia sp. NPDC059154
GCCGCGGCGACCACCGACAGCGCCACCAGCGTCCAGCGCAGCCACGGCAGCCATTCGGGGGTGCGGTGCAGCAGCACGAACGACCACCCGCCGGTGGCGAGCGACATGACCGCGAGGGTGCCGCGGGCCGCGAGATGCGTACGGCGCTGCCACAATTGGGCCGCGCCGATGCCGATCAGCGCGGCCATCGCCGGCACCAGTTCCATGGCGTAGTACGAGTGGAAGCTGCGGCTCATGTAGCTGAGCACGGCCCCGGTGACCAGCAGCCAGCCACCCCACAGCAGCAGGCCGGCGCGCACGCGATCGGTGCGCGGCAGCCGGCGGGTCAGCCACAGTGCAGCGATCAGGGCGATCAGCGCGGCGGGCAGCAGCCAGGAGAATTCGGTGGCGAGCTCACCGCTGAACAGGCGGGTGAGGCCGGGCTGCGAACCGAAACCGCCGAAGCCGCCGTGCATCTGGGACGGGTCGGCATGCTGGGCCGGATCCGGTGTGGGCATCGGGGGCGGCGTGGGCCGGTGGCCGCCGCCGTTCTTGTTCCCCAGCACCCGGCCGAGGCCGTTGTAGTCGACGGCCAGTTCCCAGAGGCTGTTGCTGGTGGAACCGCCGATGTAGGGCCGGGATCCGGCGGGCCACAGCTCGACCAGCGCCACATACCAGCCCGCGGACAGCACCAGGGCCATGCCCGCGGACGCCAATTGCGTGATGCGCGTGCGCCATCCGCCCGCACCGGCCACCAGCACCACCAGCGCGAGGCCGGGCAGCACCAGGAAGGCCTGCATCATCTTGGCGAGGAAACCGAGCCCCATGAGCACGCCCGCGCCGACCAGCCAGCCGGTGCTGGCGGACCAGAAGCGTTCGCCGCGGGCATCGATGGCCCGCACCGTGCAGTAAGCAGCGGCCACCAGCAGTAGGAGCATGAGGGCGTCGGGGTTGTTGAAGCGGAACATCATGGCCGCCACCGGGGTCACCGCGAGCGCCGCGCCGGCGATGAGGCCGGCGGCCGGTCCGGCCCAGCGCCGCACCGCGGCGATGAGCAGCGCCACCGCGGCCACGCCCATGAGGGCCTGCGGCGCGAACATGGACCAGGAGTTGAAGCCGAAGATGCGGCCGGACAGGCCCATCGCCCACATGGCGGCGGGCGGCTTGTCGACGGTGATGGAGTTCTGCGGGTCCAGCGACGCGAACAGCAGGGCCTTCCAGCTCTTGGTGCCGGACTGCACGGCGGCCGCGTAGTAGCCGTTGCCCCAGCCCGCGCCGCCGAGGCCCCACAGGTAGACGACGGCCGTGGCGATCAGCAGCGCCAGGGTGGCCGGTCGCTCCCAGCGCGGCTGCCCGGGCGGGGTGAGCAGCGTCGCCCACCGCGACGCGCGCCTACCCTCCGACAAGGCTGCGTTGTCCTCCCCGATGGCGGCGTCGCCGCCTCCGGAGGAGGCCGCATCGCCCGCGACGCTGGTGATGGTCGACATGCCACCCGCCTTCCTGTGTTCCCAGATTCCGATTGACCTCGCGGAGCCTAGGCGGCGGGTTTTGAACCGAGCTTCAGGTCGGCTGGGAGTTCCCTGTGAGAGACGGCGAGGGCGCTTCTACCTGGGCCGACAGCAGGAAGGGCAGCCATCCGGATGCCCTTCCGCGTGTCGTCCGGCGCTGCGGACCGCGTTGTTCGGTTGTCGCGCTCCGGGGACATCGGCAGTCGCACACGGCCTCTCCGATCCCGGCGGGTGTGGTCAGACGGTGGGCAGGGTGAAGGCGGCGGTGCGGACCTTGTCGGCGTGCTTGAAGTCGAGGAACAGCCGGTAGGTGCCGCGGCCGGGAACGGCGGTGTGGAAGGTGATGTCGGGGCCGGGCGCGGTGACGCCGTCGCCGGGCTCGCCGTTCGGGTGCACGTGGACGTAGGCCAGATCGCCGGCGCGCAGGATCACCAGATGGCCGTAGGCCGCCAGGTAGGGCTGCAGATCGGTGACGGGCGCGCCGTCCTTGCGCACGGTGAGGGTGAGCAGGCGGCCCTCGCCGGGAACCAGATCACCGTCCAGGGTGACCTGGTAGCCGTCGATGGTGATGGTGCGCTGCGGCTCCGGCGCGGTGCCTGGCCGGTAGTCGCCCGCGATGGCGAAATCGGCTCCCAGCGTGATGGTCTTGCCGAGGGCGCGCGGCGCGATATCGGTGAAGGCGCGGTAGGCGCCCGCCTCGGGGAGGTTCAGCCGGACGGTCCAGGTGCCGTCGGCCCGTCGCTCCGGGTGCACGTGCCAGAAGCCGGTCAGCTCGCGCTGCACGACGATCAGGTGCAGTTCCTTGTCGTGGATGGCGTCGAAGTCGTTGACGGGCAGGCCGTCCGGGCCCAGGATGCGGAACCGGAACTCGATTTCGCCTGCGGCCACGACCTTTTCGGCGAGGTCGAGGGTGTAACCGTCCTGGGTGATCTGGAGTCCGCCCGGCAGGCCGCCGTCGTGGCCGCCGTGGGCGCCGTGCGCCTCGTGGGCCGCATGAGCCGCGTGATCGCCGTGCCCGGCGTGGGCCGCGTGATCGGCATGGTGGGCGTGAGCAGTGTGGTCGACCGGGGCCACGTGGTGAGCATGCGCGGCGTGATCGCCGTGAGCCGCGTGGTCGTGGTGTCCGGTGTGCGCCTGGGTGGTCATTTCTCTTCCCTCTCAACTGCTTCGGTGCCTTACGAAAAATCAAGTTAATACCCCCCAGGGGTATGTGCAAGATGTGCCGTTGTGAACTGGATCACCGCCGAATCGGCGCGGGTTCGGATCACCGTGACGGCAACCGTGGCCGGACGAGCACGGTTCGACAATCGTCCAACCCATGGCGAGCGAGAGCGAGTACCGAACGGGCCTGTTCGCGTTGGGAATCGAACTCGACGGGGAGGGTCACCACCCCGCCGCGTGGCATCGAGCCGGACACGAACCAGACCGTCTATTGCATCCACAGACCGTGCGCACCCGGGTCCAGGCGGCGGAGAACGCGGGCTTCACGTTCGCGACCTTCGACGATGCCCTGAACCCCGGACCCGGTCCGGGCGGGCGGCTCGATGCCACCACCCGCGCGGCCTTCGTCGCGGCCACCACCAGCACCCTCGGCCTGGTCCCGGTGTCGGCGGCGACCTACGCGGAGCCGTTCCACCTGTCGTCGCAGCTGGCCTCGCTGGACTATGCCGCGCGCGGCCGGGCCGGCTGGCTGGCCGTCGACGAGCCGGGCGCGGCCCGGGCCTGGGGAGCCACCGCCCGCGAGACCCCGGCCGAGATCCGGCGCGAGCGCGTCGATGCCGTCGAAGTCGCACGGCGACTGTGGGATTCGTGGGAGGACGACGCGGTCGTCCGCGACTACGCGGCCGGGAAGTTCCTGGACCGCGACAAGCTGCACTACATCGATTTCATCGGCGAGACCTTCTCGGTGAAGGGCCCGGCCATCGTGCCCCGGCCGCCACAGGGGCAGGTCGTCGTATTCGGCTACGGCGCAGCGGGAACCGAGGGCATCGATGTGGCACTGGTGAGCGGAACCACGCTGCCCGAGATTCACGAGGCGATCGAGAGCGCCCGAGCGGAAGGGGTTTCGCGCGTACTCGTGGATATCGAGGTCACCCTGGACACGCCGACCGCGACCGCTGCGGAACGCCGCACGGATCTGGACAGTCACGGCGACCCCGGATCCACTGGGCGACTGTCCTTTTCGGGCTCGCACGCCGAGCTGACCGCCCGGCTCACCGAGCTGGCCCCGATCGCCGACGGCGTCCGCCTGCATCCGGCCGTCATCGACGAGGACCTTCCCGTCCTCGCCCGTTATGTCCTCCCCGCCCTGCTGCGCGCGGGTCTCGCTCATCGCCCGGTCCCCGGTTCGACGCTGCGCGCGAATCTGGGCCTGGCCCGCCCCGCCAATCGCTACGTCAAGGAGCTCGCCCGATGACCGAGGTCCCCTTCCCCGACGCCCAGGTGCATTTCGGGGTCTTCTTCCAGGGCGTCAATCACCACACCGTCTGGGCGGATCCGAGCAGCGGTTCGCAGATCGACTTCGAGACCTTCCGCCGGGTCGCCACCACCGCCGAGCGCGGCCTGTTCGACGCCTTCTTCCTGGGTGAGGGCCTGCGCCTGCGCGAGCAGGACGGGCAGCTGCTGGACACCGATATCGCCGGACGGCCCGACGCCATCACGCAATTGGCGGCGCTGGCGGGAATCACCACGCGAATCGGCCTGGTGGCCACGCAGAATGCCACCTACAACGAGCCCGCCGATCTGGCGCGCCGGCTGGCGAGCCTGGATGTGCTGTCGGGCGGGCGCGCAGGGTGGAATGTGGTGACCACCGACAATGCCTGGACCGGTGAGAATTTCCGGCGCGGCGGATTCCTGGATCACACCCAGCGCTACGAGCACGCCGCCGAATTCCTGAGCCTGGCACGGGAGATCTGGGATGCCTGGTCCGGCAATGCCATTGCGGCGACCCGCGAGCACGAGAGCTGGCTGCACCCCGGTGCGGTGCGCGTGGTCGAACGCGACAGCGCGCAATTCAAGGTCGCGATCACCCCGACGGTGCCGCGGAGTCCGCAAGGTCATCCGGTGATCTTCCAGGCGGGTGTCTCCCCCGCCGGTCGCGATTTCGCGGCCGCGCAGGCGGAGGTCATCTTCTCCCCCTTCGGCACCGATTTCGATCCGGCCCTGGAATTCGCGAACGATATTCGTGCCCGGCTCGCCGCGGCGGGGCGGCCCGCCGACGATATCCGGATTCTGCCCGGCACCCAGATCGTGCTGGCCGAGACCGCCGCCGAGGTCGAGGAGAAGCGGCGCTGGGTGCTGGAGCAGCAGATCACCGGCGCGACAGCGCTCTCGCTGGCGGGGCAGGTGTGGGGACGGGATCTGTCGCACCTGGATCCGGACGGCCCGCTGCCCGCGGAAGATCCGGCGCCGTCGGTGATTTCGTCCACCCGCGGCGCGCAGCGGGACGGGCAGGACCGCGGGGTGATCGTGGCGCAGTGGCGGGCACTGGCCGAGTCGAAGGGGCTGACGCTGCGGCAGGTGGCCGTCGAGACCACGGCCCGTTTCGGTTTCGCGGGCACGCCGGGGCAGGTCGCGGATGAGCTCACCCGCTGGGTGCGGTACGGCGCGAGCCACGGCTTCAACATCACCCCGTGGCGGGTTCCGGCCGGTCTGGACGAGATCGTGGACCTGCTGATCCCCGAACTCCAGGAACGCGGTTCGTATCGGACCGCCTACACCGGTGTCACTCTGCGCGAACACCTGGGCCTGCGCCCGCCCCTCACCCGGCGCTGACGCCCGCTCACCGCTCCGCGCAAAAATACGCCGGAAGGCGGTGTCATACCGCTTGGTCCGGGCGGCGGCCGCGTTCAATGAGGGCCGTGGTCGAGACACTCGAGACTCCGAAGAAGCATCCGCTGACCGTCGACCGGCGGCTGCGCCGCGATCAGCGCGGGGACGCCTATCGGCTGACCGCGCTGGGCGGGCTCGCGGCGCTGTCGCTGGACGCCCTGTCGAGCGTGGCCTACGGCCCGGAAGCCATTGTGCTGGCGCTGATTCCGGCCGGGATCGGGGCGGTGTCGTGGACGCTGCCGGTGTCGCTGGCCATCACGGCGCTGCTGCTCGTGCTGGTGCTGTCGTATCGGCAGGTCATCGCGGTGCACCCGGATGGCGGCGGCGCGTACGCGGTGGCCAAGAAGGATCTCGGGCGCGGGGCCGCGCTGCTGGCGGCGGCCAGCCTGGTCGTCGACTACGTGCTGACCGTGGCGGTCAGCCTGGCGGCGGGCGCGGCCAGCCTGGCCAGCGCCTTCCCCGCCCTGGCCGATCATCTGCTGCTGGTGACGCTGCTCGGGCTGGTGGTGCTGACGGTGCTGAACCTGATCGGCATCGCGGAATCGGCCAAGGTGCTGATGGGGCCGACCATCGTGTTCGTGCTGGCCATCTTCGCGGTCATCGCCGGCGGCTTCCTGCACCACGATCCGGTGGCGGTCATCGGCACCGATCTGGGTCCGGTGGAGCCGGTCGAGGCGGTGGGAATCGTGTTGCTGCTCAAGGCGTTCTCGGCCGGCTGCTCGGCGCTGACCGGTGTCGAGGCCATCGCCAACGCGGTGCCCGCCTTCCGCACGCCCGCGGTGAAACGCGCCCAGCACACCGAGATGGCGCTGGGCGCGCTGCTGGGGATCATGCTGATCGGGCTGTCGCTGCTCATCCGGCAGTACCACATGGTGCCGCGCGGGGACGTGACGATTCTGGCGCAGCTCTCGGCGGCCGCGTTCGGCACCGGCTGGATGTTCTATCTGACCAATATCGCGGTGACCGTGGTGCTGGTGCTGGCCGCCAACACCAGTTTCGGCGGGCTGCCGGTGCTGCTGTCGCTGCTGGCCAAGGACCACCGAGTGGCGCACGCCTTCGCCATGCGGTCGGAGCGGCCGGTGTTCCGGTACGGCGTGGGCGCGCTGGCGATCCTGGCGGCGATCGTGCTGCTCATCGTGAAGGCGGACACGCATCGGCTGCTGCCGGTGTTCGCGATCGGCGTGTTCATCGGATTCACCATCAGCCAGATCGGTCTGGTGCGGCACTGGCGGGAGGTGCGCGGGCCGGGCTGGCTGCCGCGCGCGCTGCTCAATGGTTTCGGCGCGGTGCTCACCGCTGTCGCCGGGGTGGTGCTGATGCTGGAGAAGTTCCGCGAGGGCGCGTGGCTGCTGTTGATCATCATCCCCGCCCTGGTGCTGCTGTTCGCGCGCACCGAGGACTACTACGCGCAGGTCGCGAAGGTGCTGGAGCTGGGCCGGATTCCGCCCGCGCCGGCGCCCGGCACGAAGACCAGCCTCATCGTGGTGCCGGTGGTGGCCGTCAGCGCGCTCACCGAGCAGGCCCTGACCACCGCGCTGCGACTGGACGGCGAGGTGGTGGCGGTGGCCGTGGCCATCGAACCGGACTCGGCGAAACATCTTGGGGCGCAATGGAAGAAATGGAATCCGGGCGTGCCGCTCATGGTGCTGCCCGCTCCGAACCGCAGCCTGGTGGCCACGCTGGTCGGGTACGTGCGCAAGCAGACGGCCAAGGGCCACCAGGTGACGGTGCTGCTCACCCAGGTCGAGACGCGCCGCTGGTGGCATCGGCTGCTGCACAATCCGCGCGGGCCGGTGCTCACCGCCGCGCTGCGCGCCCGCACCGATGCCGTGGTGGCGACCCTGGCCGTGCGGGTGGATTGATCACGGCCGCGCGGGAGGCGAATCGTCCGCTATGTCCGGGACTCGCTACGCCTCGTGGCGCTCCGGGACCTGCCCCGTGGCATAGCGGGCGTAGGTATTCTCCGGGTTCACCGTGATGATGTCGGCGACGGCCACCAGATCGGAAGGTACGCAACCTCCTTCGAAATGATCGACGCTGGGCACGATGACGGCCTCCAGGTCGAGCCGTGAGACCAGCATGCGGAGCCGTTGCACCGGCCGGTCGGTCCGCGGGCCGAACACCACCGTTCTGCGCAGGTCGTAGCCGAGCCGGTGGGCCAATCCGCGTATCCGGGCCTCATCCCATTGCAGACGTTCGCCGGATATGTCGCTCCGCAACCATCCGATCGCACTGGGTTCCGATGTCATGGCTATCCCTCGGGGGTTTTCGCTGCCGGCCACTGTGCCGACTTCAACGTTGGTCCGCCGCAGGCGATTGATCGATGGCGTGCGATGGGGAAAGTACGGGGCAAATGAGGGTCATGGCGGCACGGCAAATCTGTGGAAAGCCTATTCTCGGGAGAGGTCCAGCAGAGAGGCCGCATGCCGTGACCGGACGGAACGAGCTGCTCATCGAGGCTCGGCTGCGCATGGAATCACCCGGAGCGCCGGGACAATCGATGACTCGCCGGGAGTTGGCCGACGCCGTCAACGACCAGGTCTTCCGGGCCACCAGCAAGCGCGGGGCCGTCGACGAACGGCACGTCGGCAAGTGGGAGCGAGGCGAAACGACGTGGCCCAGAAGGCATTACCGATCCGCACTGCGTGCGGTCCTGAACGTGGCGACCGATGCCGAACTCGGCTTCAGCACGCCGCATCGCGCGGTGGATGACGAGCCCGTGAACCGCAAGCAATTCCTGTCCAGCGCACTCGTGGTGACCACGAACGTGGTGCTGTCGAACTCCGCGCCAACCGAATCCGAGCTCATCGACACCATGGCCGGACCGACCGCCAACTATCGGCGGATGGAATCCTCGGTGCCCTCGGATCGGCTGGCGCCGGTGGTGGACGCGCACCTCGATCTGGTGGCGGGGGTGGTGCGGGATCGGCTGCGCACCTCCGGCGGCTTCCGGGCGCTGTCCGAAATCGCCGGGCTGGCAGCGTGGCTGGCGGCCGACCGCGGTGACGACGCGGCGGCGCGGCGGCGCTACGTGGAGGCGATCCGCCATGCCGAGCGCACGCATCATCCGCTGCTGGTCTCGTACATGACCGCCAGCCTCGGGCATTACGCGGTCGAAATGGGTGATGCCCGAGCGGGTTTGACCCTGTTGCGCACTGCCGCCGCGCAGCTGGGGCGCGAGGCGCCCGACAGTGCCGGGGCGTGGATGTCGTCGCTGCTGGCCGTCGCCTACGCCGCGACCGGGGATCGCGCCGGTGCGCTGGGGGCGTTGCGGCGGGCCGAGCGGCTGGTGGATCGGCAGGGTGGAGAACCGCAGTGGCCGTGGGTGTTCGTCTTCGACGGGCCCAAGGCGGCGCGGTATCAGGCCAGCGCGCTGACCCGGCTGGGCGACAATCGCGCGGCACACCTCGCCTTCGAGAACGCGGACTCCGCGCTGACCGCCGAGAAGCCGCGTGCACTGGCCAAGGTCGAGCACGCCCAGGTGCTGGCGCCCAGCGGCGACATCGAGGCGGGCTGCGCGCTGGCGGCCGAGGCGCTGCTGGTCGGTCTCACCTATCACAGCGAGCGAATCACCCGCCTGGCCAGAGCATTCCGCGCCGATCTGCCCGCGCGTACCGTCGAGGCGAGGGCACTCGACGACGCCCTCGCGACCCTCTACGGACGAGACGATCGATGACGAGCGTCGCCATCACCGGGCATCGCGGGCTGCCCGCGGCCACACTCGCCCTGGTGGATCGGGCGCTGCGACTGGAGGTGGCGCTGCGCATCCGGCCCGGCGGCCCGCCCCCGGTCGGGGTGAGCTGCCTGGCCGACGGGCCGGATTCGCTCTTCGCGCAGGCGATCCTGGATGCCGGCGGTGTACTGATCGCGGTCGTCCCGGCCCGGCGGTACCGGGCGAGCCTGCCCGCATTCCATCACCCGGTCTACGACCATCTCCTCACCGCCGCCGACCGGGTCATCGAACTGGACCGCGAGGAATCGAACCCCGAGGCGCACCAGGCCGGCAGCCTCCGCATGCTCGACGAGGCCGGGGAGCTGCTGGCGGTGTGGGACGGACTGCCCGCGCGCGGTTTCGGCGGCACCGCAGATGTGGTGGCGACGGCCCGCGCGCGCGACATGCCCGTGACGGTGGTGTGGCCCGAGGGCGCCGAGCGGCCGTGACCCGCCCGCCGATCACCAGCTGGCGGACCTGCGAAGTCACACGGGAAGTGTTCTCCGAGAACGACGCCGAACAGGTTGTCGACCTCGTACTGAACGGGCTGCTGCACTTCCGCTGACGTGATCACCACTCGAAGATGGGTTCGTGCGCGGCGACGGTAATGGGTGGTTTCGCGATCTCGACGGGGTGCGGCACTGGGGGCGGTACGGCGCGGCCGGGCTGCTCCTGCGGGTTCCGCTGGCCGAATCAGATTCCAGCGCAGTGCTTCTGCAATTGCGGGCGCGAGGGCGAGCGGGGACGCGGGGGACGTGGACGATTCCGGGTGGCGCGTGCGACAGCCACGAGAGCGCAGTGGAGGCCGCGTTGCGGGAGGCATGGGAGGAAACGGGAATCGATCCCGGGCGGGTGGTGATTCGCGGGGAGCGGGTCACCACCCGGGCGCCGGGTGGGTGGACTTTCACCACGGTCGTCGGGGACGCGCGCATCGCAGCGCCGGTGCGACCCGACCACGAGACGCATGCGGTGCGGTGGGTTCCGGAGAGCGAGGTCGCCGCGCTGCCCCTGCATCCGGATTTCCGGGAGGCGTGGCCGCGGCTGCGGGCGGAGCCGGTGTATCTGCTGCTGGACAACGGCTTTCATCGCGGGGCGGGGCAGGTGCTGCCGCGGACGGTGGAGGTTTCGGGGCAGGGCTTCGTATGGCTGCATCGATCGGGCGAACCAACCGGTCGCACTGCCCGATTCGTCACCGGCCCACTCCCGTACTACCAGCGTCCGAGCGAGCAGCTGCTGCTGCACCGGGGGCAAGTCTTCCCCGAATCCGTCACACCGTCTTGACCTCAATGGAGGTTGAGGTACCAGGATGCCTGCATGGGCTGCTCGCAGCCCGGCCCCGGGGGGGGGGGGGGGGGAGAGGAGCAGGCGAGGAGGAGAGAAGG